>CALJLD010000036.1 GCA_937982665.1 uncultured Planctomycetales bacterium
AAAGAGGTTGGCATAAGACCGGCATTCTCCCTGTGTGATGGGCGGCATAACCGTATGTGGATTGGCGATGCGGCCGCAGCACATCGTTTGAAATAGGTCACAGGCGGACTTATGCAATGGCTCCTCCTCCACATGCTCTAATAGATAGCCTGGATCATAGCGAGCGTCGGTCGCCCCCATTGCGCCAAGCAAGCTTGGTAGAGGAGGATGAGATGTAGCTTACAACTCTGAAACCTCTTAGCGGAACCATGCGGGTGGAAAGCCCGTTCAGTAGAGCCTGACCAGCAACTGGAAGCGAGTCTTGCGTGGTGTTGGAGTAATCCGCACTGCGAAGCGTAGACAGCGAGTCCGAAAGCCATGCTATTGAGCGCCGAAAGACCCAATCGTGGGAGCCTTTGCACTTGGGGGTTCAAGGGCCACGTTGCTGCATTGAATTGGTCTGGTGTAAGCAGTCCTGCCGGCGTCGGAGTGGAACATGTGCAAACGGACAATTGTGGTTCCCCAGGAACTTGGGAGAACCCTGCCTGCTCCTCAGCAATTCCCGGATGGAGATACCGGGCAACAACTCCAGGCCTTGGCGGCGCACTCGTCCGCCGAGGAGCGAAACAACGAGTGCAACCGAGGTACCGCCAAGCGAAGGAAACGAAGTGCGGCGAGACGGCGGCAGGGCGTCATAGCGTCTTGATAGTACCGATGAAGTTGGCGAACAGCACCCGGTTGGAGCCAATGGAGGAAAGCGAGGCGCCGATTCATGGAACCGTTTCTGAGAAACACGACGAATGCATCGAAATTCGACAATCGTGTCCACGAAACAGAAACGGATAGCAGCGTTGGCGAAACAGTCACCTGAGATGGCTTTCACCTCGCTCGCCTATCTGATGGACCTCGACTGGTTGAAAGAAGCGTATCGACGCACACGCAAAGACGGTGCTGTTGGCGTGGACGGCGTGACTGCGGACGAATACGAGCAAGACTTGGAGACGAATCTTCAAAGCCTGCTCGATCGCGCGAAGTCCGGCACGTACAAAGCTCCGCCCGTGCGTCGTGTGCATATTCTTAAGGGCGGCTCAGGCACTGAGACACGTCCGCTGGGAATTCCCACGTTGGAAGACAAAATTCTCCAGCGTGCGGTCGTCATGCTGTTGGAGCCTGTCTATGAACAGGACTTCTTGGACTGTTCATATGGGTTCCGGCCCAGGCGATCAGCACATGACGCGTTGAAATCGTTTCGAGACCGGTCGATGAACTGTCGGCCAAAAGGTGGCTGGGTGCTTGAGGTGGATATCCGCAAGTTCTTCGACAACTTGGATCACCATCACTTGAGGCAGTTTCTCCGACTCAGGGTGCGTGACGGTGTGCTGTTACGCCTGATCGACAAGTGGCTGAAGGCGGGCGTCATGGAAAGAGGGAACATTAGTTACCCTGATTCCGGGACGCCTCAGGGCGGTGTGATTTCGCCCATGCTCTCAAATGTGTTTCTGCACTATGTGTTGGACCTCTGGTTCGAGAGCGAGGTGAAGCCACGGCTTAAGAGTCACGCCTATCTTATTCGCTTCGCGGACGACTTCGTCGTCGGGTTTCGCGATGAACGCGATGCCCATCGAGTGATGGAAGTTCTTCCGAAGCGATTCGGCAGGTATGGCCTGACACGCCATCCCACCAAGACGAAACTGGTTCGCTTTCGTCCGCCGTCTACCAAGACCAAGGATCGAAAGGAGACAGATAATCGTCCAGGAACGATCAACCTCTTGGGATTCACTCATTACTGGGCTGTCTCCCGAAGGGGTTATTGGGTTGTCAAACTTAAGACCGCCAAAGACCGCTTCAGTCGTGCAGTAAGAAGTATAGACCGATGGTGCAATCACCACCGGCACCTTCCGATCAGCGAACAACAACAGAAACTGAACCAGAAGTTACGCGGCCACGACGCTTACTATGGAGTTACGGGGAATTCGGGGGCCTTGTCACGGTTTCATCGCGAAGTCGAGCGGCGCTGGCGCAAGTGGCTGAACCGCCGCAACCAGCTCCGCTCGCTGAAGTGGAAGAAGTTCTGTGCCATCCTCCAGCGCTATCCTCTTGCTCCCGCGCGCGCCGTCCGCTCGAAGTTCAGGCACGCAGCGAACCCATGATGAGAGGAACCGTATGCGTTAATGCACGCACGTACGGATCTGTGGGAGCCCCGCGGTGGCAACACCCGGGGCCACCCGGTCCTGCGAGGATAGGACAATACTCTTGCCTGCTCAGGACAAACCGTCATGTGCGCGCCCGCCGCGTTCTCAGTTCCAAAACAGAGAACTTTCGCGCGCTCTCTAAATATCGCATTCGCTGTTAACCAAGCCCTGATTTTCCGTAAAGGGTTGATTTCGCTGAGCAGGGACCGAAACGGACTCGGAATCTGTAAGTCGTTGCCTCAACTCTGCTTCTGGATTTCGGCCAACAGAGAAGAGGTATGAAAAGGGTTGTGCCCGGGGAGGGAGGGCAATGTCGCCTTTCGCGAGGGACAGCTTGAAGATTTACCGTTGAAGACAGCAGCGTGGATGTCGCCATTACGAACGGCGTATTTAATCTGTGCACCGACAAACCAACGGTACTGCAAGAAGTCTGTCGTGTGCTAAAGTCCGCTGGTCGGCTTCAAATGGCTGACATTTTTTGCACGAAGACGTCACGCCCGATGAAGTGGCTGACAAAGGCGCTTGGTCCGACTGAATTACCGGCGCTTTGGCGGCTGCACATGGTGCATCATGCGGATTTGGACTCTGATGTCACGACTGGACTGCGATTTCATACCATCGAGATTGTCCTGTCATTCGGTATCAAGTGCGCCGCGATTGTCGTGCTGGGTGCATCGCCCTTGGCTGTATTGATTTTTGAAGTGCTGCTCAACGGTACAGCCATGTTCAATCACAGTAACGTGCAAATCCCGTTTGGATTGGACCGACTGCTACGCCTTGTGGTTGTCACACTCGACATGCACCGCGTGCCACCACTCCGTAATCAAACGAGAAACTAACAGCGATTTCGGCTTCAATCTGCCGTGGTGAGATTTTCTTTTTGGTAACGTACCGTGATCAGCCCACGGACGGGCACCAGGACATGACAGTCGAGCTTTCCCAGTTTCGTGACAAGGCGGCCAAATCATCTGCTTTGGATGCTCTGGTTACCATTCATTGGCACGGTCGGCAGTTACCCAATCAATCGAGACGATGATGCGGACCAACCCACAGATCGTTTCGATGACGCCCACCGCGAGATCCCTGACGATGCAAAACGCGGTTGAGCTGGCTACTATTGCTGCAGTTTTTTGCTGGCGGGGTGACCGATGGCAGGTGTACAAGACCGACTCACCGAAAAACATAGGAACACTCGTGCTCAACCATGTGGCCTAGAACGATGAGGATTCATCGGAGTGCTTGAGTTTGGCGGGATCGGTTCGTTGGTGTTCATAAGCTTGTCAAACAGATCTGGCGGCAGCACGCGCAGTACTGTGAAAAGCCCGTGGACTCCTTTGTACCAGCCTTCACGCATCCCGTGCGTTTCGCGGCGGCTGGTGATCTTACGCATTTCTTCCATGGTCATTCTCATGCTGTAGTCGTCAGTGCCGTTCCTGGTCATTTCCGGCATCGATTCGTGCTGCCGATGCCCGTCCATGTTCATGCCTTCCATATTCATGCTGGCCATCCCCTTCATGATCTGAGGATAGCCTGGAACGCGGAAGCCGTGATCGTTTTCCTGCTGCCTGATGATCGGGCCAACCTGAGAAACCATGTGGTTCATCATGTGGTGAAACATGTGGCAGTGAAGCACCCAATCGCCCGGGTTATTCGCAATGAACTCGACGTCTCGCGACTGGGCGACACCAACGACCACGTTGTTGCTGGGAATCCAGGCGCTATCGGGGATGCGTCCGCCTTCTGTTCCGGTAATCCAGAAAGTGTGTCCGTGCAGGTGCATGGGATGCTGGTGCAGCGTGCTGAAATTGATGAAGCGAATTCTCACGCGCTCACCCAGCTTGCAAACTAACGGCGTGGTGTAAGGCCCGCTCCGACCGTTGATCGTTAGGAAATTCCAATCCATCGCGTTGCTGTTGGGAACGGTCGCATTGGGAAGGATGGAAAACTGCTGGGTTACCAGCACGAAGTCACGGTCGACAATCGGCGTGTGCGCCACTTTCGGGTGAATGATGAACGGAACGACCATTCCGATCGCTTCCTGCATGGCGACGTGGGGATGAAGAAAGAAGCTGCCCTCTTGATGCACGTCAAACTCGTAGACGAAAGTCCCGCCGGGTTGCACGTAGTCCTGTGTCACCGCTGGTATGCCGTCCATGTTGACGGGAAGCTCCAGCCCGTGAGGGTGTAAAGTCGTCTCTTCCGGCAAGTCGTTTCGAAACACAATGCGTACGCGTTCCCCCTGGTTCATCTCCAGAACCGGCCCCGGAAACAGATCGTTGTAGCCGTAGGCGTCCATCCAGATGCCGGGAAGCAATTCCCGGCGGGCGGGCGTCGCGCGAAGGTTGAATTCGCGTGCTCCGCGGATCATCTCGCCCTTCAACTTGACGAGATCTGGCGTCGTGACCTCGACGGGCGGGAGTCCTGCATTGCGGAGCCCAGCCACGAGCTTACCCCGATCGGTTGGGCTGCCGACCGGTCCACCAACCCCGACGTGAGTTCGGGGGAACGCGTCTTGGCCTTCCCGAGCAACTTGAGTCGCGCCTGCGTCGATGGACTGGCCCCCTCCGGCTGGTTCCTGAGCCGAAACGGTGTTGGCGGCTAAGAATCCTGCGGTAGCAGCGACGCCTTGCGCGAGAAAGTTCCTACGATCTTGGTAATTGGACATGTTGTCACTCTATTATTCCTATTCAGCTTTTCGTATTTCGAATGATTACCGTGGTTTCGGAACCGCGTCGATGTGACCGGCGCCGACAGGCCCAGGTGGAATAGACAATCCACCGTTCAGCAACATGCCTCGTATCGCCACGTCGCTTTCGCGGTACATTGTCAGGTTGCCGACTTGTTCGGCTTTCAGTGTGAGGTACAGACGTTGTGCCATTAGCACATCGGGCCAAGCGGCACGACGATTCTTATAGCTTTCGTGCAGCAAATCGTATGACTGCTTGGCTTTGGGCAACATGGTTGTTTCGTAATCTTGGACCTTTTGCCAGGCTGTTTGATAGATGCGATACTGCGTCGCCAGACGGGTCCGCAATTCCAATTCTAACCGGCGAGCTTCCGCGCTGGATTGCATCAAGTCTGCCCTCGCTTGGCTGATGGTGCCCTGATTGCGGTCAAACACGGGCAGTCGGAGGCCCAGATTAAACGTCGTCTGAGTGGTGTCAGCGACAGGACTACGAATGCTCGTCACACTGGCGATCAGGTTGGGAATCGGTTCGGCACGTTCCCGTTGGATTGTGATCTCGTCGTGCCGAATCTTCTGCCACGCGGCTTGTAGTTCCGGACTGCACGAAAGAACCTGATGCAACGCTGAATCCCAGTCGAGCGGTGCTTCGTGTGGCTCTAGCGAGCCCGTTAGTGATGTTCGTGCCAGTTCGGGAATACCAACCAAGGAAGTCAGGGTGCGCCATGCGTGATCGAGTTCATATTCGGCTTGCTTGAGTGCTAAGCGGTCTCGTTGAAGATCAACTTCCGCTCGCAACAGACCTGATTGGTTCATCTGGCCGAGATTCAGCATCTCCCGGTTCGTTTGCAGATTGTCCTCACCGTTGGCCAGAAATTCGCGAGAGACTTCGACGAGCTGCTGTGCTGCCAGCGTGCGGTAGAACTGGGCGCGAACGTCATTCATTACGCGATGCTGTTGTGCGTGTAGGTTGGTCTCGGCAATCCTGCTCCGCTGGGCCCACTTGGCACGACTGAGTCGCAGCTTGCCGCCGGTAACCAATTCCTGGGCGATGAAGCCGCCGTTCCACGTTTCGTCGGGACCGGGCCCAATGCTGTCGTATTCGCCTTCGTAGCCGACAATCGGGTTGGGATAAAGTCCCGCCTGATAGGCAGCCGCTCTTGCAGCTCGAACCTGGGCTGTGGCCTGCACAAGGGTTGGGTTACTGGCCATCGCCATCCCCTCCACATCATCCAACGTCAATTGCTCCGGTGATTCGGCTGCGATGACAGGGGGAGGCACCAATTCGATATGTGCGTGCGGCGGTGACGTTTCCTCTTGATGTGAGGCAAGTCGCATTTCGCTGCTGTCAGAATCGACGCCCTGCCCATTGTTCGTGATTCGACCTTTCTCGGTCGCGACTGCCTCGCTCGTTCCGCGGTTGCCAGCGGCATGATGAAGTCGGTCCGTTGCACAACCGCCAGCAGCGACGAGAACAGCAAGTAGGACAATCGTCGGAACGTCGCGGTACACAGGTCTTCTCCTTGACACACATGGATCGCGGCACAGCAAGCGCGGACACCCACCTGCTTCTATCGACGGAATCGGTAGGGTCGCTACATCCCGCGTGGCCAAATGCTCACAACCGGTACAACCCGTTTTTTGATCCAAGTGGGACCGCGGATCCGCGAGGGTGTCTTGGAGGACCGCTATCTCGACAATCTGGAATCGCGACCGCCGGCGGAGGTCTCGACCGCGGCCGCGGGCAATCAGCCGCCTGGCTATCCGCCGCAAAAAATGATGGGTATGGAGATTGACTCGGAATTCATGCGGGCCATCTCGAACCGACGCGAAGTCCAGGGGATGCGCGCCACTTGGCCCATATCGCTTCACGGACTGATGACGCTTTCGCGAATTGCCGGACGACCTCTACCATCAAGTGATGGAGACGGAGGAGGAGATTCCGAAAGACGACATCTTTGCCGAATCGTTCGGCGGTTTGGAGAGCCGCAGAGTTACCAGCGGGCCACAAGTATGATGATGCATCGCACCATTGACCAATTCGGCGGCCTCACGGCGCGGCTCAATTGACGGCATGGCTTGTCAGCGCCGACTGTCTTGCATTGATTCGCAAACTCAGGCTGCTTGCGTCCTTCGAAAACATGAGTCGCGCGGCTCACAATCGGCCCAATCGCATCCCTCGATGGCGCTGAGAAGACGTTCTTAATCAATGGCTATTCGACCAGCTACGCTTGGCCGGCGATGTTACAGGACATGTTGGACGAACATTCCGGTGGTAGCCGCGTTTATCACGTTGCAAATGCCGTTGTCGGAGGATCGCCTGTTGAGACGTGGATCGCGGCTCCTGGAAGCGAAGTCTATGAAAGAACCGTGGCACGGATGCTGCGCGACTTCTTCGGCGAATCTCCTCGCCTGTTAGGCGAAGCTCCAAAACCGACAGTTGCGCTATGCCAACAATCGCTGCAGTTCACAGGGGATCGCCGCGGTCCGGTGAAGCGCGTAGATGATGCATCGGGAATCCAGACAGGCGCCAATGCTCTCGAAAAGTTATCGAAGCGGCTGCACGGTTTCGGGATTGAGCATGTTGTGATTGGCATGCACATCTATAAGAAGCCAGTCGAGCCCGAGGTGGGCAACGAGCGGTTCGCACTCAAAGCACTGTTGGATCGGGGACATGAGTTCGTGCACGAGGGCCCCGATACCTGGTCGCTGACGATCAACGGGTTTCCGGAGTATTACGACGATGACGAACTGCACCCAAACGAGTTGGGAATGAAGGTCATGGCTGAAGCCTGGTATCGCACTCTGGCCGGTTCCGCGGCGAAAGAAATGTGATCGACCGGATGCACGCGCGCGAATATGACATCGACGAGATGATGCGTGCGTACGCTCACGTCGCAGTGATTGAACTGCAACCCAGCCGTATTGCAGATCCAAACTTGTCCGCAGAGTGGCCGGTTTGCCATGTAGCGATAGGAGGAGCTGGCCCAATAACTGCAGCTTTGAATGCGTAGCGAACTGACCATTGCGAACTAGCGTTCAATAAACTGCATTGCGGCAGGAATGGGTTGACGCGAACCTTATCCGCTCGCTCCGGACGGCCCCAATTCGCGCGCCTTGGAGGAAGTTCTAACGACGGCGCTGCTTGATAGTCTCATTGCTGTCAGTAACGCTGGATCGCCGACGCAACGATGATGCCGGCAATCGTCACAGCTGGGTTAGCGAAGTGCATGAACCGAGGTTCGACGAGCTTACCCAAACTAGTCCAGATGCTGACTGTAGGCAGCCTTTGCTCCGTCATGTTCTCAGCCGACACGATGACTTCTTTGGCAACGGACTCGCCCACGGAGAGTACACCAACAACCAAACACAGCACGCCAATTGTGCGCCATCGGCCCCGTGAAATAAGGGTGCACACCGCTCCTCCGGCAAGCCCGGCGAAGAATCCCGCCAAGAGGTTCAGAGTAATCCAAGCGCTGCTTGGTCGGTACGAGGTTCCAGCAAAAGTCCCATCTTCACCCAGACAAACGGCGATCAATATGAACTCCCAAGCATAGGTCAGGCCAAGCACGGCAAAGCCTACCGAGATTGCAATGGCTGTACGCATTCCTATTCTCCGTTTGGGTGAGAATTACCATGGCGTTGAATAGCGTCCCGGATCTGATTTCGGAACGACACTGCATCCTGGACTTTAATTGCGACGACTATCGCAGAATCTGTGTGGCCGAATCGGCCTTCGACAAGCACCGGCAGCTGCAAGTAGATCAATACGTTCGGCTCAACCATCGGAGAATGAGCCTGAACAACCGAGTGAGCATCAACGACGACTTGCCACGGCGTTACAGCCTTAATCTAATGTATGGGCACCGCAATCTTTTTGGCCACGCCATATTCAACTCGTATCTCGGATGCTAGGAGTTGAATGCGGCTTCGTTGTGCTGCTTCAACGTCTCCGATCGTCCAGATCGAGGTGTACGCCATCGCGATCGCCAGGAAAATCGCCAGTGGCGGGAACATAGGATAAGTCAGGTACACGAGGGCGCTCACTTCGATAACAGCCAAGAGAAAGAAAATCGCAAGGATCTCTCTGGTGGCACCAAGATCGTGCCGCCACGCGAAAGCTTCGCAACGGTTGCCGCTTGATCCCGACACTCGAAAGTGCAATCGCAGCGCGGCGCGCACTCCCTGAACTAAGATCATCCGCTCGTGAGCGACGATGCGCGCGACAAACAACTTCGCGTTGACGAGAGGGCTACTCATCCTTCTCAGGACCGTTTGTGTTGACGATGTCGATTGCTCGCAGGACACGTTGCGTACAAACGCTCACGTGGCTACCCAATGCAAGGATCGCCATTGCGATCGTCCCGTAAACAAGTAACGAGGCGATCAGAATCAGCAAATGCAGGCGGTTGGAGAAGTTTGCCAGCATGAAGTAAGCCACCAAACCGGTAAGCTCCACGATTGCGGTCTGCGATAGGATCGGCCAATCCTCGCAGGTGTTCGCGACGTGTTCGCGACCTGCGGGCAAGGACCAAAGCTGCGCAGGTGTGGGCGATCTACGCAGTTTGGTGCCGCCAAACGACAACAAGAAACGGGAGTGATGCTGAACATTCGGCAAATTGTCGCTGTCAATCGGTTAATGTTCCCGAGGTTGCACTTAAGTGCAAGGTCAAGACAAATTCCGCAATGCTAGGGTTGCCGCGTATGTATACAAACGCCGAGGAAAGCAGCAAATCGCCGGCGGTAGCGCTTAACAGATCCGCGCGAGAAGCAACGTCTAAGTCGCCGAGCCCGAAAACGGTGGGCGGCAGCAGCCATACTGGCTGGTGTCTAATTCAGATTCATCGCGCCATGTTGTCTACGCGCCAACGTTCGCTTGGAGGGCGCGCTCAAGTTCTCGGGATTGCTCCTCGGATAGCACTTGGGCAGCTCGATTCAGCATGGCTTTTTCTAAGCTGCTACAGACGCTTGCCCAATCGGTATTCGCATTCGACTTGGGGGTCTTCGTAAGTACCTCGTTGGACCACCTGACGAGCTGGTCTGCTGTACTTGGAGCGAGTGTCGCTGTCTCGGCAAATTGCTTAACGCGACGCAGAAACACCGTGCGAAACTCGATTTCTGACAGTTCGTGGACTTGGTTGGCTTCGCGCCATTCTTCGTCATTCAGTGCGGTAGCGAGGTCGTCGCCTAGAAGACGAACCGCTGTGCGACCTTGCTCTTTGAACAAGGCTTCCAATTGCGCGACGATGGCCGCCGAATTCGCCCCTTCGGCGAGGTCAACATGAACGAGAGTACCGGCCGTATTTGTCGACGAAGCTTCGATACCATCGATTCTGTTCAGCTGCACCAACACGGGTGCTAAGCGAGAGCCTCAGCCGAGGCCGCTTACGGCACCTCACGTTAGGCCTTCGACATTGAATACGAGCTCAGCAGAATCGATGACTTGACTTTTCGCTAGCTCTGCCGAGGACACGTCGCTCGATGATCGGCCGCAACCCAACGCAGTTGCTGCTGCCAAACCAACAATCATCATGCTCTTTTTCATATTGCTCTCTCCTGAGCTTGGGATTTGTTGCTTCGATTCTTCGGTTTGAACGACACACGAATGTGTGCACTGTCATTGATCAATGGGCGCATCTGATGTGCGATCGAGGATTCTACCCAGCGTTTCGCCAAATAGCTGAGCATCCTGAAAGTCAGTCATTCTCAGCAGCTCTTTGCCGTCTGGGGCCAGAAATCGAATATCGGGTAGCCCTACGACGCCAAACTGTTTTGCTAGCTCAGGATATTCGTCAGTGTCGACCTGTAGGAAAACAGTCTGCTGGAGAAGCTGCACGACTGCCGGGTCTGCAAACGTCTCCTGTTCCATGCGCTTACAAGGCACGCACCACACTGCTTGAAAGTCGAGAACAACAATCTTGTTCTCAGCTTGGGCTCTAGCCAACGCTCTGGAGATTAGCGGATCATCTGACCGTTTGCCGCTGGGAAATCCGCGGGTGCGGGATGCGTTTTCCTCTGTTGCTGCGGAAGAAGTGTAGCCAGCTTTCCGGACAATCGATTTCAATCCTTCAACGCTTGATTTCCCGTTATCAAACGTGATCGCAAATACGTCTCGATCGAGTTTCATTTCAACATGACTAACAGCATCAGACCCTTCCAGGGCCTCTTTGACCGCGTTCGGTCAGGCCATTCATGTTGCACCGCTGTTGCTTTTCATAAACCCGTGAATGCGCAGATGAACCGTTGTCAATTGCTCCGTCGAAGAAGCAGCGCTAGTCGAAGGCGCTTCGTGGCCGCAACCGTTTAGCGTTAGGGTCGCGAGGAGAACTGTTGTCGTAATGAATGCTCGCTCTGTCATGCCAAACCGTTTGGGATTGAGGATGTGCGTAGTCACACTAGCACGTAATAAGTTCCGGAGATTCATTGAGCGCCTGTCCGCTACCACGTATTATCGAGGTTGTACCTGAGTGTAAGGTCAAGCCGATTCCGTGATCAATCAAGCTTTCTTGTCGGAGCGGAGATGTCACGCCAATATACAATCAGCCAGTTGGCCGGCCTCGCCGGCGTTCCGACCACGACCGTTCGCTATTACGAAAGGATTGGACTCGTGACGCCGGAAGGTCGAAGTTATAGCAACTATCGGCTGTATGGCCCAAAATCACTTAACGAGCTTAGGTTCGTGAAATCTGCGCAGGAAATCGGCTTTACGCTTGACGACATCAAAGCGTTGATAGCCAACAGCGCGTCATGCGCACCGCCATGTGGAACAGTACAAGACATGATCGAGGCACGACTCAGCGACATTGCAGAGCGACAGAAAACACTGCGATCCATCGAGCGCGTCTTAAAGTCGGCGCTGAAGAAATGCCGTGCGCAAGAGAAACAGGATCGCTGTCATGTCGTTGAAACGCTCCAGGCACAGTCGAAGGTGCCATAGCGCGTTCGATCGCCTTCGAAACACAGCGACGGAGACTTGTCATTGGCCGACCCTCAGCGCAATCGCGATTTGGGAACAAAGCATCAATTCCATGGACTGCAACCAGAATTACCGGTTGCTGGCGCTCTGGCGACCGTGAATTACTATCGCGATGTTCTTGGTTTTGAAATTGACTTCATCGACCGCCGTCCGCCCATGCATGCGCGAGTCAAGAAAGGGGATCGCACTTATGGCGATCCGGTGTTCATCCACTTTGGCGAGACGGGCGGTACGTCGGTCAAGGGATTCGGAGGTCAATTCCGCATTCACGTTGGACACGACGTTGATGGCTTGTTCGCCACCTATCAAAAGCTTGGCGTCGATATTCTTGCTCTTCCAACGACCCAACCGTGGGGCCTGCGCGAGTTTTCCATCCGCGACTGTAATGGCTACACGCTTTGCTTTTGCGGTTACGTCGCCGATGTATCACCACGGATCGGCAGTGACCATACATGCGCCGAAGGCTGACATTCGGTCCGGTAGCACCGTTGACTTCGAACAGCACGAACATGGTGAGAACAACACTGAGCCCTCGCTTGACGCCCGCACTGTTGGTGCGGGACATGGACCAAACCCTGTCATTCTATAAACTTCTTGGGTTTGAACAAACGGGAGGTCCCCCTGAATCGACCAGTGCAACGTGGTCGGAAGTTCGGCGAGATTCCATTGTTTTGCAATTCCACACGGAGGCACCGAGCGGAACTCTCGCAACACCGTCGCTCAGTGGCACGCTGTACATGTATCCGGAGAGTGTGGAGGCATTGGCAGATGAATTCCGTGGAAAAGTTGAATTCGTCTGGGGATCCGAAGTAATGGAATACGGAATGCGAGAGTTCGGAATTCAGGATCCGAACGATTACTTTCTCGCATTCGCGGAATCGGTTGACTGATGGGAAGTCAAATTGTGATTGGTCGCACACGGCCAACGCTTAGCCGGAACGATCGAGGAATTCGTCCGTCGCAGTTTGATCCGATCCTCACAGGCATTCACGAAGTTTTCACGATCTGGGCGGTCAGCCTGCAATCGCTACGATGCACAGATGCGGCGACCTGAGCAAGACTTGCAGAATTAACTCTTTTGCTACCGAGAGAAGTCACCAATAATCTCGCCGCCATAGCGAGTGCCCATCCCGCGCCAGATATCGGGGTCAATCTTGCCATTAACAGTGTGCACGGATAGGTCGAGCATGCTGACGTTGATCATACCGCGATGGAAGCTTCGAGAGGTGATGACCGCATAGGTTGGACTGCCGGCGCGGCCGTTCTTCCCCTCTTGCCACGAGTTGTAGTCGGTTTCGGTCGTTACACCCTTTGGAGAATCGAAGTGCACTTCCGTATTTGGCGGTAGCGTGGTCGTTACGCCGGAGTGGTGAACGCGGCCATCGGGCCATTCGGTATGTCCGGTGTTTTTGAATTGGCCACCAGAGGCAGCGATGATCGCCTCAACTTCGGCGACAGTCGTTGGCATGGCTGTTGAAGCCGGACCAGCGTTGCGGACATAGCTTGTCCAGGCTTTTACCTCTGCCAGGAGCAATGTGCTCGATGTGCCGTCGGTGATCGCCGTCAGAGGGATGTGTGAGTTCGGATGGAAAGCGCCAGTTCCTCCAGCGCCAGATTGTGGATTGAACACGAACCAAGGCCCATAGTTGAAGCCATAGGTTGTAGGCCACAACCAGACCTTCCCTTTGCCTGGGTCCCGCACAAACATTGCCTCGGGATCACTTGGGCACGCGTAGACTGGCACAGGGAAATCATTAATGGCTGTCTGGAAGTCCCACGCTACGGAAAGGTCAACTTGGGATCCGAGGTTGGTTTGTTCCAGGTACGGCAGGATGCGGCCATGCACTCCCCACGAGCCATTGTTGCCGGTTGAAGTCACCGAGAGATCAACCACTGCGCCCGGTGGAAGAATCCCCTGAGCCATTTCGTAGTTGTGAACGGCGAGGCCTATCTGGTGAATGTTATTCTTGCATTCCGTCCGACGAGCGGCTTCCCGCGCTTCCTGGACTGCAGGCAACAACAATCCGATTAGGAGACCGATGATAGAGATGACGACAAGCAACTCTACCAAAGTAAACGCGCGACGGCATTTCTTGGAGACTTTTGACTTTGGCATTGCAACTCCACAACCACAAATTCGCTGGTTCATTCCGGCACGTTTTGCAATTGTTGTGCCACCCGCATCCCACCATATATCAGCTGATTCATGTGCTGTTGGCTGTCAGAATCTACCTTGCGCGCTCAAGATTTCGACATAGGCGTCGACTCGCGCTGCACCGGGCACGCGTGACCTAAGTAGGTCTTTGCATCGATCGCCGCACTATCCTCAACATATCTGCTTTGAATGCATCCACGCTTCGATCCGCATGCACTCGTCCCACGGTCAGTCTCCGATTTCAACTGCACGACAGCGTTTCGCGGTTCAAGACAATCCGCCATGCAGTGTCCGTTTGCCCCACCGGACTTTAACCGTCGGGTCAGGGTTGAACGGGTTGTTTTTCGTGTTATCAAAGAAGGCTTTGCACTCGATGCGCGCCCTTCGGGATTTCGACAAAGCGATACTTCGCGAGTTCGCCTCGGGAAGCTCTTGAGCTCCTCGAAGCGTCGTCTGACTTTCGAGTGGTGCGTGCCACGTTGGGACGCACTCGCATTTCGGAACGCGTGCTCGCCTCTCTTACTTGGCCAACGCCGCTTGCGACATGTCCTGTCCGTAGCTTACAGACCAAGTCGATTCAAACTCACAGGTGTTCACGACGTGTTCACGACCTGTTCCGTCAGACTCCAGTAGTGTCGTGTAGGACCGATCGCCACTAATCCCGATAGAGTCCTAAGTGGCGCTAAGGAACTCAACGATCGCCCTGTGCCCGCGTCGTTCCGCCCAAGCAAGCGGCGTTTGCCAACGTTGGTCGTCGGATGAACTGACAGCCGCACCGTAGTCCAAGAACAGCTTAACCATTGGCAGCTGGCCGAATTTTGCCGCCCATGCCAGCGGTCTAGACCGATGCTCCTCTTCGCGCGCATTGACGTCTGCGCCATGCTCCAGGAATATTCTCGCCTGGGCCTCGTCACCGGACTTTGCGAACCAATGGAGGGGAGTGATCGAGAGCCAATCTGATTGGCTTGGATCAAGACCATGCATGAAGAGTGTTTCGTTGAGCTCAGGAGTGGCTGCTCCAACTGACCACGAAGCGGTAGATCAGGTTGGTATCGCAACAACAACTTGACGAAAGCGGCATGGCCCTGGCCAGCTGCATTCACGAGGGCTTGCGGGTCGCTCGCTTTTTGGGGATCGGCTGCAAACACCGCTGCGGCAGTTTGAACGTCGCCGTAGTAAGCAAGAATGTCCACATTCTGCGCTGCTCCGTAGGAGCAAAGCAGGTCTTGCATCTTCTTGTCTTTGTTTGCGATGGCGCGAGAGAGGGCGTCGCCGGAACTCTCCACCTCAGGATTTGGGAAAGCGCCCCGCTGCAAGAGTATTTCCGCGATTGTATGGTGTCCCGCCGCAACTGCTGAATAGAGAGCGTGGCCGCGCGGCGCGATTCCCTCTTCGCGCAGATTTGGGTCTGCTCCCGCCTCCAGAAGGATGTTAACAATCTCCACGTGGCCCGCTCCCGCGGCATTTCTGAGAGGCGATCCCGAGCATGGGTAGTATGTCAGATATTCAGAGACACTGTTGGCTAGCGATTCATCAGCTTGCAACAGTTCCTTAACTCTCGGAAGGTCTCCGATGCTCGCCGCTGTCGCAATGTCAACGAAGGCGCCGCGAGAGCGCAAGTATTCCAGAGCTTCGCTTGGTTCGACGGTCTGACCGTGGGTAGCGTCGCTCCAGCTGCGGAAATGATAATCACCGTTGGTCAATTGAATCGGCCGCGCACCGTCACAGCGCTGGGCGTCGATGTTCGCGCCACGGTCGAGCAATTCTTCGAGGATAGGAAGGTGGCGCGTCATCGTGGCCCAATGGATGGGCTGATTGGAACGCTGGTCTCCCGCCGCCAAGAGTTCTGGCGACTCGCCTAACACTTTCTTAACTCGGCTCAGGTCACCTTCGCGAATCGCTTGCGCTAAGGGCTCGCCGTTTTCGGACGCGTTGAACTGGTGCAGGAGTGAATTCCGTAGCAGCCGCTCCATTTCGCCGTATCCGCGCATTGACGCGACTTCCAACATTGAGTCATCCGTATGGATGTCGAAGGGGTTGGCGCCGCGCTCGAGGAGGAGCTTGGCAACGTCAATCTGGTTTTCGAGCACGGCGAAATAGAGTGGCGAACGATAATTATGTTGGCAGCGCACCAATTCCGGATTCTCGGATAATAACTCCACGATTGCCCTTAAGTTGCCGGCCTGGCAAGACGAGAGCATGTTCCACACTTGATTACCCGTGCCTGTCGACCAGGGCAAAGGCGAATCGCCATGTAAGATTGCAGGCCGCTTCATTTTGCGAATCGCTACGTGTGCATTGGGAGCGCTCAAGCCCTCTAGATTGAAGTTGGCTTGAAGCAACTGCACCGAAATCCCGGTCCTAGTGTGCCGAAGTGCCCCGACGACGACCTTCAAAATGCCGCGTCAGCAGATCGCATTCAAATAGCACCTTCAGTTTGGCTGAGGGTGCCTCAGTCCGTGCGTGCTTCCCAGAATCAATAGAAAGTCGCCACCCTATGGTCGTCGTTTGGGATCATCACTTCCACCTGGCTTGTGCATTCGCCCGGAATGTACGACGAAAGCAATTGTACGGGTCGCGGAAATGTCTTCGAGAGGATTGCGCTCGAGAACGACGAGATCTGCTTGTTTTCCGTCGCTAACGGTCCCAAGCATTTCGCCAAATCCAAGAATCTTAGCCGACTCAATCGTAGCAATTTGCAGCGCCTCCGCGGGCGTGGCTCCGCCGGCGTTGACGAGAAGTTCCAGTTCGCGATGCACGGACTCTCCAATCGGTACATTGTCTACGGGAAAATCTGTTCCCATGCCGACGAGTCCCCCCATGCGGTGAAAAGCCACGGCTTTCTCAGCTGCCTGGATTATGACGTTGTGCATTTCTGCAGCGTCGCCTTCTTGAAGTTGCAGACCCCGTTCACGTCCGCCTTGTTCAGCGATTTGTTCCAACACGACCAGCGTTGGGACCCAACCAACGTTACGGTGCTTCATGTTCCGCATGAGTTGTTCGGCGCGTTCGTCGTCCACCTGCTTCCAGCGGGAGATCGTTCTCTCAACTAGGCCCAACCCCTTTGGCCGCTCGGCTCCATCGGCCAGGCAAGAAAGTGGAAAGCTGACAACATGCTCCAAGGTGCCAATCCCCAGTTGCACAGCCAAAGCTGGTGGCACGTCCTCGGTGTGACCACAGACGCGCATCCCATATCGGTCGCATTCTTCGATGATCGCAGTCAGGCTTGCTTCATCCATGCTGTTGTAGACCTTGATCCAGCGCGTGCCGTTCAGGGCCTCCCGGCGAACCCACGCTCGGGCAGTCTCCGGATCGCCGAATCCCCACGATGTGCGCTGCGGCGTTCGTTCAAAGACACCGCTGGCGGGCACGATTGTGGGCCCAGCGACACGTCCGGTAGCAACGAGCGCGGACACCTGAGTTGCGTACTCGCTCAACAGCGGAAGTGCGCGGACGGTGGTGACGCCATGATCCAGCAACTGGCGCAGCACAATCGCTCCTTCTTCAGAATCGGGGCTCGCGCCTGGAGATGTCTGGATGTGCGCATGCAAGTCAAACAAACCGGGAATGACGTATTTCCCAGAAATGTCGACAGTCCGCATTTCTGGAGGGACCGGTTCTGTTGTGACGCGCGAAATCATATCGCCGGCCACGATCACGTTGACGCCTTTCAATACTCTGCCCTTCGTGACATCAATCACGTTTGCACTCGTCAGCGCCCACTCCGGCACAGCGTTGCGCCGCGCCATCCACGAGGTTTGCGCCCAGTCAGGCAAAGTTTTCGACGGAGGTCGCCTACTTGGCGGCTGGGCGTTGGCAACATTTGCTGCCAATTGAACAACCATGATAATCCACAGCGAGATATGGCCGCATCGCATGTTGTAGACCTCTTAGCGTTGATCCTGATGCCAAACTCTGCAGGCACTATTTTGGCACCTCTAACCCGCCTTGTATTGTATCCATCCGACATCGGCGAATCTTGAGCACCTCCGACTGAGTATAGTCGTTTGAGGTTGGTTGGCCGCGTGGAGGTCTGAGCGGCGACGATACACTCGAATGCACCTACCACTTTAGTGACCGCTCGCATATGTCAGCACTTCGATATCAAGACCAGAAGATCCTGCGCGAAACTGGATCTATTGAGTCTTGCTGGCTGCTCACAGTCGACCGAACGCCCGACCAAGTCTTGCCAATGCTGCCCGATGGCTACCTTGATGTCGTCATCCGCCGTGGTGCACCGGGTATGCTGATCGAGCCAGGCAAACGACCGTTACGGCTACCGAACGCTTTTGTCTTGGGGCCAATCCTACAGCCGATCAAGATCCGCTTTCTAGGCTCGGGGAGTTGGTTTTCGTTGAAGTTGCGCTGGCTGGACCTAACATGCGTCGCAGAAAGACCCTGGGGCGATTCGGTTTTTCCATTGGAATCTGAGGCCGTGAAAGAGGTCCTCTCTCAATACACAGGCGGCGCCTTTCCCGAACTTACGATCAATCCCAGCGAGGACGTGCTTTGGAGACTAGCCGCGAGCTTGCATGCAAAGGCAATCAAGAATCGTATTTCCCCGCAACTGCGAACAGCGATTCGACTCGTGCGTTCCACGAGCGGCCAAATCACCGTTCGGGACATCGCTGTGGAGGCAGCCTTGCAAGAACGGCAATTGCTGCGGCTGTTTCGATCCCAAATCGGCATGAGCCCGCAGGACTTCTGCCGAGTAGCGAGATTTCGCTATTCCATGAGAAAGATTCAGGACAACGAATGCGTGAAGCTTGCGCAAATTGCCTGCGAGAGCGGATATTGCGACCAAGCTCATTTCGCCCGCGAGTTCCGCCGCTTCGCGGGAATGTCCACAACGGAGTTTCGCCGGGACCTCGCGCCGCGTTACTCTTCGATTCGTCAAGAAGGGGTGCGTTGACAATCGGCGTTGCGACCTTCCTCGCGGAGTGCTGTATGTCGTCGCGGCTTACTACCAACTTGGTCGCCGAGGTCAGCGCCACTTGCTAGCTCGGAACCAGCGAGTCCATTCTTGAACTTTAACTTCCGCTAGGCCGTTCGCGCGAGACATCGGGTCACTTCGGTATCGTTGGGCACCATTGCGGAGCCGAGCCTCGCTCGAGCTCTCGGAGCTCCTTTGTAAGGACGCGCTAGCTGACGTTCGGTATCTTTCGGCCAAGCTGCGCGAATCGAAGTACTTCGTCTTCAAAAAGGTGGAATAGGATTACGGCTTTCCATTTGCCGCCGATCACGTCGAGGGTTGCCGCGATGGGGCAGTTGTAGGCTGCTTTGCTCTGTTTTCTTGGCATACTTATTCAATTCAACAATTTGCTCGCCTAGAATTATTTGGATCGAAAACATCCACCTACAGCCATTGGGGCAAATTCAACCTCCTGGGGGCACAGTGTGCAAGTTCTTAGATTTCTCAACCACAGCAAGAAAGCAATCCGAATTGCGCGCAGATTTGGCTGGCTTCCAGGCGCAAGATACACAAATTTGCGCGACGTGCGCGAGTTCGATCGTCTTGGGTTTTTGGACATTAACTGGAAGGACTATTCCTTTCAATGCCACGTTGCCGCGGCGCGTGCATGCCAGCCACTGGTAACGGTCGCCAGGGATATCGAGCACGCTTCCCAGGTTGAACGCGTGATTGATCAAGCCTACGAGTTGCTTGACTACGCAGAGCAAGTCGTTGTGGTTCCAAAATGCACTCGGTTGAAATCCAAGCTTGACGAGGCAATCCCCACGGAGTTCTTGCTTGGCTATTCGGTGCCCACAAAGTACGGCGGCACCCGAATCCCACCTCGCTATTTCGATCGGCCAGTCCATTTGCTTGGCGGCCGTCCCGATGTCCAGCGAGAGCTTGCAAAACAAATGCAAGTTGTATCGTTCGATTGTAACCGCTTTACGCTCGACGCTGCTTTTGGAGACTATTTCGACGGATCTCGCTTCAAGCCACATCCAGAAGGCGGGTATGACCGATGTCTTCGTGAATCCCTCAGAAACATCAACCGAATTTGGAAGTCCTACAAAGGCCGGCGAGGTGATGAATGAACGGAAGACGCGAAACGCTGCTGCTGCAAATGTACGACCAGATGTTCAATGACATCAATCGGCACATCATGGTTGTTTGGCAGTCTATCAGCGTCCTGGTTGGTGCTTTTGCTGTTCTTGCTTTGGTCGA
The DNA here is from genome assembly GCA_937982665.1 of uncultured Planctomycetales bacterium. GTDB lineage: Bacteria > Planctomycetota > Planctomycetia > Pirellulales > S012-138 > CALJLD01. The sequence goes on from CALJLD010000036.1 coordinate 20,161, forward strand.
GAAGGCCGTGATTCCGCTTGATATCGCGTCGGCCTTGATTCTGCTAATCGCCGGGTGGCTGTTTGCACACTTATGTGACGCTTCGTACTGGTACAACCGGAACCTTGCGATAATTGCAAATATTGAGCGGCAATTCCTGGAACCAGCTGATCTCCGGCGAATTCACTACTACTGGGGTTCGCATCGACCCCACAACCGAATGATATTTCATCTGCGAATCCAATACTTTCTAGGGATTGGGATCGTAGCCATCGTGCTATACTACCACTTCGTTACTCGTGTCGTGCCGGGAATCGATGCTCCATACTCGAATTTCGACCTTGCCCGCGCGATTCCGTATTTGGTTTTGGTCACAATAGTCCTGTACTTGCTTTACTTACATCGCAACAGAAACCAAAGTTATGCTGAGTTTCTGGCGAATTCGCCTGGGGACGAAGTAAACACAGGCGAAATTGCTTACGGCGTTGGCCATGGCTTCCGAAAGAAGGATGCGCCACTCTCCGGCCCTTCTCAACCGAATGGAAGCGACAGCGCTGATCCCGCGGCACCTAATTGATTTTTGAGTTCGGTCTCCAATGCGTCACGGTTCCCCTTACAGCTGATAAACGAAGAACTTGCAATTTCCTATAGGCAAGTCCAAACGACGCAAGGACTTCAGAAACGAAATAGATCAGTTTCAAAAGAGCTGACCACGCGCACTCGATCGCAGGTACCGGCAAGCGATTGGCGCCGCGCCTCATAGCTGGTGAACTCGCGCCCCATTCCCCCGGAGCATAGCGATCCCCTCAACAGCGGTGTGGGAATCGATATGAAAATGGCGATCCTGGTTCATCTCGGCGCCAATTCACCGCTCACATAAAGTAGCGAAACTGATACGGGCGGCTGTCGAGTGTCGGCATTCGACAGATCGTCCGAGCCAGTATGCTCGCGTAGCTCATCGTCACTGGCAGCCGATCATAAAGCCCATCGTTGTTCCAATTCATCTTCGTTAGACCGAGGACCTCTGAGCAGATTCGGTCAAAGTGTCCGTGACCGGCCCATCGCTGAAGCAACACCGGTGATGGAATGCCTTTGCCTTCCTTGAAGAAGTCTCGGCCTCCCGACATGGGCACGTTCCCCTGAGTCCACAGCAGCGCGGCCCGTCCGTCGATTTGCAGGAAGCACCCCCGTTTGCATGGGTACCTAGCGGGTTGGCCCTTCTTTGATCCACCGGAAGGAGCGTTGATTTGGGCAGCACGCCAAGGTGAATTCTGTTGAACCTGTATAAGTTCGACGTCGTCTATGGCCATACAAGCGTCAAAGCAACCATCTGTTTCGGCCTTTGTAAAGTGCGTCGTCTTGTGGACCACCAGCCTTCTTGGCGTCGTTCCGGCGTGCCTTCTTTGATATAGAGCAAGCGTGCGTGACATAACACGTCGCATTTCAGCTCGGGTCAGGAACGGATTATCCCGTTCAACAAAGTCGACGTCGTCCACATCGAATGCCACAAACTCAAGACCAGTTCCGTCGGCGTCAAACACCTGGCTGCAACATGTAACGAACCGCTTATTTTCACAGCTGCTACGAAGTGCGTAGCTTAGCCCGACGAACGCACATTCGGAATCCGTGCCAGCGATCTTCCAGGGTATCCCGCCCGCCTTACAGTAAAGTGCGATCGAAAGTCTCCACATGACGCTGCAGCGACAGCGATACTGGAAAAGTCGGTTTTCAAGCGCGAGCTGCAGTGGAATGCCACGCGATGCGGAAACCGCCTTAAGATAATCATGCAGATCAAAACCGTCTTCTGATCGGAATGCTCGCTCCCACCTTTCGGGTAGCACAACAATCACTACGTCGAACTCATCCCGGCAAGCCGCCAGCTTTGTCATCGCGGATGTTAGGGCATCGGCAAGTACGGAATGTGGTGAAGCAGATTTCCGTATGGTGTCGTCTAGCGTATCCGAGAGTTCCTCGTGACAACCCTTCGGCGCAGCTCCAACTTCGACGCGAAATGCCTCGCTGAATCCAGGGTACGACACCAAGTAGCTCTCTCGCTCAAGCGGTGGCGCTGCAGCTCTGAGCTCTCGCATGACCTGATTTGCAAGTCGGGTTTGGCCGTTTGCAACAATGAATGCAATTCTCAACGGCCGAAACACCTGAGCCATCAACTTCTCACTGTACGGCCCCCAATTCACGAGCCCCTTCAGCGGGTGAATCGAGGTTGAATCTTGTCTCACCGGATCAAAAACCAACTCAGGTTCGGTCATCCAGTTGTAGGATGAGAGCAATGAATGGTTTTGGGTCATCGTGCTCCTCCCTTCCAACTGAATCCGGAAACGCGCCCAATAACGAACGTAGCATCGACGCCCGAGGTACACTCAAACGCACGAAGTTGGATTTCGCGTTCCTTGCCAAATAAGAGCGTTGCCCACGCGTCTAGCAGCTGATTCCAGTGAGGGTTGTACCGACGTGCCATTCGTTCGCGGACGAAATCGCTTGCTTCGCTTGCTTCGGCGTCCGTTTGAATGTCATCCAGAAACACAGTCGGTTGGACAATTGTCCACAATCGATCCATTCGGTACTCCAGATGGACGCGGGCAGCTTCTTTCCAGCTAACGGAAGTCCTTCCTATCGATCCGTTGATTTGCCCGACTGCCGATTTCAGTTGATGGTATGCATCATGAGCAGCCTGCGCGGGATCGACCGTCGCAAACCGGTGTCTCTTCCGCCGTACAACAGTCACTGGCCGCTCTCTGTCGATTGCACGCATCAAGGCATCGTAAAGAAGTCCATGCTCAGCAGACTCGTATCGAAGCCGGCGTGTTTCGATAGAATGCAAAGAGAGCTCACGAATATTGTTTCCTTCAAACGCCCGTCGCACGTGATTGTCAGCTCCGAAGGCCAAAACACCAACGTTTCGGCGGGCGTACACGATGTCCGCATGCGACGCATCAACTGCTTCACGCACCTTCGCATAGCCGCCGATGTCGCACACGACCTTTCGGCAAACACTCGGACTTTCAATGACCGGAAAAGCGTTTGTGCGCAGAATGGGCCAACTGCCTCGTGTCGTTGCGAGTGGGACATTGGTGATACGTTTTGGACGTTGCTCAAATACCTGTTGAGCTTCGAGTGGCAGTTCTGGCATTTGTGCCAGAATGTCGCCGATCAGTTCATCGAACGTATCTACGACGATAATGTGGGCCTCAATGCCCAATGATCTCGCATCCTCAATCAGTTTTCTGACGGAGCCTAGCACGGACGCTTCATCGCGAGCAAACCAAAACAGTCCCTTTGGGTAACCTTGGCCATCGCTAAGGCCGGACCGAAGTGCGTCCATAACGGATTGGTCTCGCCCACTATAGCCGACGACTGCAAGCCCGCGTGAGCGGACCGCGGTGGCAAGGCAATCACGCAGTTCGTCGTCTTGCTTTTGAAGCTCATCCGCGGTGTTCTTCAATGTGACGGATTGAAAATCACCGTGAAGCTTCGCATATAGCGGGAAGCGTGCCTCGGCTATAGCAAGCCGCGCGGAGACGTGTGAATTCAACGTGGCAACATTAAGCTTGTTACTCGTTCCGCACAGGCGAATAATTGCGTCTTCAACCAATCGGTCGAAGTTTGTTGTCCAGATCATTTGCACCGCGTTGAGCTTAACGAGCGCACCCAATGCAAGATGGCCAAAGGATGGCCCGCTGTTTGCGACCAGCTTCTCGATATATTGTCGGCGATCCTCTTCGCTGGGATATGCCTTGCTAAAGTAGTAGCTGTATTCGGCGTGCGAGTCCCTAAGGGGAGACTCGGAGTCCGAATCGCAATATGACTGAATGCAATTTCGTGTCATCTCATCCGACAGATCGCATGAGGCTATTGGGATCCGATTTGCGGAGCAATATAGGGCGCGTTTGAAGTCCCATGTCATGTGGTAGGCCGTCGGGATCTTCGCAGCAGCGGATGCTCCCGCTCCCAAGAACCACATGATGTTTGGGCATCGAAGGGGATAGGCTCGCAGAAATTCGTTTAAGTCCATTTTCTGTTCTACGGGTTATTCAATGAGCGACCGCCATCCCAATACCCAATAGGTCTGGACGTCTCCGAGGCGAGTTGAAAAACTGCGTGTATTACCCTCACACTCAATCCAGAACTGCTGCCCATCCACCGATACAGCAATCAAGTGTTTTGAATCGCGTTTTGCCTCACGCCAGATGCGGTCGAGTTCAAAGTCGATACCATTTATCAATTGAATGCGGTGACGTTCAGAACACGTGTATGGCAAGTGAGGCCCCATGCCGTCGATGTTTACTCTCAACGAAACCGCATATATCGGCTGGAGTTCCAGCAACCGAAACGCCATTGCTGAGCTTGACACTCGATATTGTCGAGCAAGGCGGAAAACTGTGTTCCAAACTTCGTGCCGTAGCTCATCGAGTTCCCCGACCAGCATTGAGGCAGGCATCAAGAGTTCGGCTGCAATTCGATTAACGGCCTTCTCTTCTCCTGCATCTCGATGGTACTTACCTTCAGTCGAAATTGGCTTGCCCTCAACTTCGCTCAGAATGATATGGGCAATTTCGTGAGCGATTGTGAATCGCGTCCTCGCTCGCCCAACGCCGTTCCTGTGCCGAATGACCAGTGCACCATCGGATCGCCGCCCTAAATAGCCATCCGCATTCATTTCTGCCCCAGAGACCTCTGTCACTCCCATGGATCTCGCTACCGCTTCAATATCAACAGGCTCTCCACTTCGAACAAATGGTTTAATCGTTCGCTGCGCGTACGCGATTGATTCTTGCACGTGTATTCGATCTGGCATGACATCGTCCCTAAAAGAGCTGACCTGATCCCCCCGAATCTCGACGACGCCAGTCGTCTGTAGTAAGTGCTCTTGTCCCGCCCTCTCGATATTCCACAGCTTCCGCCACTTCACGTTGATATTCTTCCGCGTATTCATGCCACAGCGCGAATATGCGCTCGTCTTCAACGCGTCGATCTTTGGAGAATATGTAATTCACAAGATTCTCTAGGGACTCCTTCTGTTCGGTCTCCAGTTCGTCGGATCTTGGTCGCAGTGTTGTGAGATTTGGTCCAAGAGTTTGAACGTTGCAGTTCGTTGCCGCAGCAATGCGATTCAATAGCATTGCGGAGCAACAAGCTGCGAGAATTGGATTCCGTTCAAGGCGATAAAGCCACGCTTCCTTGCCGTCAGTCTGCATTGCGAGGTCGTTGAGTGACACTCTTTGCAGTATCCGTTGACGAAATACGATTCGCCCAAGTTCCAGTTCCGCAAACTCACTTAACAACGGACGTCGCATCGTTGCCGACGAAACGACCGCGTTCGCAATGTCATGACGCCGCTTCACGAGTTGCAGTTCGAGATCATGTTCGTTCGCAAACTGAATTGTCTGAATAGTAGATGAGAAAACTCCCTCGAACATTCTGCTAACCGATGCATCAGCCTTTGCAACTACGACGCGAGGTACGGTCGCGTCAGCTGCAATCTGAGATTCGCACCCTACGCCCAGCGAGGGTGCCGTCACGTGATACACAATCACGTCTGATTTGACGCATTGCTCGTAGTTAATTGCATATACGTCATCTGCGGAGTGAAGAGAGCCAGGCCGAGTCTCTTCGGCTGGGTCGTAAACACGGAAGGAGATCCCTTCAAAATCGTATGGCTCGAAGACTCGTTTCAGGATTTCACGGAACTGCAGGCATTGCGCTTCGACAATGTCGTCGTTGTTGGTCAGCGGTGCAGCAGCGTAGATATTGATTGTCTTCTCGCCAGGCAACAAATCGCGTCGCCTCGCATTGAACGGCCATTGAGAACCGCCGTCGAAGTCAAGACTGAATGAATCCTCCCTATTCATGTGTGGCCTCTTTCTGCGCCCTCGATTCGACAGCGTGCGCGACGACGATCGGCATTTCGATTCGAGTTACAATTTCGTCCTGACGAGTGCCTTCGACTAAAGCAAGTCCTTGCCCTTGCGCCTTCGCATCTACATACAGACGCAGCAAACTAAAGCCGTTACGGAACAGGTCCGCGGTAGTTAGTCCGGTGATGTCGCGAAGTCGATCTACTTCGGCAACCGCAGCAGCTGACAGATCGATGGTGACCCGTTTTCCCTTGTTCTTTCCGTTCATCTCGCCTCCAGCCAGTAATAAATGTGCAAAATCTGCTGAAATTATACTGATTTTGTTGTGGGCGTCCACCGGCATTCCGAAGAAGAATGGAGAATTCGCTGGGCAGGTAACGCCCCGGTATTTCGAAGCATTGCCGCTGACTTGAGATTTGCGTGGGCCAACATACAAGTCACTCAGACCAATTCGCCGTAGGATACGCTGCCTATGCGATGCATCCACGGACGAATGACAAGCACACAAGTCGCTCGTTTTCGCCGATTTCGACATCGAAGTCGGAGGCTCCATCCCGACTCGTCGTTGCGGTAAACAACTCAGCGATGATCGCTTTTCAGTCAGGATGTGAGACAGAGCCACCTTGAGGACACAAGGGCGCAGGATGGTGCGCAAATCGAGAAAGCTATTCTAACCCTGTGCTGCGCCATAGCTTGCGAAGGAACCGCGCCAAATGCTGTCTGCCTCAAGAGTCAGAGCTCCGTAGCGCCTGTTTCTTAGGGCTTCACTAATGAATCGCAAGCGGCATCTTCCCAATTTGACTGGCCCGTTTAGCGCACCGACTGCGAATATCGTGGCAAAATGAAATAACGTAAAGACTGCCGTCAATTGATCTCGTCCATTCGATTGGGGGCCCGACGAATGCTCGACGGTTCAGGAAGAGTGCCTATCATGAGTTACTTCTGCAAGGTCTGTCAAAAGAGCATCAAAAACTTGCTCTTCGTGAACGCAGCGTCCGTGCTGGAGAATGGCGTTAGCCAGTTCGAAATCCCAGTCGGCAGCCACAGTATAGAACGTGATTCCTGACCACGATGGCAATAAGAAGTGACCCCAACCAAGGATTGAGGTCACTTCGAAGCGTGGGGCTGGCGCTAATGATTGTGGCCCACATGCCCATCAGATCCTCGGTATCCACCACCTCCAGACGATTGACAGCCAGTGGTAAATACAGCGAGCAATACGACGGCGGCAAATAGCAGCCCAAACAAAGTCCTGGACATCTTGTAACCTCCTTGTAAAGTCACGACTCGTCGAAACAGAAATTGAAACAAACCATTGCACGGTCGGCATCGGCTCGCCGTTGTGACCGCTGGGACTAACGAGCGATACGCATCTGCTGAGCGCGTGACAAATACATGCTTGGATTCTGCTGCACTTTTCCGACACAGCCTTGGCAGCAGACGAACAGCGCTTCGTTGCCAATCGTGATCTTGATTGGCGCACCGTGCCCGCCCAATTGTTGATCGGTCATCACGACACAATGTCCTTGCGCTTGAATGGCCCCTTGGTCGGCCTGCGTCGCTTGCGAGACGGTGATGTTGACTCGATTCTCAGCGCCGCGAACCACGGCGTCCGCTTCTCCGCGCGGGAGAAACTTCTGTGGATCTGCCTGCACTTGCGAAATGCAGCCTTTGCAGCAAACGTAGAGCGGATGTCCGTCGATCAATAACTTGACCGGCGCCCCATGTTCGCCAAGCGGCGTTTGCATTACGGGGCAAACGCCTTGTCTCTGGATTCCAACTTGATCAGCTGCAGTAAGTTCGCCAACCGTTACGGTGGTCAGTGGATGCGAAAGCGCAAAAGCCTGTACGAATCGAGCCGTGGTCGCAGCTTGACCAGGCAATCCTTGCAACTCGATTGTCACCCGCATATCGCCATCCCGAATCCGACTCACGTCAATCGGCGCTCCCAAGAAGTCCTCACGCTGGGCCTGGACATAAGTCAACGAGTAGAGAAACGGCTGTGGATTGTCGCGGACCTGCATTGTAATTCGTCCCTGCAGGCCGCGTGCTGAGATCGGTCGTTGCGCCGCGTCAAAGAGATAGACACGCGTTTCCTGTTGCGCATAGACGACTTCGGCGCGAATCTCGCCGATCGTTGTGACCTGCCCGCCATGCGGACCATGCGATACGCCAAGTTGGGCGTGACCATTACCATCGTGTCCATCGTGAGATTGGGCTCGCACATTGCTCGTCAACATCGCCAGGATAGCTAGCGACGTTATGATTGACGCTGCCGAAAGCAAGTTCGTGTGAAATGGAGTCTTCATTTTTCTGCGTCCTTTCAGAAGGGAAGTTGCCAATACGTTTGTTTTCATGCGATTCGAGAGGAGGAAAGTTCATGCCGCGGAAATCGTCCGGCGCCGAACTGTTCGGGGCCGCACATCCGCCACTAACTTGCGACGCTCGTTAGCTAATCGGTCTTCAATCAAGTTTGAGAGTTGCCACACGTCACCGTCGTACTCAAAGATCGCATCGACGCGCGCCAAATGTTGCCAGGCCTGTCGATGCGCGTTTCGGTCCGCCGTGTACATCCATATGGGCTGCCAGCAGCATGTCATGCGCAGCTTGCAGGTGATAAGCCAGCCCGATTCAGTCGGCATTTGCTGGTTGAGGAGGATCAAATCGAGCGGAACTCGACCGGCGACCTTGGAAACCGTCTCACTAGATTCCGCGCGATGGACATGACAATCGAAGCCGCGCAGGATATTCGATATCGCCGCAAACACCTCATCTCGAAAATCAATCACGAGAACACGACAGCCGGCGTCGTGAGGCAGCATTGGATTTGCGGCCACATTACGCGGCACGCTGGTTGCCGAGACGTAGCTGTTTTCCATACGATGGCTCCTATTCATAGCATGACGGCCGGTGGGCTGACCGGCGAATGCCGGGCCACGCGCAGCCCGGACTATGGTTGCAATCCGCAGGCAAGGGATTTGACCGGAATCGGCGCAGAGGCTGGCCGATCTGTCGACTACCGGAAGCGCCGGCGAGCAAAAGCGCGCAATGCTCTTGAGATCAGAGCGTAAAGCGAGAGAGGCGCGCGCAGCGATCCAGTGCGCTGCACCTGTCGAGACCGCCGTAGAGAGTCGAATTGGAAATGCCGGTTTGCCCGGCCGAAGGGAAGGCCACATTCAGCGCCTCCGCGAATCCGCCGAACTCAACGATCTTCCGCGGAGTTTCGCTACGACTGGGCACTGCCGGTTCCGGCAGCGAATCGGGCGATTCGCCTTGTGAGCAGCAGCAGGATTCGCCGCAAATGCACCCTCTCGAAGATCCTTCGAGTTGCGTTGAGTCGACTCCGTGGGCACAGCAACATGAGCCCCGGGAGGTCTGCCCGCAGCAAGGGGGCTCCGCGTCCGCGGTCGGATTGCAGCAACTGCTGCCACAACTGTCCATCTCGCAGCCGCAAGCAAGGGGCGGGGGAAAAGCCGGGAGCGCAAACACAGCTGCCGCCATCCAGATTAGGGCTTTGGCAACAGTCGATTTGGCTCGTCTACTATACATGATTACAGTTCACTCTTAACCCACGGCCACATCAGCCGCAACGAAGTATCGACTTGCTGGCCTCAAGAAATAAGGGAAAACTGCCTCGATCTTTTGTCAGGCTGCTGCGACCGCTTCAAGACTTGGGCTACACAAATGACTGTTACGTTCCATAGCGCTGCCGCTGTTGGGCATTTGCATATCCTCGCGGCCGCGTGGGATTCTTAAATTATTTCGAAATTGCACGAAGATCGACCACGAATGGCGCATCTAACCTATCAGTGTGGGGTCCACGTCTGAAACTGGAATGAGCTTTTGAGACTGGAATGAGCTTTGGGCTCCGGCCCTTTACTTCTTACGAAAGGAAATCTAAATGTTTGCCTCACGTTTCTTGCTGTTGCTGGCTTTGCCGCTTGCACTTTTTGCTAGCGGGGCGAGCTTTGCTGCGTCAGCCAAACAGGATCACGGCTCAGGGCACGACCACGCGGTTGCGCACGACGATCAGGCAGTAAAGTCAGAAGCGAAAATCTCTGAGGCGCTGGCGACACTCGGTGAGGCGGATCGCAAATTGGCAGAGTCCCAGCGGTTTTGTCCGATCATGGCCTACAGCCGCCTTGGCGCTGACGGAGCACCGATCAAGATTGAACTCGATGGCCAGCCTGTGTTTGTCTGCTGCAGGGCCTGTGTTGACGCCGCTAAGAAAGATGGCGCCGAAACACTTAAGACCGCGAAAAAGCTGGCCGACGCTTCCGCTGCGCTCGCGAAACTTCCGGCTGCGGACCGTACTTTAGCCGAAGCGCAGAAGTATTGCGCGATATCCAATGAGAGCTTCCTTGGTTCGATGGGCGCACCAATCAAGTTGGAATTGAAAGGCAAGCCAGTCTTTCTTTGCTGCCAAGGCTGCGTGGCAAAAGCGCAAGCAGATCCCGACGCCGTGTTGGCCAAAGTCGAAGAGTTGAAGAAGGCTGGAGCGAGCCACGACCACGGTCATGATGGCAAAGGTCATGCAGACCACGATCACGGCGGGGAACACGCATCGGACAAGCGTTGACTGTTGCCTTTGGGCCAGCCTCTCATTGTACCCGGGCACGAGAGTTGGAAGACGGGATTGAAGCAGCGGATGTATCCGGCATGCAATCAGTTGAATCATCCCTGGTCCGCTCTACTCGGGCCCTGCGTGCGGGACCACAGGCTTGGCTCCAGTCAATGCCTGAACCCATTGTGTTAGCTCATCAATGTCAAGCAACCCTACGATCGTCACCGCACTTTCCCCGATGCGGCAGGAGGCCGCCACGTGGTCTTCGAGCTCGATCAAACGACAGGTTGTCCCTGCAATTCGCATGGTCACCTGCGGGCAATCGGGAAACCAGTCCGGCTGTTCGTCGTCGTGTTGAAATACGACCACCAACGTGTCGTCGTCGCGGCGGCAAACGGTCTCAATGCAACGGCAGCACGGCAAATCAAGTAAATAGTTTGATTCAACGGCAACCGTATCTGGAATATGGCTTGCAGCCACAGGTCGAAAACCAGTTTCGGTCGCAGCCTCGTCCAAGGAAACGACACGACCGGCATGCCGGACGAGAAAATCCCTTTGCACACCCAACGGATCGACCTGGAACGCCTTCCAGAATGCAGCAAGGTCAATCGACTCGACGTCCGCCCGATGTCGCCCGATCGTGTCGGTTGCAATCAAAAAAATGGTTCCCACGCAGGCGAAGACGGCAACAATGCCAAAAGCGACAATTTTTTTCGCATACTCCAGCGGACAGCCAATTGCCGCGATGGGGGCAACTGCAAGACGCGGTCCCTCAAGTGCTGCGACGGCTCAGGTTTGTTCAGGTTTGAAGCAAGCTGTGAAAGTCGGCGCAACTCAGCAAGCTTCGCAGCGCACTGCGGGCAGCTTTCAAGGTGCACTTCAAGCGCAACGCGCTCGTTGATTTGCAACTCGCCACCGTGATGTCCCGACAAAAGCGAATGTGCCTTTCGACATTCCATTAGTACCGACTCGCTCCGGCAAGAGGGCATTCAGAACTCTATGGATTTAGATGCTAACCGCGCGCCATCCTTCGCGCTGCACGCGCGACGGTCGAAGACTACAATCGCAAGAAATGACTCGCGAACGTGACGTCGAGTGCCCGCTTAGTTATCGCAAAGTGAGATACTCGCCCGCAGCAGTTGACGGGCACGATTTAGCCTGGAAGCGACCGTTCCTTCAGCGATGTCAAGGACGACAGCGATATCGTAGTACGAAAGCTGTTCCACCTCGCGCAGCAGGAATGTGGCGCGCAGGTCAGGTTCCAAGTTAGCCAACGCGCGTTCCAGCAATTCGCGGGCGTCTAAGCGAAGATCGCTGGGGGTCCGATGGTCGGGCGGATCAGCGATGAGGGGCTGCGCCGTTCGACGCGCCCTGCGTCGCAGGAACTGTAATGCTTCGTTGGTTGCCAGGCGATACAGCCAGGTCGACAAAGTGGATCGACCGTGAAATTTCGCAATGCTCTCTATCACGCGCAGGAAAACCTGCTGCGTCAAATCGTCGGCATGCTCATGTCCGACCATGCGGTGCATCAAGCGATAGACCTGCTGACAATGCCTGTCGTAGAGTTCCCGTTGACCAGCGGGATCGCCCGCGCGACAGGCTGCCACGAGGGACTGTTCATCATTGGGCCGAAACTGCTGCGGCGCCAATACCTCGCATGTCGGTGCGTCTTTCGGCACACGAGAAGCTAGTAACGTAGCGCTGGTTGCCATGCAAGACTCCCTCAGGTGTTTGGACAGCCGAAAACCCCGCACAATCCGCGCCAACGTTGCTTGTCTGCAAAAAGCTCGCTCGGCACGCCACCGATGCGCACCATGGCATGGCCAAACCATGGACTAGGCCATAGGAATCTCCGAGGTGTGCGGCAACGCACGCCCTGCCGTGCGGTCGTGCTCACGTCCTTCGTGGTCTGGCATGCCATCCAAACACGACGTTCGCTGAGAATCCTTGGTTTTTGGCCATTGGAGAGAAGAATCCAAGCTGTTCTTGCATCAAATCCTGTACGCAACAAATTCGTTGGCGGCATTGAATACGTGGCAGCGACTGAGAATCCAGGATCCGATGAAGGAACCAACTCGAAAGCGACTTTCTGCGACGGCACGGATGGTCATCATGTGCCTGCTGCCAATCTTGGTGTTCTCTGTCTTGCTGATGTTTGACGTCGTGATTAGCCCTTTCATCGTGCTCCTGACCGCGATCATCTGCTGCCTCGCGATGTTGTACATGATCTTGGGTCCAGAGACTCCAATGGCCGGCCACAGAGTCGAACCACCGACCGAGACCCAAGCGGAGACTGCTTTGCCGGCAGATCTGTGCCTAGATGATTTGTTTAGGATTCGTTCAGAAGAACATCAGGGCAGTGTAATCGCTTTGTACGGGGAGTTGATCGTTGACGCGAACGAGGTGATCAAACACGTGATGCACCGGCTGGGCGAATGCGAACTGACTCCACTGCTCCAGGAAGACGAATACAAGAGAACCAGGCTACTTTTTGTGCCGTTGGACTCAAAGCTGGCTGCTAAGAAGCCTGCCCGTTCGCCCTGGCTTAACATCGGCTTGTTTGTCGCCACGGTCGTTACCACAACCTGGGCAGGCGCTACGCACCAGGGCGTCAATCTGCTGGAGGAACCAAGCAGGTTCGCAGTTGGGCTCCCGTATTCACTTGGGTTGATGCTGATCCTCGGCGCGCATGAGTTGGGGCATTATTTCGCCGCTCGCGCCCATGGAATGAAGGTCACTCTTCCATACTTTATTCCTGTGCCTTTTGCGCTTGGAACATTTGGAGCCTTCATTCAATTGAAATCGCTGTCGACGTTTGGCCAGCGGCGCAGCGCTGCAATCAGCACAGCGGCTCTCGTTACGCTCTTCTTTCTGGGGCTGTTTGTTTGGAGCGGCCTGTTGATTTGGGCGTTCGTTGCTTTTTTCATTGCCGGTCGCAAAGGACTGCCACCGCTGAACGACGTGACGCGATTAGACGCGCGTCGTACCTTGCTTGGCGCGTTTTCGTTCGCTTTGCTGCTTGCCATTTTGATTCCTGTGCCACACGCCTTTTGGGAGTCGCTCGGGATTCATTGTCCGTATGCATAGTCGTAAGCGGATCATCAACGCTCGAAAGACTGGCGGGCCAAGGGACCTAGGTCATTTTGTTGCACACAAAACTCGACGGGAAAGGAAACGCAATGAATCGGAAGATAGCAATCGGAGCAGCGGTGATCGTCGTCGTTGGTATTGCGGCTTATTTCTTGTTCAACGGCGAGGCTTCGGCCGGTCCGTACGGAGGCGACCTTGTGCCTTTAGATGACGGTAGTGCCTACGCGGAGGTCTTGGCGAACCAAGAGAGCGGTGAGTTAATGGCCCATGTGTGGGACAAAGACCTGAGCACAGCTCACCCGATTCCGGGTGATCCGATTACCGTTGGCAGTGGCAACAACAGCGTTCAACTAATGCCGCATCCTATGCCGGACGACCCGCCCGGCATGTGCAGCCGGTTCTACGGACAAGCTGACTGGATCCGTGGCGGAGGCATTCACCATGGTTGGCTGAGTGCACACGGTCAGGGCGAACACCGCCAGCAGTTCGATTGGAGTCGATGCTGGCAAGGTGGGCGTTCGCACGACACGATGTGGCAAGAGATGCAGGGGCATCAAGGCATGGAGCACGGCGGACATGGTCCTCACGGCAGACGCGGTGGCTAACTGAGCGCCCCAAGAACGGCTTGATCATCACACCAAACAACGACATCAAGGATTAATGCGATGAGAACTATCTTCGCGCGTGCGATTTATCGCCGTGCCGCGGTTTCCGTATCAGCTTTCGTTTTGCTGGGTTTGACTCCTATCACTCAAGTCTGCGCACAAGATTCAACGAATGCAGACCAACACTCACACCAAAGTTCGACCGATTCCGTTTCGGACGATCGGTCGCTCGCCGTACAGCTTCGCGAACTGCAAACCAAGGTTGCTCAGCTTGAAGCCGCGTTGAAGCAAGAGCATCTGCGGACGGCTTCGGGTAGTTCCACGCATGGCGAACACAATTCCAATGAAGTGCAGCAACATACGGGGGAAAGCAACCAGATGGGCATGGATATGATGTCCAAAATGGCGGGAATGAGAATGGGAGGTATGGCGGAATCTGGCATGCCATCAGCTCAAGGCATGTCCAGGATGGGCGGAATGGGCTCGATGAACGGCGGCATGGGAATGATGGGGCGTAACCCGTCCGCCGGCGCAACTTCCACGATGGCCATGCCATCCTCACTGCCGGGATTCCCGGGCGCCTCCCACATCTATCACATCGGGGAATCAGGGTTTTTTCTGGATCACCCGCAGCACATTGCACTATCGCAGGAGCAGCAGACTCGGCTCAATCAAATCAAGGAACAAGCATTGCTGGGACAAGCAACGCAAGATCGCTGGATCGAAGCGGGCGAGCAGGAACTTTGGGTATTGACGAGCGCCGATTCTCCCGACGCGACAAGAATTGAAGCCAAGATACGAGAAATAGAGAAGTTGCGCGCTGACAAACGGATTGCATTCATCCAGGCAGTCGGCGAAGCCGCGAGGGTACTGACTGACGAACAAAGGCAATCATTGGTTGGACAACTGCCTCCGCAACATACCGCTGGCGGTAATACTCAAGACTAACACCGGCGCTTGGCATGCCCGGCGCAACTTCGTTCTGCATGCTTGCCTCAAGGGCGACACCATGGATTCAGCATTCGTAGTAGGTCGACCTCGAGTAATACAGGGCAGACGCCAATCATCAGCCGAGCCTCCACAGCGGCGACCGTCCAAGAAAACCGTGCCGCAGCCCAAACCGCTCTTTGTGGCGCACGATGTCGAAGCGGTTGTCAAGAAAGCATGGGCCACCAGCGGATATGCGGTTTTGCGAACGCTCAAATGCCAATTCCAGGAGGGCGTTCTACGACTTCATGGCTGCGTATGCTCGTTTTATTACAAGCAATTAGCACAGGAATCGGTTCGGGCAATTGCTGGCGTAGAACGGATCGTCAACATGGTCGAAGTCGACGACTAACAGGACGTTGACGGGCGAATGTGTTAACCGGTACCACGCCAGGGTAGGGCTGCTTGTACTTTGATTCACAGCACGATTAAGAGACCAATGCCGTGCTTCTGGCGCCGGCATGACGGATGCTGCGTTTTTGCTCGAACTCCACCTACTGCGGGGAAGACGGCTGCCGTCCATGCCGCATGAATTACGGCGCGTACTCCAATAGAATAAGGAGCCCAGACATGTCGAAAAGAAAAGCCCAACAGAATATGATTCGGTTCTCTTGCCATGCTCCAGATGCAAAACAAGTGTTTCTTGCTGGAGCCTTTAACGATTGGAAGCCCGATGCAGCGCCAATGAAGAAACAAGAGGATGGAAACTGGATCGCCGAACTCGACCTCCCCCCTGGGCGATACGAATTCAAATTCGTTGTCGACGATCGTTGGTGCTGCGAAACGGGTTGCCACGCCGACGCTGAGTGCCTCGAATCGGTTCCGAACTCTTTTGGCACAATGAACCTGGTTTGCGAGGTTCAATGATGCCGTTGGGACGCCAGGATGTGCAGGTTCATTCTCTACCTGGGCCGTCCAATAACATTGGACGTCTTGATTACTCGTCCCAGCAACTCGATCATTCATCAGAGCTTTCAAAGCGTGCTGCGCAGTGAACCTCTCAACGGCGACGGGTTTGGAGTGGCGTGGTACGTGCGAGAACTCTCTCCAGAGCCCGCGATTTTCCGGTCGATCCAGCCCGCCTGGAATGATACGAACCTGCTAGAGTTGGCGCGTGTTTGCCGTAGTCCGGCCGTGCTCGCCCACGTCCGGGCTGCTACAGCAGGTTCCAGCGTTTCGCAAGCGAATTGTCATCCGTTCGCAGTCGGACGTTTTGCGTTCATGCACAACGGAGTCGTTGCCAACTTTGCACAACACAAGCGCAGTATCGCAGCGCGACTTTCCGACATTGCTTACACGCGGATTCAGGGGACAACAGATTCCGAGCTTCTTTTTGGACTGTTTTGCGACCATCACGCAGCTCTCCAAGCCGACGACGAAACAGAAGCTATCGCAATGGCCTTGGAGAAGACGATTGAAGAAATTGTTGCATTGAACTCGGCCGGCAATCCGCAACAAGCTTCACACCTCAATCTCGTAGTTTGCGATGGAACACGCGCCGTTGTTTCCCGGTATTCGACCGAGGGTGAGAGCCCCAGTTTGTTCATGGCGAGGGGAAGTGAATGTGTTTGTCGATCTGGAGTCTGCCGGTTGATCTCAACACGAGCGTGCGACTCTTCCATCATTGTAGCATCCGAACCGCTCAATGATGATCCGCACTGGGATTCAGTCCCGCACAATCATCTCTTGATTATCAGTCCAGATCGTTCGGTCGACTTCCGTCCTCTTCGGTGAGTTGCATGGACATAACGCTTGCTACGGTCGTCGGGTTGGGGTTCCTTGTATTTGGTCTCGTATCGGCGCGGCTGCGGCACAGTGCTGTCACGCCGCCGATGGTGTTTGTGGCTTTTGGCTTGGCGGTGGGAGATGCCGGTCTTCGACTCGTATCGGTTCGACCTGAAAACGCTTCAATCGACTTAGTCGCTGAACTCGCCTTGGTCGTCGTTCTCTTCACTGACGCATCGCGCATCGATGTCAAGTTGCTCTATCGGGAACATAATCTAGCGTTCCGCTTGTTGACAATTGCACTGCCGATCTCGATTGTGATGGGAGCGGCTGGGGCGTGGCTATTCTTCGATGGTCTGGGCTTTTGGCAATTGGCTATGCTGGCCACGATTTTTGCACCGACGGATGCCGCGTTGGCCCATGGCGTTGTCTCCAACGAGAAGATTCCCCTTCAGGTACGCCAGACGATTAGCATCGAAAGTGGTCTAAACGATGGACTATGTCTGCCCTTGTTTCTAATGTTCCTCTGCGGCGCGCGCCTAACAGAGCATCCAGATACAACTGGCTATTGGGTTCGCTTCGCTGCGATGCAAATCAGTCTGGGGCCGCTGGCGGGCACAGCGATAGGTTATGTAGGAGGCAATCTGATATTGCGCGCGTGGCGGCATAGGTGGATTACTCAGTCGTTTCTCCGGCTGAGCACGCTCGCGCTGGCGCTGGTTGCCTACGGAGGCGCGGAATTGGTTGGCGGTAACGGGTTCATCGCCGCTTTCTGCGCCGGATTGACCGTTGGATACGTCTCGCGTGCGCTATGCCGTGCAATCCACGAGTTCGCCGAGGCCGAGGGTTACTTGCTGACGCTGCTAGTCTTTTTCGTGCTCGGGGCCGTCCTGATACCCAGAACTTTCGACGATATTTCAATTGCCGGTGTGTTCTTCGCCACATTCGCCTTGTCAGTCATCCGCATCCTGTCCGTTTCTGTTGCGCTTATTGGGACAGGACTGCGCCGCGCGACGCGATGGTTGATTGGTTGGTTCGGACCGCGCGGAGTGGCGTCGATCGTTTTCGCACTAATTTTGCTCGAAGAGAATGCTGTGCCTGCGCGACGCGAAATCTTCGCCGTGGCAATCATTGTAGTCATTTTTAGCATCTTCGCGCATGGACTGACAGCCAATCCAATCGCGAACTTATATGCACGTCATCTGGCAGAATTCGGCCATGCTCAGGGGGCCCAGCTGAGGAAAGACCAGTAAACGCAATGGAAAACCAGCAGGACGAACCTTCCTGACGTCCAAGGAAGCTCGCGCCCTCAGTTGAAAAAATCGAAAAAACCCGGAGCTAGGTGAAGAATCATCGCTGGTCTTGCATCTAAAGCATGGCTGGCCGTGCGCCACGCGTAGTCAACGAATGGCCAGATGGTTAGAGATCAACGATGGCCTTCGCGCGTAACTTGCTTCCCTTCGTTCAACGTTTTGCAGGGTGATTGGTCATCATCGTTTGCATCTACGAGAAATCGCATCAAGCGGAAACAACCGCTTCTGCGCGAACGGCTACGCATGCCATGCCAAGTTTTGGTGGTCCGAACCAAGGGGCTTAAGTTCCCCATCTCCTAGGAAACGACGCAATGGACGATTTCGAACGTCTGGAGCGACAGATACGGCAACGGTTGAGGTCTGTGGACGAAAAGGAACGATCACAGCAAACGCAGCTACAGTCCGAAATGGCCCAAATCGAACAGCGTCACATCCGATTCAACGCAGTCGCAGAGGCGCTGATGAGGAGAATCATCGAGCCGAGATTGAAAAAACTTGTCAGCCTGTTTGACAATGCCGACCTCCTCAATGGTCCCGAGAGCCAAGAACGCCACTGTGTCTGTTGTTTCCATCACTCTTCAAGGTATCCCGCTACAGTCAAATTGACGCTTTCGGTCGCCCACGACGCACAAGTGCAGAGGATATTGGTCGCCTACAACCTGGAAATCCTTCCTGTTTTCTTCAGGTTTGAAGGAAGAGACCAGATGGATTTCCCGCTTGATGCCACGCATGAGGAGCCGATCATCCAGTGGGTTGAAGCGAAGATTCTTGCGTTCGTTGACACGTATCTTGAGATCGAGCGAACAGACCAATACCAGCAAGGCAATCTCGTCACGGATCCCGTCTGCGGAATGCGCTTCCGAAAAAGTGTCGCGACAGCGGAGGTAGAGCAAGCAGGCCGGACGTACTTTTTTTGCTCCGATATCTGTCATGAGAAGTTCTTGAAGGAGCCACGTCGATATGTTCCCAGCCGAATTCAATGATTTCATGACAGCGCAAGCGATGCGACAGGAGTTTGGCATGACGTCAGGATCAGCCCACAACTTTCGACCGTTCTCGACGATGTGTGCTCTGATCGTAGTGTTGCCAGTTTTCGCCATGCTGCCGACAGCCTCTGCGCACGGGCAAGTGTCGCCGGATGAGCATGCGCAACATCATCCGGCGCAGGGCCAGAATAACGGAGATGCTGCGAGCGGAATGATGAACGGCGATATGATGGGCGGCATGGACGGCATGATGGAGAGAATGGGCGCGCCGCAGCCGAAGGAACTGTATCCCAAGTTGATGGACTTGCCGGATCTGCCTATGGAAGAGCGCGCCCGAATTCAGCAGGAAGCGCATCAGCGGATGATCGAGGGGACACAGCTCTTATCGGACGGACTTGACCAACTCGCCGCCGCCGCTGATACGGATGACTTCCAAACGATGGAATTCGCAACAGCGAGAATGCGCGAGGGGTTGGCTCAATTCGAAAGCGGCCTGGCAGCGCACCGCGCGATCGCGGAAGGAAAAGCGCCGCGCAACGTTGCTCTTCAATGGTTCAAGCGCGAGATGAATCTCCTGCCGGCTGCGGAGGCCGATACTGGCTTTCGGTTATTTGGGATGACGGCTTTCCATACGACAGTGATGGGAGTGCTGATTGCCTTTGCCGCAACGATGATCTGGATGTATTTCTTCAAAATGCGTCGAGCTACCGATTTGATGAAGCAACTCGCCGCCGCAGCGCCGCCCGGTACGGCTGATTCAAACTTTACTGTGACGCAGGTCATGGCCGTCGGATCGACACCTGCAACAGCTCCGCCGGAGACCTCAGCCACCCCAAGTGGGTTCGACGACGACTGCTGCAAAGAATCGTCCAGCGCCTGCGATAATCACGAGCCAACCGAACGACCAGACATTTCCACCGGGTTATTGCGGATTGCGAAACGCACACTTTGCCGCCTCCGCGTCGCCAAGATTTTCCGTGAAACTGTCGACGTTAAGACATTTCGGTTTGTCGCCTGCCATGGAGGTGCCCTACCCTTTAGCTACTTGCCAGGCCAATTCTTGACGTTGACACTGCCGGTTAGTGCAAAGCCGATCCGCAGGAGCTACACGATTTCCTCTTCGCCGACGCAGGGATACTACTGTGAGATCTCGGTCAAGCGCGAGGATCATGGAGTTGGTTCTAGATATTTGCATGACGAGCTAAAAGAAGGCGACACGCTTGAGGTTCAGGCCCCAAGCGGAAAGTTCACGTTTACGGGCACTGAGGCCGAGAGCATCGTCCTCATCTCCGGCGGAGTAGGAATTACGCCGATGATGAGCATCACGCGAGCCCTGACGGACATGGCTTGGCCAGGCGACATTTACTTCATCGTGGCTTGCCGAGATGCCGAGCACTTTGTTTTCGAGACAGAGCTAATGCGCCTTCGGGAAAGCAACTCAAATCTCCACGTGTCAGTTGCCATGAGCCAACTTCAACAGTCGGCGCATGGCTATCACGCCGGACGCCTAACAAAGGAAAGGTTGGCAGATTGGGTGCCAGACATCTCCTCGCAATGGTTCCACCTCTGTGGTCCCCCGCCGATGATGGAAGCGGTCAAAAAAATGCTCGCCGAATTAGGCGTTCGGTCCGACAAAGTTCATACGGAAAACTTCGGTTCCAAGGAGAAGCCGCACGCCAAAGCAGCCGAAAGAACATTGGGCGTCGCAGAATCCACAGAAGCGATGTCTGCTTCGGCCGCAACTGCCACCGTTAGTTTTGCGATGGCCGGGAAATCAACAGTGCTGCTCCCAGAAGAGACGGTCCTTGAAGCCGCCGAGCGCGAACATGTCGACATCGACTACTCTTGCCGCGTAGGAATGTGCGGTGTCTGCAAGGTCAAACTACTCTCGGGAATGGTCTCGATGGAAGTGGAAGATGGTTTGGAACCCGAGGATAAAGCGGCCGGCATGATCCTAGCTTGCCAAGCCAAGGCAACCGAAGACATTACGGTGGAGGCGTGATGTGAAAGAAAAAGAGCGCCTCATTGTTGCTGGCCTAGTCATATTGATGCTCGTGCTTTGGCTGGGATTCCCGTTTCATGAGTCGTCCCGCTTTGCGGGCGGTTTGTGGGGCGGGGTTGTGGGCATAGCTGGCGCAATTCTGATGCTCGTCCCGCTGCTTTATTTGTTCGTGAAGCGGAACAAGTGGCTCAAGGGGAAAGTGACCCAATATGTTTCGATGCGCACGTTGCTGGCGTGGCATATCTACGCAGGTGTGATCGGCCCGATTCTGGTAGTGATTCACAGTGGCCACAAGTACGAAAGCCCGCTCGGCATCGCCTTGACCGGCATGACGCTGCTGGTCGTGGTCAGTGGCTTCGTCGGACGGTACCTAATGAACAGGTTCTCGCAAGAGATTCGAGAGAAGACGGTACTGCTTAATTCGTTACAAGCGGTGTACCGGCGGACTGCCAGTGATTTGGCCACCGCTCCAGTCCGCGCCGAAGCATTGAAGCCGTTTTCGGGCTTTTTCAGCCGTTTGTTGGCGAGCTTGTTTCTTCGCAAAACGGCCACAGAGC
This sequence comes from uncultured Planctomycetales bacterium, assembly GCA_937982665.1. Taxonomy (GTDB): domain Bacteria; phylum Planctomycetota; class Planctomycetia; order Pirellulales; family S012-138; genus CALJLD01. The sequence goes on from CALJLD010000036.1 coordinate 41,842, forward strand.
TCGCGGGGGCACCAACGGAGTCTCCACACCCCGCTGTCTTGCTGCGGCTTTCCGAATCGATCGCCGATGTTGAATACTCCATCAAGACACATGTGCGCTTCAAGGCGTGGTTCGCCAAATGGCTCAAGTTCCACATTGTCATCTCCATGGTGCTCTACGTTTTGATGGCATTGCACGTTTGGGCAGCGATCTATTTCGGATTGAGGTGGCTCGATTAGAGCTGCGCTTTTTATTCACACGGCCTGGGAGATAAGAGAATGACACTATTGCAGTTGAGATTGTCCGGATTCAGTTTGGTTACGATGCTCTTGTTCACAGCGGCTTCGGTCGAAGCAATCGGCCAGGAGCCATTGAACTCACCGACGACGAAAAAAAAGAAATCTGTTGACGAACTCTTGCACGACAAGCATGCAGTGCTTTCCCAGCTGGTGAAAGTGCAATCCGAGGCCTACCGCAGAGGCGAGGCGTCGATTGGAGCAGTCGTCAGCGCACACCAGCGTTTGTTGGAGGTCGACATGGAGCTTGCGACTACCGATGCAGACCGCATCACCTTGCTCGAAAACGCCGTTCATTTGGCAAGCGATCTCGAAAGAGTTGTCACGGCGAACTTCAAGGCAGGGAGCGCATCGCAGGCAGATGTTCTCAGAAGCCAGGCAGCGAGGATAGATGCGGAAATTCTCTTGCTGCGTCAGCGCCAGAAAAACACGAATCATTGAGCACGCCATGTGGAACAAGAGGACGTACTTCGCGACGACCGCAACCACGCTGGTGGTCATCATCACATGGTTGCTAATGCCAGATGAGGCAGCGCTGAAACAGCCTGTGACTTGGCAGCGTTTGGCCGAACCCGGACAACTTTCGGCCGCCCACGCGCACCTGGAAAACAACTGCGTGGCGTGCCACACGGCGATCAGCGGCGTCGAGACGTCGAATTGCATCCCGTGTCACGCAAACAACGAGTCCTTACTGCGGCGCCAACCAACATCTTTCCATGCCAGCATCGCCAGTTGTACCGAATGCCACCGGGAGCACGGAGGGTTGGGCACGAGACCAACCAACATGGACCACGAGGCTTTGGCTCGAATTGGTTTGCGACAACTCGGCCACGAGCACGCCGACACAGAAGGACAGACCGCACGAGCGCTGTTAGCTAGTTGGGCCCAACGCAGCGTCGCGCCGCACGCGCGGATCAACGCCCTGGAAGCAACACTGAGTTGTCGAACATGTCACGCGAACGATGATCGACATTTTACACTGTTCGGCAACAATTGCGCACAGTGCCACGCCACCGACCGTTGGACGATCCCTGAGTTTCGGCATCCATCTGTCACCTCAAGAGATTGCGCCCAATGTCACCAGGCGCCGCCGAGCCACTACATGATGCATTTCAAAATGATCTCGGCCCGAGTAGCTGGAAAGCCGCATGCACGAGTCGACCAGTGCTTCCAATGTCATCAAACGACATCGTGGAATGACATTCGGGGGACTGGTTGGTACAAGCATCATTAACTTTCCCGCTCATCCAGAGGCTTACTCGAGGGAGTCTTTTCGCCGCGCAGCCTCACTGCTTGGACCGATGACGGATTCCGTTCATTGCACACAACCGTGACACATACGGAAGGTAGTCGTGAACACACTTTTCAAGTCATCTCGGCGGATCTTGCAATTCACATTTTGGCAGGTGCTATTGTCGGTGTCTTGGTCTTGCACCCCGTTACGATGGTTGTCTACTACTTTGAGTTCCATCAGGATCTCTCCCCTTATGAGGCGTTGGAAATGGCGACTGCGCGCACAGCACGTGCCTTTTCTCCTCACATGTGGCCCATGACCAGCGTGTTTGTCGTCATAGGTGGTATGCTCGGTCTCGGGTCAGGAGTTTACTCAGTCGCGATTGCACGAAAGATGCTCCTTGTATCCCAACTGGACCGAAGGCTCGCAACAACCATCGAACTGCTTATTCGGTCTGGAGAGACCGAATTCGTTGAATTCAAATCGTCATTGAGATGGGATCACGAACTAAACAAATGCAACAAGTCGCTCGAGGTCGCGATCATCAAGACAATCGCGGGTTTTTTGATCACAATGGAGGTGACTTGTTGATTGGAGTTGCAGACGATGGTGCAATTGTCGGGTTGGAACACGACTACGCAACGTTGCGGAAGAAAGACCGCGATGGTTTTGAGCTACTGCTCATGCAACTCGCCAAGAATAGACTCGGCGGAGATGTTTGCACCCTCTTACATACTGTATTCCAGAGGATTGGTGGTCACGATGTCTGCCGGTTATTGATCGATAGAGCGGAACGCCCCGTTTATGTTCAAAACGAACAGAAGGCCACCTACTTTCTACGAGTTGGAAACTCAACACAAGAACTGGACACGAAGGAGGCCCTCGCACACATCGCCAATCGACGTTACCGGCCTGACTTGTCCGGCACATATTTGGGAAGATAGGAACAAGCGCGATTTCAGAGCGCGTACATAGAAACTGCAGGATGATTACCATTCTTTGTGGCCTAGGGGGCGACACTCGCAATAGTTGCTGGCATCGGCTCAGAAAGAAGTTTACGTACATTTACTTTGAGCCGTTGGTATTCCTTGTCGTACTTTGAAACACCACTCACGATTGATGATGCAAGAGAGAACTGTTCTCCTCGTTGAGGAAAACATTGATACGCGCGCGAACATTCACGACATCCTGGAGTTAGAAGGATTTGTCGTGGAATCTGCTAGTAGCGTGGCGCAGGGCTCGGTTTGATGTCCCGGTTCCCGAAGTGATACCGGTTTCTAAGTTGGAGTTTCCTGGCCATGGCCGTACGCCTGAGTTTGGTCCACATGGAATTGCTTCGTACCATTTTGCATGTGGGTTGCACGCACAAAGCTCGCTGAACAGCGATTCATGCATGCAGAACGCCTTGCCGAAATCGGCCAGATGACGGCTTAGGTTGCCACGAAAACCGCAATCCCGCCGCAACGGATTCAGGTAGCTATGAAGCGATCCGGAAGGGAATTCAAGCTCAGGATCCCGCTTGCTTGAAAGAAAGACTTGTCGATCGGAAGTGTTGCTTCGACGGGACATTACAGCAAACGCGAATCCGATTTCGCACTCGATCTCGCCAGTTCACGATAGATGTTTGACACGACTAATGCGCAAAACAATCACAGTTCTCATGGTCGTTGGCCTGATCACCGCGTTCGTATTGTCCGGTGTTCTCGAGGTTTACAGCCGCTGGGATATGTCAAGCTCGGCACAGGCGGCACTTGTCATCTTGTTGATCGCTGCAACTCTCTGGATCAGCGAGGCCGTTCCCTTGTTCGTGACGAGCTTCGTTGTGTTGGCTTTAGGGTTAGTGTGGCTTCTGCCGCGGATGCGCAGTGAAGGTATCACAGTTTCGGAAAGTGACTTGCTCGCGCCGTTCTTCTCAGACGTAATTCTGCTATTCCTCGGTGGCTTTGTTCTCTCGACCGCATTACAGAAATATCGCCTAGATGAACAAATGGCACGGTCGCTGCTGGCGCGCACGGGAAGTCGTGTGCCAGTCATGCTACTTGGCGTGATGGCGACGACGGCGATGTTGTCGATGTGGCTCAGTAATACGGCCACAGCCGCGATGATGCTCGCGCTATGCCGGCCGATCGCTCTACGCTTACCCGCGGTTGACGCTCGTCGCAAAGCAATCCTGCTAGCGGTACCTTTTTCGGCAAATATCGGAGGCTTGGGAACGCCAATTGGGAGCCCGCCCAATGCGATCGCGATGCAATATATGCAGCAAGCTGGATTCGCACCCAGCTTCGGTATGTGGTTGCTTATTGGCGTACCAGGTGTCTTTGTTATGGTTGGCATCGCTTGGGTCGTCTTGCTGCTATTCTTTCGCGGCAGTCAAATGACTCTGAAAACCAACGGAAAACCAGCACCTATTCGATGGTCACGATCACGCGTGCTTGTCGTAGCTGTTTCGGCCGCAACAATCGTCGGCTGGGTATCCACCGGAATGCACGGATTGTCGACAGGTACCGTGGCGCTGTTCCCGATCATTGCGTTTTTTGGGATGAGAATATTGAGAGTCAAGGATTTGCAAAAGATCGCTTGGGATGTGCTGTTTACAATGGGCGGAGGATTGTGCTTGGGAACAATCATTTCTTCAAGTGGGCTGGCCGTCTGGATGGTCCAGTGGCTGCCTGTCGAAGAATCGGATTGCTTTGAGCTGTTGATGATCCTCGGTTCGGCCGCCTGCCTGATGTCGACAGTGATGAGCAACACCGCCACAGCCAACTTATTGATGCCGATCATCCTGGGATTGAACGTCGAGAACTTGTCGCCGGTCCTTATCGGCGTAGCATTTGCTTGCACGTTGTCGATGCCACTGCCAACTTCGACACCACCGAATGCCATCGTGTTCAGTTCTGGCGAACTGCAGGTCAAGGACATCATCGTCCCGGGCATGATCATAACGGCGGTAGGGCTCGTGCTCGCGTTGACCACTGGCCATTGGTGGTGGGATCTGGTGGGGCTTTTTTAATTCAAAGCCCGGACCTCGAGACTATGTGTCGGACCATTCGTTTGTGTGCGACAAGCATAGATTGAAATAACAACTGCAAACGATTTGAGGCGTGGTCAGTCGTTGCACATTGTGCACGCCGTTCCCTTTTCCAAAATGATGTTCGATGCGTTGCGGGATCGCGCAGTGTCAAAGTCTTTCGCACGGTCTGGTTAGTGGCCAGCGGAGAGATGCTACTCACGACAGGAATTCCCCTACTATTGTGCTGTCGCAGTCGCGTCGCCGTTCCCCGTAGTGCGGGACAGTGTTGGTCGAGATATTGCTTTCGCTACACAAGGAAAGTTCGGGCCAGATTCTGAGGGAACTGTTTTACGTGTTATTAGGCCGTACCCCCAATGGGCGATGAGCCATTTGATGAGTGCGAAAACGTTGGAAAATATTCGCCGGAAAGACCACTACGGCATCCAAGTGTGCGATGCGGGTTGACCACCGGTGATTTGGTGTAGGGAATCAATTACTGCCTGCAATTTCCGCTCGAATGGCTTTTTGTCGCGCTGAAGCCAGATCACACGTCAGGTTAGCGGTGTTTTCCGCCGACGTGACCTGGCCGGTCTGGTGATGGATCGTCACCCAATAGGAACTATTGAGCGCCGTGTTGCATGAGTCACTCGTGTTGACATTACCGCCGCCCCAAATCGCATCGTTCTTGCCGATGCTCAAGAATACGCTATCAAACGGCACGGCTTGTAAAACGAATGCACCAGTAGGATCACTGGGAGCCCAAACAGCAGCCTGACCATTGGGCGTAAACATCACCGCAATGCGATCGGCATCGTTGGGGTAGTTCGCGTCCAGAGGATCAAAGCCGGGGAGATGGCCCGCTTTGCCGATTCCCGATTGCGATAAGTCAATAACCACACCATCAGGCAGTTCCAATGGCGTCCCAGCCGAGGTCTCAGGTTGGCGAAGGATCTCGTAGGGGATTGGTAGCCACAAGTCCGAGTTGGTCGGATCTGATTGAGGGTAGTACGCGAACGATGGCAGCGCACTATCAATCGATTGGATACGCAGGGCCGGCGTATTCGGATTGCTGGCGGCTGATGGATCGACTGCGATAATGAGGAAGTAATGCCCTTGTCGATTGAAACGAATTAAGTCGCCCGGGTTCAGCAAGCCGCTCCAAGCCGAGTCAGCATTGTTGAAACGCGGAGGATTCAGAGTGCGGTCAAGCTGGCTGCCCAAATAAACGTCTGCTTGTGTCGGATTTGCCATGACGGGTTCGATGATTGCTTCACTCGTCGAGAAGTCTCCGCCGTAAGGTGGCGCCATTTCCACGAGTTGCAACGTGGTTGCCCGGAACACGTTTACGCCATCGGGCTCGATCATGACGCCGACCGGACGGCCGGCTTCGATTGCCTTGGCTCGGGCGCTTTGCATCATACCGCTGATTTGCCGGGCCGCTTCGCGGATGCGGCGACTGTCGTTGTCAGGAGCTAGAAAGCCGATCGCGAGTCCGGAAACGGTTAAGACAACGACGATCACGACAATCATCTCAACGAGCGTGAAGCCGGATCGATTTCGTGCGCGCGATTCAGTTTGCAGGGAATACTCGGGGACCATTATCTCACTCCCACGGGGTGACCGTGAATGTTTTCCGAGCCGCCGCCCCTGTGGCGTACACGGCGAAGCGTGCTCAACTCTCAATTGTCCCGATCCACTCTTTCAATTCAAGAAAAAGGCGGCGAAAGCCGCGCGAAATAATGTGTCGTCATGTTGACTCATTTTTGCCCAAATTGCTTTGGCAGCTGCTGCGTCTATTGGATTCCTTTGGACAGAACCTCTCATTGTCGATCACCCAGACAGATCACGCTCCATCGAGCTGAGGATCTAGTGGGAGATCCCACGAATAACAATCGACCGGAAGCTCGATCGTCAATGCCAAAAACTGGGGCGTATTTTCATCCAGTCCGAAGCGGATCGTTGCCGTTAGGCTTCGCCCAATGCAAGAGCGTCCGCCGGCCGAGTATCTTGTGACTCGATCCGTTGCGGGCGTCTTCCCGACAGTGTCAAATCACCGCTGGTATTATCGGTACATCCGGTCGGCCGCTGTCTATTACATGTATGTTCCGGATCACCGACTCTAGTTGGTTCGCGCAGAGGACGGCGGATAGTTGACCAGCGAAAGCATACGTCTTGCAAAACGATACCACGCTCGATGGAACATGCCGGCACACATCGCGCGTCGAAGATCAAATCGAGGAAACCGAGTTGCTGACAATCACGATGCCGTACGAGCGACGAAACCTGAGTCTGGGGACCGCGGCCCGGATTCAAGCCCGTCAGGTTCATTCAAATTTGTCGGGCTTTTTTTGTGCCGGACGATCCACCAGAGTCCTACAATCGAGAATCAGCAGTGTCCTAATTGATGGTGCTGTGTTGCCAGTCACACGCTAATCGGCTCGCCAACTTCTCGATGACGACGTTGCACATAATCACGCCTAAGTTGAACATTCCACAGCAGTGATTTGGAGCCGGCCGCGGTAATTGCCAGACCGTGGTTGCGAGATTGAATTGGCGTGTGCACCGCTGGCGAACTGTTTTCCGGACAGCGCCTGCAAATTCTCGATTGGCAAGTGCACGAGATTCTCACTGTCAGCAAGGATTGGCTAACTCGATGGAACTCTTACCCCAACGCTTGGGGATATTCATTAATGGAACCTCCAGATATCGGTGAATGATATCAGAAATAACATACGTGACCGGAAAAACCGCCGCTGTGCAGACCGCCGCAACCTGGAATTTGTCCGTGACGCCGGGACATATTTGCACTAACCAGAATACCACGATTTCTATCACGATCCAATGCAAGAGGTAGGTCACATAACTTACACGGCCCAGGAATTGCAGTGGCCGAGACAATAGGACTTGTCGCGGCCATTCGAAAAAGAAGAAGCTGCCCGAATGCACTCGTCGGTAAAGAATGACCGCCATCACCGCTAGCCAGATTTTGTATGGCAGGTTGAGCGGAATGAAGAATGCAAGGATCGCACACCAGAGACCGAATCTTACCCAGATGCAACTCTTTCGCTCTGGGAGGTACTTCCACACATAATAGCTAGCGATTCCGGTCAAGAAATGCATCGCATTATTGATGCTAAACGAGTCGTTCCATCGGGCGAACTCCTTATCAAAAACCACTAGCAACAACATGCCTCCGCTAATTCCGAGAGCCGCCGCGAGGATCTTGCGGTTGATCATCCAAATGAGAAACGGCGCAACGATATAGAACAGCCATTCAATCGTAAGGCTCCACGTCGGAACCAAAAATGTCTCGTTGGCGTGGGGGTAGCAAGATTTTGGCAGTAGGCACTGCAGGAGCGTTACGTCGGCAAGAACGTAAATTCCAAAATTCCTTTCGACGTCTTGAAGCCGTTCAAGGTTTTGACGGCCAAACTCCGCCATCGCTGGAGCTTGCGAAATGCAAAGCGACACGTCAAACAGGATGATGGCTAACGACATACAGAGTGCATATACAGGAAATAACCGAAAAAACCTCCTCAACATGAATCCGGCCCAAGTTGACGGCCGTTGATCTAGCGCTGCCGTGATCACGAAACCGCTTAGCATCATGAATGCGTATACGCCAAGGACCGGCGAGAACAGTATTCCGAACCAATCGTCCCGGTAGGTGAATCCACTAATCAATAGGATGTGACCGAAGACTACCCACGCCGCGAGGATTCCACGCAAGCCCTCAAACTCCGCGACAAATCGCGATTTGCTCGAACTCGAAATCGTCAACTCTGGATCCTCGACACCCATGTGGCCATACGATTGCCCGCGAATGAAAGATTGGACATTTTTTGCAATCGTCAAGAACACTGGGGGAAAGGACTGGAGAATGCGATTGTGAATAACTCAGCAATTGCGAAATGAACGCGACTAGAGGTTTTGGCCGAATAAGCCAATTGAAACGATTTTCCGTTCTGTTTAGGAACTCGGCTATGCGACACCGCGACGCGATGTCATTGGCCCGATTTTTGACGCGCAATAAAGATGGGTTTCGGTCTTGGACACTTTGAGATAAGCAATCTCACAGAGCACGATCGGTGCAAGCACACTGACTCACCGCGTTGTCGACGGTTGAATTCGTTATTACTCGGCCTGACTCTACATGCCTCCTCGATAACTTCGACCGAGCTCGTGGTCTGCAACTGGATTTTCGCGCTTGCGGCCCAAGAAAACAATGCCGGCTGCCGCATCCAACGCTGCAGGGCGGCTCTTCAGGAAATAGTCGAAATACTTTAACCAGAAAAATGAAAGCCTGGAACAGCCGCCGATTACCCGTCGCAAGAAGTGTGAACGCGTGAAGCTCAGAAAGAAGTATTTAATGCTCCATGCCAAGGCTGTTCCAGGTCCCAACGAGATTCCGCTGTCGATCTCATCGAAGTGTCGAAACAGGCGACGGTGACCTAATGGTGTGTACCGGGCGAAATCGTACTCGCGGCCATGGACTTGAACCATGAACCCGGTGTCGGCGTACACCAACCCATCGTTCTTGAGGACGCGGTGGATCTCAGCAACGCAGCGTGGCGCGTCGGCCACGTGATGGAGAACTGCTTGCGCGATGACAGCGTCAAATGACCCACTACTAAAGGGCAGGTCGTGTGCATCGCAAACGACTTGAACGCGTGCGGTAACTCCCGCGTCTGTCTCGATCACTTCGATCGCCGGATCCTCGAGCAGCATTTCAATCCCAGCGCCGACAACTCCGCCGCCCACGATAAGCACTTTCGGCGCTTCGGATTGAATTCGCAACAAGTCTCGCAAGCGTTCTACATCTTGGGTCGCTCGAAGATTACGCGACAAATGCGGAAGGCAAGCTGAGACAATGCGCCGAAGACTTCCTGCGGGTTTGAAGAAAGCGGGCTTTTCCGCGACGAAGTCTTCAATGCGAAATGTGCTTCGTTCCTCATTGATCAAGATCGGACACCCTGCGACTGACGGGAAGCACCGTGCGCATCCTGTCTCTGAACAGCGCAGCTCTTCGTCAGCTGGGACGAGCCGCGAATGACAGATGGGGCAGCATAGTAATTCGAGGAGGGTTCGCTCGGCCATGGGTCTCTTCGCGGTCAAGAGCTGTGGGGCGTTTTAGACTTCAACCATTTGCTCACAAGACGCCGCGAGTGCAGCCATCTTTGCAAGCTGGTCGCAGTTGTTTCCGGCTATCAAACCACAAGGTGTGGAGTTAAGATTTGTGGTGATTGAATCCGATGTCCCGCCGGAAATTTCACAGCGGGATACGTAGCTAACGAAAGGGAGTCAACAGCATGCAAGCCCTCGCTCGCAAGTTCAGTCTGGTGATCGTATTGGGATTGTTGTTCACAGGATGCGAGGACACAGCTTCGGATCCGGCATCCGAGAATGGTGCAACAGGTGGCGCTCAGGAGATCGTCGTCGAAGCTTCCTGTGGCGAGTGCCAGTTCGGGTTGCCGGGTGATGGGTGTGATCTCGCAGTCCGCATCGACGGTAAGGCTTACTTCGTCGATGGAACGACGATGGACGAGCATGGCGATGCCCACGCGGAACAAGGAATGTGCAACGCCATTCGCAAAGCGCGCGTTACGGGTCAGATTGAAGGTGATCGATTTGTTGTCTCGGCATTCGAGTTGCTACCGGAAGAAGGACATGGGGAGCAAGAGAATTGAAAACGCAGCATTGCTAACACGTCATCTTCAGCACGCATGTCGCTGGTGCGAGTATCTTCAATTCTTGGTCTGCAATCGCAATAAGAACACTGACCCGTTCTCCTTGCCTACGGCAAGCATTTTATGGATCGGATCGATGGCCACAGACTGCATGCCCGACAACGGGAATTGGATGCGCGGTTTGAAGGATTCCAAATCCAAGAGTCGCCCCCCGGATTTCTGATCGAAGACAATCGCAGCGCTGCCATCGGGATGAAAGCGAGCGGGAATCCCAAGACTGCCCTCGATGTCGATATCGTGAATTCGCCGGCCGGTTTTGGTTTCCCAAAGTGTCACCCGATCGGAGCCAGTTGCAAGGAACGCTTGTCCATCGGGCGCAACCTCAACCGCTGTGTAAACGTATGGATCTCCAAATGTTCGGACCACTTCCGCGCTGTCCATGTCCCACAAACTGACAGGATCATGCTCAGAAGCAACCAACATTTGCTTCCCGTCGTGCACGAAAGCGGCTGAGTAGATCGAGCAATCGATCCCGTCAAAAGACTTGATCCGCTTTCCCCGAGAAGAATCCCACAGAATCAACTCGCCGACGTTCGAGCTCGCGAGTAGCTTGCTGCCATCCGGTGAGAAACTGATTGAAAGTGCACTCCCGGACATCGTCAGTCTTCGCAAGGCCGTTCCACTCGCGGTGTCGACCACTGTTATCGACGCGTCCGCAGACGTAATCGCTGCTTGCTTTCCGTCAGGCGCAACGGCGATTTTGGTGATTGCCTGCGTATGGAACTCCCATACACCGAGTTGTTGCCGTTTCGTCAGACTCCAAATAGCAACCGTCCCACCGACGTGGCCAACGAGTAGCTGATCAGTTCCGGGGATAATCTCAACCGCAGAGGCTGACTCCTTGCTCCCGTCGTGCAATTGCACGAAGGAGTTGTCTTGTGCGAATGCCGCTGGAATTTTCCAAACGAATACAAACGCGATGAGAATGCCGCATCGCTGCCACCATAAGTTGGGAGGTGCAGTAGTTCGCCTGGTTATCTTCATCTTCCGCTCTAACTGATTAAGAGCCAACAAGAGTAATACACAATTTGGCTGGCGAAGTATCCCGTTGTTAGTTATTCAAGGACTCAGGTGTATCACCAAGATCGATATCTTCAATCGTGCCCGGTCGTACATCGTTCGTTCCAGGCAGCCCACCCACGAGGCGCTCAAGTGATGACAGTGATTGACGCAATTGTGTTTGCACGCGCAGGTGATTTAAGTGAAAGCGCAGTAACTCGCGCCAATTCGTGATCAAGTCCGCGAATTCGACTTCGCCAACCTGGTAACCGCTTACGGACACGTTCAACGCCTGTTCCGTTTTGGGGATAATGGCTTCTCGTAACAGAATTTCGAGCTCTTGCTGACTGGTTGCTTCAGTAAACAGGCGTTTAATATCGCGTTCTGTCTCATCTCGAAGCTCATCATAGTCCCGCGCCGCTGCAGCCGTGTTTGACTCAGCCTCGCGAACGGCTGCTGCCAGCCGATCTCGATAGATCGGCAAGTTCAGGCTGAGTCCAACAGCGACATTGTCGATCCCATCTGCCGACGGCGCGATCGCACGGTTGGTGGTCATCTCACCCCAACCAGCCTTTAGCGTGATGTCGGGGTAATATTCCAGCCGCGCCAGATCCACTTCGCGACGACCGCGCTGGACCTGGGCCAACATTGCCTGTAACTCTGGGCGGGTGGCAACTGCCTGTTGGTACAACAAGTTGAGATCGTAGTTCGTTTCCTCCGCTGGCAGTTCCGCCAGGGTCTGCATTGGAGTCTCCGGAGAAACATGCAACACGCGTGCGAGTTCAGCTTGGGCGCTAGCGAGCATCTGTCGTAAGCGAATCAATTCGCCATCCGTATTGTCGCGTTCAGCTTGAAGTCGCAAGACATCCTGCTGGCTGGTTTGCACCCGTTCGTAAAGCGAGTTGGCCACGATGATCAGCTCATCAAGAACGGCGATGTCTTGTTGCGTAATCTCGATTGCGCGTTCGACGTAGAAAAGCTCGAAGTATGCCAGCTTGACCTCTTCTATCGCCTTCAATTCTGCCGCGGCAAGTTGCGCTTGGGCCGCCCGCACTTCTGCTTGGGCTGCGGCAACTCGTGTGGGAAGCTTGCCGCGCCAAGGAATCTCCTGCGAGACCATCATGTCCACCGTCATCCGACCAGATGCCGTTTGCGGCGTGTTGGGAAAGAACGGCCAACCCGTGACATCCAACATCGGATCTTTCAAACTTCCTGCTTGGGGGACACGCATTGCGGCGGCATTTCGCCGCATACGTGCCGCTTGAATCTGAGAGTTTTGTGCCAGCGCGTACCCGATGTATGTCTCAACTGGCTGTGGGCCAGCCAAGTCAGTAACCACAGGATTGGGAGCGTTCGCAAAGGAAAGACCAGAATTGGCCATAATGAATTCAGCGGCATGCAAATCTGGGTCGGCAGGACGCAGAGCTTGACGCGTGCCTCGGCAACCAATTGCAGGCACCACGGTCACAATAAGCAGCACCGTCAAAATACGTGCAATGGCCATCCTTGGCCCCTCCGATATGAACTTGTTGAGTACCAGCAACACTGCCCGCTCGGGAATTATCGGCACAGCTGTCATGATTCAACCGCGCGAAGTCTGGCCCAGGAGGGGGACGCGCTGGTGGCCAGTCCGGATGAACCAGCTATGCCGATTGTCCGCATGATGACGAACAATCGACGTCGCTGGTCGTTCCGGGTTGTAGCGGTTTGCCTACTCGATTCTGATGCCGCGGGCTTCCAATGACTTCCGGTATAGTGAAGTCAATTGCTCCACATAAGTCTCTGGATCAGCGGCAATCTTGTCCGTGCATGGCGGGCAACAAACGTAAAAAATGTGTCCCTTGACGATGGTCCACTTCGCCTTCTCGGGCAATTCCTTCTTCATGATTGGGCAAATGCCCTGAGCCTTGGCAAAGTTAGCGTGAATCGTGGCCCAGTGCTTAGGATCGACCTTCTGCTCTAAACAGGCTTTGCAGCACAGAAACACCTCTTCTTCGCCCAGTTTGACTTTCACGGGCGTACCATGAGCGCCTATCTTTTGCTCCGTCATCGGGCAGGTCTCCTGCACGGCGATGTGGACCTTGTCTTGCTCGAAAAGTTCCTGGGCCGCACCGACGGAACTCATCAATCCGACAAGTGCAAAAGCCATCAACGTAACGACAATCTTCATTTCAGCTCCTTCAAAGGATTTAGAGAGAAAGGGTTTCTACAGAATGAGATTCGTGTCGATCACTGGCGTGGCTTCCGTCGCCGGATACAACCGCGTCATCCCAGTATTCGTCACGAAAACCTGCCCGCATCTTGAACTCGATATACGCGCAATAGAGCGTGGGCACTATGAACGTTGTCAACGGCTCAATGAGCATGCCTCCGAAGACTGGCAATGCCATGGCGCGAGCAACGTCCGCACCTCGACCTGTCGCAAGTAGGACGGGCAACAAAGCCACGAGTGTGGTGATCGTTGTCATCGTGCACGGCCGGATGCGCTTGAGCCCTGCCTCGTAAATGGCGCTACGCACATCGGCAACGCTGCGAATCGTTCTGCGATTTAGCGTATCGCGCATGTAGGTGGCCATGACGATGCCATCGTCCGCTGCTAAACCAAACAAAGCGATAAAGCCCACCCACATCGCGGTGTTCATTTCGACACCCATGACGGCGACTGCAATCATTCCGCCGGCCGCGGCGAAGGGTATGCCAGAAAACACCACAAGCGAAATTGGGAAGTTGCGAAAGTGCAAATAGTGCAACAGTAAATTGATCAAGATCACCACGGGGATAATCCACATCAGGCGAAAGTTGGCCTCAATCTGGTTCTGAAATGAGCCCACGGGTTGCAACTCAAAGTTCCCAGGCGGAAATTCAAGCTCCCCGTTTGTTCGGGCTCTGCTCAAGGCCCCCATGACGTTTTCAACGGTCTCCAAATCGCCAACAATCCCGGAAGGCGTAAACATCACGTGCGCAACCAAGCGTGAGTCTTCGCTGCTAATCATGCCCGGCCCCCATGTGGAATTCACATTGGCCAACTGTTCCAACGGGACCACTTCGCCGGCCTCGGTGACAACCGGCACGCGCGGCAGGTACTCGATGCGCTCGCGCACATTACGGCTGAACCTTACCTGGATCGGAAATCGTTCACGACCTTCAACGGTCGTCGTAACGTCGACACCTCCGAGGCCAGCCGCCACAATTTGGTTGACCATCATCGTGGTCATGCCGTACCGCGCAGCTTCCTGGCGATCAACGTCAAACTCGTAATAAGGTTTCCCCATCACGATGTCGGGATTGACAGACTGGGCGTTGACCAAGGGATGCTGTTTTAATTGTTCAGCGACGGCGACGGCAGCTTGCGACAGTCCTTCCAGAGTATCGCCGTATATCCGGACTGCCATGGAGGCCTTGATTCCCGCTTGCAGCATCACAACTCGTCCTTCAATCGGTTGCAGCGGCGAAGCAGGCGTCACGCCTGGTAAAGTCCCGGCACGATTGATCTCGTCCCAGATCTCGCGTTCAGTCATGCCCGGACGCCACTGGTTGCGTGGCTTGAGCATGACATAGGTCTCGACCATGGTAACGGGTGCCGGATCAAGCGCGGAATCTACGCGACCAATCTTTCCGAGTACGTTCTCGACTTCCGGAATCTGCTTAATAAGCGTGTCCTGCGTTTGCAGAACTTCCATGGATTGATTGAAACTGGCCGCAGGGTAGAGACTTGGCATGTAAAACCAACTTCCCTCGTCCAAGGCGATCCAGTCATCTGACTCCAGTCCCGTAAATGTGTGCTTCAGATCGACATATCCGGACATCTTGTTCAAGTCCGCGCCAAAGAACTCGGCGGATTTCTCTAGCGGGCGCAGAACAGTGGGAAGCCCAAACCAAGCCCCAAGTCCTACGACGAGCACCAGCATTGGAAACGACAGCATGAGAACCTTGCGCCGCAGCGCGAGTCTCAGTCGTCCCGCATAGAGCCACAACACAAACCGACTGACGGGATTCTCATCCAGAGCACGAATGCGCTCGCGTGTCATCCACCAGCCGGCGAGGAAGCCCAGAGCAAAACTCAGCGCGGTTACCCAGGGCACACTCAACGTGGTCCAATCGGACAGGACATTTCCCCAGACAAAATAGGCGAGCGAACCAGCCAAAAGCCCAACGCCAATCGCGGCTAAAAAGCTTGTCCATTTAGGAAGCTTCGCGGTCCGCAGAAACACGCGTGCCAGCATGGGGACGATCGTGACCGCCACAATCAGGCTGGCCACCAAGGCAAACGTTTTCGTCCATGCCAGCGGCGCAAACAGTTTGTGGTCCCTTCCTGTGAGGAAGAAAACCGGAAGAAAGCTAACGACAGTTGTGCTGACGGCAGTCATGACCGCCGGGACGACTTCCGCCGCGGAACTTTGAATGACGTCCAGCCGATTCTTCCAGCCTCCGGGAGACCCTTTTGCTTCCCACTCCGCCAAACCATCGTAGATGTTTTCCAGCACGATGATGCCCATGTCGACCATCGTTCCGATGGCGATCGCAATACCGGCGAGCGACATGATGTTGGCATCCACGCCGAAGATGCGCATCGCGGCAAACGACATCAAAACGGCCATCGGCAGGGTGATGGCGATCACCAGACTGGCGCGGACGTGCAGAAGGAACAGCACGACCACCACGATGGTGATCAACGTTTCCTGGCCCAAAGCATGCGTTAATGTTCCAATCGTCTCGTCGATCAACAGCGTGCGATCGTAGACTTCGTGAATCTGAATTCCATCCAGTTCACTCCGCAGTGACTCGATCTTTGTTTTGACTCGGGCAATAACGTCGCGGGGATTTTCACGGTAGCGCATCACAACAACGCCGCCAACTGCTTCCTGCCCATTGAAGTCCATGGCTCCATCGCGGAACGCAGGCCCCGTTTGTACCTGAGCGACGTCTTTCACGCGGATGGGGATGCCGTCCCGCGTCAGAATAACGGTCTCCTCTATTTGCTGGAGCGTTTCCAACTCTGACTTGCCGGCACCAATGAATCCTCTGCCGCGAACAAGGAATTCCATACCGCCACTTTCGACGGTCTTTGCGCCGACGTCGATATTGGACGCCTCCACGGCTTCAATGACTTTCGCCAGCGGAATTTCGTGATAGCGCAACGCATCAGGGTCGACGTCGACCTGATACTGTTTCTCGTAGCCACCAATGGAAGCCACTTCAGCAACACCGTCCACGGACTGCAGCGCATATTTGATAAAGAAATCCTGCTTCGTCCGAAGTTCCGCGAGGTCCATTCCAGGTGGCGGTTCAAGAACGTAGTACAGGATCTGACCGAGCGCCGTCGCATCGGGAGCCAGGCGGGGCATTACGCCTTCCGGCAGTGAATTGGCGACCGTCGAAAGTTGCTCCGCGACGCGGGACCGTGCCCAATAAAAATCTACATCGTCGGCGAAGGTCACCTGTACAAAGCTGAACCCGAACATGCTCTTGCCGCGCACGCTCTTCGCGCCTGGCACGGTTTGCAGTGTGGACGACAACGGATATGTGACTTGGTCTTCGACGTCCTTTGGAGAACGGCCTGTCCATTCGGTGAGCACGATGACCTGGTTTTCGCCAACGTCGGGAATCGCGTCCAACGGAACTGTGGATGTGGCGTACCATCCATAGACCAAAAGCGCTACGCAGCCGATCAAAACGATCAGGCGTTCGCGAATGCAGAAATTCAGCAAAGCACGTATCATTGAATTGTGCCTCGCATTTTGTCGCGCTGAGCATCCGCAGTGCGATCGTGGTTGGTGTGTCCGTCTTTCAATTCCTGCGCAGGTCGTCCCGGAAGCGGTGGAACATCAGGCTCGATCAATTGTGGCTTGCCGACGGGTGGCAATAGAGGAGCAGAACCTTGCTCGTTGCTAGGCTTCGGTTGGGCAGCGAGTTTCTTCAGGTATTTGTCAGGATTGTCAATCAGGCTATCGCGACATCCTTCGCAGCAGATGAACACTATTTGATCAGCCACATTGACTTTCTTGGGAACACCCATCGAACCCAACGGATAATCTGCCACCGGACACATCACCTGAAGTTCGGCAGCGGCCTTGTCCTCGGGCGAAAGCTCTGCGAGTGCCGCTCGAATCTTTTTCTGTTCTTCACTCGTTGCGGAGTTCGGCTGCGAAAGCTTGGCAAGATGTTTGTCAGGCTCTGCTCGTAGACTTGACTCGCAACCGGCACAACAAATGAAGACCGCTTGACCGTCGAGATCGATCTTCAACGGCACTCCCATCGAGCCCAAGACCTCTTCCGTCACTGGACAGATCACTTGTTTCTCGGCCAGAACTCGATCCTCTGCAGGCAGTTTCGCTAACTGTTCCAATGCGGCAGGGTCGAAGTCGGGGATCGACGTTGGCTTCAGCTTCGTCGGATCGATCAGCGATGGGTTACCGGAAAGTTGCATTGCTGAGTCAACTAAGAAGTTCCCTTTGGCAGCAACGAGTTCACCGGACTTAACACCGGTGCGAACAACAATCTGATCGCCTGTGAGGGGGCCAAGCACGACGGGACGAATCTCAAATCGCCCTGGCTCCGTTTCCACGTAAACAATGCTGCTATTTCCGGCCATCAGTACAGCATCTCGCGGTACTGTTAACGCCTCGCTGCTGTCTTCAGGCTGATCTGTGAAACCAAATTCTGCGGCGGGCACAAGTTCGACTCCACACAGCGGGCATTCGCCCGGCTCGTCCTCAATGATGTGGGGATGTCGCGGGCTGATCCACTTGTCGGCCAATTCAGGATCGTAGATGGCTGTTTGATCCGAGTTGCTTAATGGGACGTTGATGCTGGCCTTGGCGTAGTCCCCAATCCGCAAGCGGCCGACGGGGTTGGGGATTACCACACGAACTCCAACAGTGCGCGTTTTCGGATCGACGTTCGGATCAATGAACGCTACGCGGCCGATAAACACTTCGCCAGGGAGCGAATCGACTTCCGCTTCCACACGCTGACCATAGCGGACAGACGCGGCATCTTCAGGGAAGAGTCGGAGCATCAGCCAGACGCTTGTCAGATCAGCCAACTCGTAGATCGCCTGCCCCTCCTCAAGGTACTGACCTTCGGTGACAAGCTTGTTGACGACGGTTCCGCTAATCGGTGCTGTAATCTCAATTCGGCTATTGGCCTCTTGGGTCTGATCTAGCTCAGCGATTTGGCGATCTGTCATCCCCATCTCAACCAAACGCTGTCGCGATGTCTTGAGCATCTCAGTACTGGACTGAATGACGGACTGCAAAGTCGCATTTTTCGATTTCGCAGCTGCATCCACTGCCAACAAGTAAGAAACCTGACTTGTATACAGTTTGGGGGAATAGAGCAGTGCCAGCTGGTCCCCTTGGGATACATGCACGCCAGTGTAGTCCGCGTGAAGTTTCTCGACTCGACCGGCCACGTAAGCAGACAGAGTCTTGCGGGCGCTTTCGTCGTAGTTCAATTCGCCGATCGCTCGCACGGTTCGCGTAACCGGCATGCTCTTAACTGACACTGTTTGAATATTAGCGATCCGTCGGGCAGCAGTGGGGATGTGCACCGAATGCGGATCAGCATCGCCTCCTCCCTCCGTTAAAGGGACCAATTCCATTCCACACACCGGGCAACGCCCAGGAGCTTCCGACGGTGGCACGCACATCATCGGGCAGATGTACCGCTGACCCGACTCGGCAGCCGCTTGCACCTCTGTCATTTCCGCGCCAGTAAACCAGCCAAATCTCTGTGCCACGCCCAAGCCGACAAACAGCAACGCGAGACAGGAGAAAAACACGATTGGCTGCACGAGTGTCTTAATCCACCATCGACGAGCGTTACGACGCTCTTTGCGCAGCTCTGCCAGACGGGGGTCCTCCGTCTCGGGCGGCGCATAAGGCGTCACATCTATAGGCGTCTCGCTTGTTGAGTTTTTGTCGAGCACGGCCGGATTGGTTTTGGGTTTGTCACTCATAGGAGCCTCGACAGCTCACCGTTTGGTGAGCAGATGCCTTGTGAAGAAACGCGGTCTGGACGCGGTTTCACAACACGTGCGAACCGGGAAGAGACGCTGACAGGAGAACTCACCGCGCGGAAGTGCGCGCGCAGGGGTAGCGAGCGAAGTTGGCTAGGTCAGCCAGCGGCAGAGAGATGCCAGACGTTGATTGGTCGAGGCGGCGGCATGGTCTTCATCTGCGCTGCTCAACCAAGATTCGCAATGGGAATCGCTGGGGAGCACGATCGAACACAGTGACAACTGTGCCACGCTTTTTGACGTGGGGATCGTGTTGCCCGACGGGGGCGTGGCAGGCCGTTCCTCATTTGGCGGCCCACATTGACAAACCCTTGCCGGCAAATTCGCTGTGCAACAGGAGGCTTGCACTGGCACTTCTGCCGTGCACATCCCGCAACAATCGGCTGCGCTCTGCTCGGAAGACTCGCACTTTGCCATCAAACCGGGCACGGTGCCGAGCACCAGTGCCGCGACGATCGCAAAGATCAGCGAGTTTTGAGCAAGCTTTGCCATATCTGAAAATCTACCACGGACAAGAATTCAGCCGTCAATTATTACCCAGTTTCTCAAGCGGTCAAGATCAATGTTCCGCCGGATTCCGCATTGAAAAAACGTCTGACACATCCTACTGTCAAAAGACTTGGCCCCGAGCCGTGCTACTTGGGAATTTTCGCCAGGTACTTCTCGGGGTCGTTTTCTAGGCTGTTCTGACAGCCCGCGCAACAGATAAAAACATCCTGGCCTGCGACGGTCACCTTGATAGGAACCCCCATGGATCCCAGCGGCTCGTCCGTCACGGGGCAGATTTTCTGCTTTTCGGCGAGCTCACGATCCGCCGCCGAAAGCTTGGCCAACTGTGCTGAATTCTCGTCCGAGCCATGTTCATGGCCGCCATGGTTTTCGTTCGCGCTTTGACCTGACTGGGGCTCGACTTCCGGTGCGCCACAACCAGAAAGTAACAAAGCTAGAGCGGCGGCAACCGGAGCAAAGACTTTGAGCGTTAAGACAGACATGGAGTTCTCCTGACGTTTGGATGTTTTGAGACTGAAGCGATGCAGTGTGACACGACATCGTGTGAGTCATTTACAACTTGCACAGTGACCACTCCCGGACGTGGTGCTCGGCGATCCTGATCGACTTCCGACTGACTGACAGCCCACAACGGCGAACAATGTGACGACAAGCATCAATGCAAAGAAGAATCGATAGAGAGACATCCTAGTCTCCTCCGTGGAAAGAGTGACGCTAGTTAAGGAATGCGCAACGCGCACGACTGACGTGGTAACAACACGCGTCCGTTCAACAAGAAAACTGCGCGAGGAGGCCGACCAAGAATTCACGGCTGAAGCGCGCAGGGGTAGAGCTGCTGCTGCCTAGAGTGTAAACCGGCAGAGAACGGCGCAGCGCTCCGCCGCGTCGAGAGCCGCGGAGAGCGCGGCGAAGAAGACGTCCTGCTTTGCTTGTGATGCCGTGAGCGACGCCATTTCCCAATCAATTGGGAGGCAAATCAGGTTTGTGCTGGATGACTCGTTGCTTGAGACGGGTGGCGTGGCGGGAATGTTGCCCGAATCGGTGCCACAGTGGCACGATGTGCCGCATCCCTCACGCGTCGGTCCATTTGAGCTACAGCAAGAAGACATCTTGGACGTTGTCTTGCTGCAGCAGTTGCTTGCAGTTTCGGTGGGAATCTGATTCGAGCAGCAGCACGGCTGGCTTTCTACCCCCGAGCAGCAACTCTCGCCATCACTCGCGCAACCGCAACTGATTGCGGGTGTGCCTTGCACGCTGACTGCCATGGCCGCAAGCCAGATGAGCAATCGCGCAGTGAGTTGGCTCAAAGGAATCATGTCGGTCTCTGCTTTGTTTGGCAATCTGCCAAAAGGCAGCGCTAGGCGCTACTATCGGCACGCGCAGCTTCGCTCGGCCAGAATATCTCAGCCGAAATCGACTGCCATCAGCTAGCAGTCTTCCCACCAAGTTGCCAGTCTTTCGCTACTTGGATTGGCAGCAGGCTGGGGGAGCGTTGTCGGATGGTTGGGGGTGATCACCGACAGGGCATTCATCGCTACAGATCAGCTTGCCGGTAATTGGACAAACGATCTTTCCTGGACAGTCGATCCTCGCGTCGTCCTTCCATGCGTCATCTGTCGCATTCGCTAACCCATAGGCGCCGGCGGCACCAGTCAGTACAGCCAATAGCCCGACAGACCAAAGTGCTTTGATCTTCATAACGTGCTCCATATCTGAAAGGGGAAATGTGACTGAGGCCATTCTACACCCCGTACCTAGCTCCAGGGTCAAGCGCGTTTTGTGCAAATGCGCGATGATGTCGAATCTTTGCGCTCCGGGGCTTTTGGCTGATCGTATTGCGAAGAGTCATTCGTAATAGCAACGCTGTATCACCGGGAACATCACCTTTGTCCCTGCTGGCACAATCACATGATCCACATGCCCTGACGAGAGCGGCTCGGCGATGACGCAATGGATGTGTGTGTGCGAACGCATTTGGGTGAAGACGCCGCCGTCGTTCTTGGAAAAGAAGCCGACCAGCAACGCCGGCCCGGATTCCTGGGTGAGATTCACGGCGGCCTTCACATGATCCTCGTGCGAACTAGAGCCATCCGGCAAACGGCTGCCATCAATTACATGCCAGCGAAGGTCGCGGAACTCACCTTCGATTCGGAAGGGGATTCGCTTGTTCACATCCAGTCCGACCGCAGTCACCATTTTGGCGATCTCCTCGTCGAGCGAAACGAAGAGGATTTCCTGCTCCGTCTCCATTGTTTGCCACGCGGTGACTTTCGCGGATACCAGCATAGCGACGGCAGCGCTCGACTCCGTGAGCTTCTTTGTCCGGGCTTTCTCTTCGCCATCTGGATAAGAGAGATACGCGACGCCGTCGACAATCGTAACCTCGCCTTGCAAATCAGCCAGCGCGCCGACGCCGAAAACATGCTCGCCCGGGAACAAGGTGTCCAACTCAATGGCTGCGCCGATTGTGCCTGCGTGCATCACCTGCCTTAGATTGCCGTGGACCTTGACTTCAAGCTCGTCCGCAACTTGAGGAGATAATGCCGACATCACAAACGTGTGGCTGGGCTCGTCGCTGTGTTCGTTACGTCCACAGTTGAAGCAACAAAAAAACACGCCGGCGAAAACAAGACCGGGAAGAGAAAGCATCGTCGGACTCCGTTTGATTGAATCTGAAAGCTCAAAGTTGGAAACTAAAACGGCAAAGCCCGTACCGCTTGCCAATAGTTAGGTATCTCGACAATTTGGACTAGGGTCCACAGCCGGAAGTTTCGCCGACCGCGGAAAACCAGGTGCCCCGGGTTATCCCCAAAAGATGCATGGGATGAAGATGTCACCGGAGTTCATGCAGAAGATCTGGTCGACCCGTGAAATGCACGGCATGCGGGCTACTGCCGCCATGTCAATTATGGGCTTGATGACGGCCATGCGTGTGCTGCCTGAGGATCTGTATGATCGAGTCATGGAAACCGAAGAAGAGATTCCCAAAGGCGACATCTTCGCGGAAATCGTTCGACGTTTCGGTGAGCCTGAGAAATACGGACGGGCGCCCATAATGATGCATGACATGCATTGGGCCTTATGCGGCTTTGCAATCTCTAGTGTGCGGCATCGACTCACCGCGATGCTTGAGCGACGCCTCCCGAGCCAAGGCACAAGAGGTCTCTGGAGAACGACTACGCTCTGGATAGGTCTTCCAACTTCAACAACAGCTGAGAATCGATTTCAGATGACATCCGCCAAAGCGCATTCTTCCGTGCACCTCCGTTCTGCGATGCGAGGACAACTCTAGTGGTGTAAGCGAGTGATAAATTCCTCGAACCTCGATAATCGTCCTTCTTCGGACATGCCCGGACCGTCAACTTGCTACGAACACTACGACTGCCTCTAAAGGGAAGGCAATCGAGGTCGCCAAGGTTACGATCTGGAAGACGGTCATCTGAACATCGTCACGACGAAATGTGTAGGCCTGCAAAGACACTGCAAGGCATACAAAGAATCCGAGTATGCTTGTTGCAATAGCAGAAAGAACCAGGGCCAAGTGCATAGTTCCCGAGTTACGCTGGAACACGTAGAACAACACGCCATTTGCGATGCTGACAAGCACAACAAGTGTTAATGGCAGCGCCGCACACAGACACATCCACCACGCGATTCGTCGCCGATGGACCGAATATTCTCCGCTTGGCTTGGACTGAAGTGCCATCGCAGCCGCGAAAGCAAATAACGCAACAAGCATCACATTCAACCTCGCCCCGACACTCGGCAAGATGCGCCATGCGAGAAAAACGACGGCGCAAAGCAGCACGATTGCCAACAGTGTACGAACCGAGAATTGATGCCAATTGCTTTTTTCCATCTCCGCCACCTGAGCAAGTGGAACGCAGGCAAACTACTTCAAAATGTCTTGGCTCGACGTCGCAACATACGTTGATGCGATAGTTGTTTGATGTTGCCGCATATGGACAGTGATTCTCCGTCGAGTTGCTAATTCGCTCATTGCATCCGAGGGAAGAATTCTACACCGCACCGAAAAAAGTCTTGACTCCGTAGTATGGTCCAGGGTCGATAATAACCCACGGAGGTCAAGATGAACGCACTCAGCATTGGACAAGTGGCGAAGCAGGCAGGTGTAGGTGTCGAGACGGTCCGCTATTACGAACGCCGTGGGTTACTCGAAGAACCTGATCGCAAAGCCTCCGGCTATCGGCAGTATGACGACCAGGCAGTCGCGATCTTGAGGTTCATCCGCCGCGCCAAAGAGCTTGGATTCACCCTCAAAGAAATCAAAGGCCTGCTGGCACTGCGACTGGACAGTTCCGCATCTCGCTCAGACGTTCGGGCCCTTGCGAAGACGAAAGTCGCGGACATCGAGGAGCGGATCGCAGACCTGCAACGGATGAGGGACGCCCTGCAGCTCCTCGTGCAGAAATGTAAGGGCCATGGCCGCGCAAGCGGCTGCCCAATTCTCGTTGCCCTGCAGGATTCAAGTCCGTGCGAAGACAAATCAACGTAAGTCAGGAGACCCTTCAATGGCAGCTCAACAGTTTAGAACGAATCTCAATTGCGGCCGATGCGTTTCCAAAGTCAAACCGCAGCTAGACGCGGAAGAGACGATTACCAGTTGGTCGGTTGATCTGGACCATCCAGACAAGGTCCTGACCATTGAAGGGGAGAACATCTCTCCCGAAACGATTCAACGCCGACTGGCGGAAGCTGGATTCCAGGTCTTGGGGTCGGCCGCCGAAGGGCCTGAACACGATCCGCCGGTTTCGGAAGCAGACGACAAGAAGCCATTCCTGGTGACCTATCGACCGTTGTTGCTTGTGTTCGCTTACTTAGTTGGACTGGTGGCGCTTGGCGAATTGGTGGCAGGCAATCTCGACGGCATGCGCGCCATGGGGAACTTCATGGGCGGCTTCTTCTTCGCATTTTCCTTTTTCAAGCTGCTCGACTTACGAGGGTTTGTCGACTCCTTCCAAACCTATGATGTCCTCGCCCGTCGTCTTCGAGCTTATGGGCTTATTTATCCCTTCTTGGAACTGGGATTGGGGATCGCATATGTACTGGAATTCGCCCCGTTGACCACGAACATCACAACGCTCCTCATTATGGGCATCGGAATCATTGGAGTGACACAGGCATTGCTTAACAAGCGACAAATCAAGTGTGCCTGCCTGGGCACCGTCTTTAACTTGCCAATGTCCAAAGTGACGTTCGTCGAGGACGCTCTCATGGGTGCGATGGCATTGGTAATGATCGCACAGATCGCAGTTACGGCCACGGCAAGCTGAATTCCGCTTTGCAGCAAACCAGGAGCATCGCGCAAACCATGCTCGGTGGATTGGCAATGATCATACTATTCGTTGTCCGCGTCTTGGATACTGTCGAGCATGGCAGCTGCTGCGAAGACTTTGAATTCGGTGTCCAGCAACTTGGCAAGATCCGCGAGATCCTCCCTCGTACCATTCTCAGCGAGCACATAGATAGCGTGCACCTTCTCACCGAACTGCTTGTCGCTTTGGGGGACCATACGAACAGATCGTCGCACTTCATCGAGAAAAGAATCGTTTCCCGCCCGGATCAATCCGCGCCACACATCCAGTTTTTCCACCTGTGTCAGCTGTCCCTCCAGGAGTTGCTCCAAATCAGCAGCGCTTTCGCGAGGAGCCACTTCCGCCAATAAAAAGATCGCAAGCCGGCGATGTTGGGAGTGCAGGAAAAGTTTGGCGTGAGGCAATGCGCCAGTATGGTCTTCTCTTAACCAGAGCCCAGCCGCCAGAACTCTCGTCAGCGCGTCCGCGTCGCTGGCCACAATGCCGCGCGCTTGACGCGCGATTTCTTGACCGCATCTCTGCAATTCTTCCAGAACAGTCACCTGTAACTGCAGTTCTCTTGGAGATGGCGATGCATCCGCTAAGGCGACGAGCTCCATCCCACAGACAGGGCATCTGCCAGCTTTTGCTGTGGGCTCTACGCACATCATGGGGCAAATCCAATCACTGGCAGCAAAACCAGGGACGGTGAGCCTGATATGCCCCTTGACGGTGTCGAGCCATTTGTCCAGCTGTTTTCGCGCTGCATTGTCACCCAATCGTGCAAGGAGTCCTGTTTTGCGTATCTCGACTTCTTGTTGGTCAGATGGCAGCTGATTCAGCCGATGCATCACTGAATCGCCAAACACGTCGAGAGATTCATCCGCCAGGGCTTGTCCCGCAGCCAAGACGATGTTTGGGTCTTCACTAGCGAGGCTTGTAACAAGGAACGGCTTTGCCCTGTCAAAGGAAATCAGTCGACAACGCGAGATCATGGCCAACGAGGGATTGCCCGCGTCGAGTGACTCCACAATTGTCTCTTCGCACTTACTCTTCAGCTCGTCCAAATCCTGAGCTGATGTAGGCGCGCAACAAGCAAGCATGATCACCAAGGCAATGGCCGGACGTGGCATCACATTCTCCATTTCTGTTGGAATGGATAGTCGTCGATTTACGCCAAACTCGTTTGGCAGAACTCAACTGCAACAAGGCTGGGTTCGCATGCAAGTGCCGCACCAGGCAGCCTGGCCCACTAGCCCCTGGCGCATCTGAGCAACCATCGATTGCTTTCTGCCGCACACGGCCTTGCCAGCGGCACTGGCGCCGCCAGTGCCGACATCGTTCCGCCAAGAGGACAGATAGATTTTCGATCATTGTTCAGCGAAGGCAAGCCGATAAGGAGGGTTGACAGCGCAGACTTTAACGGCAAAGGGCTTGAAGATGGCCAAGCTTCACAAACCGGGATTGCTGGTGTGCGCCTTGCTGATTGCGGGTTGCCAACCATTGCCGCAGGTCCATGATCCGGACTTCGCCATGCTCCATTGCGCCGATCATCAGGCGCGGAGTTCGATGGAGTCGGAGTGGTTCGCCGCAACCGGATCGACACTTTCCGGACCACATTCGATTGAAGAATACATCGATGTTGCGCTAGCGCAGAACCCGGACATTCTCGCCGCCCGCAAACGGTACCAGGCGATGCTCGACCTCGTGCCTGTGGCCGGAAGTCTTCCAGACCCTATGTTAATTGTCACGGCTGCACCGGAACCAATCCAAACGGCTGCAGGCCAGCAAGAGCTGATTGTGACGGCAAGCCAAAAGCTGCCTCTACGTGAAAAACGAGATGTTCGCGCACGATCAGCGGATTCTCAAGCAGAAATCGCCCGCGCCAATCTTGCCGCCACGGAATTAAAAGTCGTTGCAAGTGTGAAACAACAGTACTTTCAAATCTATTACATTCAGCAAGCGATTGCTGTCACTGAATCTGAGCAGATTCTGCTTGGCCAGATTCGCGACGTTGCGGATACGAGGTATCGCGCCGGCAATGTGAGCCAGCAGGATGTTCTTCGCGCCGACCTCGAGGTTTCTCGTGTCGAGAATGAACTGATTCAATTGCGCCAACAACTTGTAAGCGCACAAGCGCGACTTGCACAGCAACTACACGTTTCGTCAGAGGCAGAGCTCTTGGCGATGGAAGATATCCCCCAAGGATGGATTCCGGACAACCTTGAACGACTCCAGCAACAGGCTCTTGCCGCACGCCCCGAGCTGCATGCGCAACTCGCAGCCATCGAACGTGATCAGAATCTTGTTGATCTTGCTCAGCTTGATTATCTCCCAGACGTGAATCTGGGCGTGTCGTGGATTGACATCGCCTCATCGGGCATTAGTCCGGTCGCCAATGGACGTGATGCGTTTCAACTGTCTGCTGGTATAAACCTGCCTATCTATACGGATCGCCTGGATTCCTCGCTAAGGTCAGCTGAGGCCAAAACCGTAGCTTCCGCTCGAGAGTATGACGCCTTGCGGGATGCAACTCTTGCGGATGTGGCTGATCTCTTTGCGCAGGTGCAGAGCACGCAGAATCTTATCCAGTTGTTTCGCGACGATATCCTGCCAAAAGCGAGACAAACGCTGGAAGTGTCGAGCCAGGCATACAATGTTGGGGAGGTTGATTTCCTTCAACTCATCGACAATTGGCGGCAACTCTTGATCTACGAGGTGTCGTTCCGGCGACTTCAAGCGACGCTCGGGCAGAGAATGGCGCAGCTTGAGCAAGTTGTCGGTGGATTTGGGGCTGAGACTTCAGCGTTGGCCGAAAACGATTAAGCCTCGGTTTGGGGTGGCGACATAGCCATCCCTGAGCCATCTACCTATTTGCCGCTGACTTTGTCTTGAGCTTTCTCAGTCGCCTACGTCGCATGCGCGACGTTCGCCACCAGAGCCAATATCCACTGACGACTGTGCTGACGCCAAAGATCGAAATGCATCGCAAGACCCATGTGTTGAAATTGTCGCGCCCCTGGTAGTCCATCGTGTGCAGCATCCAAAAGAAGTCAAACAATCGCCAACGGTCGTTGCGCCGCGCCGTCACGATTCCACGATTTGCAGAGATATAGATGACCGTCCCGTTTGAATGGTCCAGTTCGACACGCCACGCGGGCAGCTCTTTGCCGCGATACTCCGAATGTGCACCAAGGGTTGCGTCAAGCAACTCCGCATCCAACACCGACACTTCTTCCGAGAAATCCGCGATTGCGATTTTCCGCGCAGTGCTCTCGGAAATCGGAGATACCTGATCTCCTGAATTCGCATCGATAAGAACATACCGCAAGGCATGTGTCACTGTGTCCTCGATGGCGAGTTCATACACGGGATGCTCAAGCATTGTTCGCAGTTCAAGCTGAACGCACTGTTCTGAATCGCGCAGGCCTGTGCCGTGGCTTGCCAGCACGTCTTGTACTGAGACGAAATCCTGTTTCGTCATGTCCAGCAGACTTGGGCTACTGACCATGTGCTCACCACGAACCTGTTCGATTGGATTCCAACTGAAAACGAGGCCGCTGGTTGTCCAGCACAGTAATTGAATGCCTATGATGAATCCCAGGAATCGGTGCACATACCGTGCATTCGTTCGTCGCATTCGTGATTCTCGCTCGTGGCTTTCAAGGTTCTATAGGCATAGTCAATCGCCTGGAGATCGAACACCAGTTGATCGAACTGACGTCGGGAAATGAAGCGTCAACATTTACCCCAAGAGCATCAATAGCGAAAAGCCATGACCTTTTTTGGCTATTCTGAGACACCTAGTGCCTCAAATCCACTCGCAATGTCGAGCAGTTCTTCAGTAATCGACATTTGCCGCAATTCATGGTAATTAACAGTCAACTCAGCGATTCGGTCGCCGATATTTCGTTCGGCCCCTCGCATCGCTGCCAGGCGACTCGCATTTTCGCTTGCCATCGACTCGGCGCAGCAGCGATACAACGACACGAATAAATATTGTCGAACCAACGCAGAAAACAGAGCACTCGAATCCATCGTTGACATCGGCAGCATGCGAGTGGGCCAGTTCTGCCGGCGGAGTTGCGTTAGCCAGACCTGATCGATCGGCAGTAGTTCCAACGCACGTGGCCGATAGGAAGATCGTGAAGTGTGCTCGCAGTAGAAAACGCGGACGTGAGTGATGCCTCTGTCGGCGTGCCATTTGTCGATCTGGATGAGAATACTTTGAACAAGCGGCGTAATTCCATTGACTGAACTCGCTGTGGGGATTGATGCGTCAAGCTTTTCGCCGCGATCTTCGAGCCGCGCTGCGAGTCGCGCGCCGACTGCCAGCAGGCACTGCTTCGTTGTTGGGATCGATAAGCTGTGAAGGCACGCTGAAGCAGTCGACGCGACCTGATCGTTGAGTTGCCCGCACATCCCTTGATCAGATCCAAAGACGATTGCCCCGACAGAAGCCTGTGGAGCAACGCGCGACACGACGATCGGCCGCTCTGTCCGGCTTAATACGGCGCGAAGACCTAACTCGATAGACTGCGTGTACTTCGCCAACGAAGCGACCGAACTCTCGAGTTGCCGAACGTTCACGGCGGCAAGGGCTTTCATTGTTCGCACAAGTGAATGCAAATCCTCTGCCGTGGCAATCCGGCGTTTGAGGGAGTCGGTGGTCTCCATCACAGCGTCTCCCGCGTAAGCTGTACCAATTGCCGCTGTTCAGCATCTGTGAGTCGCCCGCCGGCCAGAATTCGATTACCCCACGTCGAAAAATGCTCTTGCACCAGGCGGCGGACCTTGCGTTCAACAACAGCAACATCATTGACTGGGATTTCATCGAGCGCTCCGCCGTTTGCGGCGACGAGGATTGCAATTTGTTCGACGATTGGGATGGGACTGAATTGCGGCTGTTTCAGAACTTCGCGGATTCTTCTACCCCGCTCGATTGTTTGGCGAGTTGCATCGTCAAGTCTCGTGCCAAAGCGAGCAAAAGTTTCCAACTCTTCAAACTGCGCGTAGGAAAGCCGTAAGTCGCCAGCAACCGCGCGATAGGCGGACAACTGCGTTTTGCCTCCAACGCGTGATACGGATTTGCCGACATCTACGGCCGGCAATATGCCCCGATCAAACAAGTCAGGAGATAAGTAGATTTGCCCATCCGTGATGGATATCAGATTCGTCGGGATGTAGGCGGAAAGGTTCTGCGCCTCTGTTTCAACGATTGGGATGGCCGTGATGGAACCTCCCCCAGATTCTTCGCGTAAATGCGTACTGCGTTCAAGCAGGCGCGAGTGAATGTAAAACACGTCACCGGGAAACGCTTCTCGTCCGGGTGGCCGCCGCAGCAGCAGCGAGAGTTCACGATAGGCTCGAGCGTGCTTGGTCAAGTCGTCTAGCACGACAAGCACGTTGCGGCCTTGATGCATGAAGTGCTCCGCGATGCTCATCGCCGCGTACGGTGCCACATATTGTTCTCCAGGAGGTCGGTCCTCTGTCGTCACGACCAGAACGGTATGCTCTCGCGCGGCGTGCCTCTCCAAGTCAGCGACGACTCGGGCAACGGAAGAGCTTCGCTGGCCAATAGCGCAATACACGCAAAGAACGTCTTTGCCACGTTGATTGATGATCGTATCGATGGCGATTGCTGTCTTCCCAGTTTGTCGGTCGCCTAGGATCAGCTGCCTCTGTCCTAAGCCGATAGGAATCAGCGCATCAATAACTTTGATCCCTGTTTGAAGCGGGATGGTGACTGGTGCACGGTCCATGATCGCTGGCGCCGGGTGTTCAACTGGAAGCCAACGACCGGCGTGAACCGGCCCGTGGCCATCCACAGGCCTTCCGATTCCATCCACCACACGGCCCAACAGAACCTCACCTACAGGGATGTCCAGTACGCGTTTCGTTCGTCGCACTTCAGCGCCCGCCTGGATTCCTTCACTCCTGTCAAGCAAGATGACCCCAACTTCTTCCGGATCGAGATTGAACGCCAAACCGAGTCGATCGCCGGGAAAACGAACCAGTTCATGGGAGCGAACTCCGGGAAGCCCACTGACGTGAGCTGTTCCGTGACCGACAAACACGACGTGCCCGACTTCTTCAGGCGCCAACTCCGCCCGATGCTCTTCAACGGCGCGCCCCAACAGGCCAAACGTCCTTTCAAGCACTGTGTGAAGGAATTGCCCGTTCATGGATCCGTTCTCGAAGTTGCCACGTCGCTGACTGCCAGTCGTTTGGAAGACACTTGTTCTTCAATTGCTTGAAGGATCTCCTGCTCCAACGACGTTAAGTAGTCACGAAGATTCCAAGCCAAATATTGACTATCGGCTTGGAGGGAAACCCCGCATACAAGGTCACTCGATTGCTCAAATTGAATTTCAATATCTGCTGCGGATTTCTCGCCCAGAGCCGATTTGATACGCCGCTGCAGGGTGTCGGTCAAAGCGAACCCGGTCCGCACGACGCAGCGATTTCGCACTCGTATCGAATCAACGACCGCCCGCGCCTGTTGATCCTCCAACCGCCTGATCCTCGAAACGAAATGTTCGATGATCTGGTCCTCCAGAGATGCGCTCGCTAGTTGCGACAGAGCCTTTTCCGCCATCGCGCACACCTGTTGGCAAGTGCGCGTACGAAGATCTCGAAGAAACGACTCTTGTTCTTCTTGCAACGATTTGCTCCACCTCGCGCGGAGATCATCGATTTCTTCGCGCACTCTCGCTGTAAGTTGTTGCCTCTGGGCCTCAACGTCGTTTCGAGCGGCTTCTAGGTCGGCTTCGCGCTCGTCATTGATTTGTTGGTTTTTCTCTTGCGCTGCAGCGAGTTCAATTTCCGCCGCTTGGCGAGCACGCTTTGCCTCATCCCAGTGAGATTCCACAATTTCCTGCCTGGCGGCCATCGCTCGCATGATACGGCCGTAGAGGAAATATCGCAGCAAGGCGATAAGGATCAGGAAATTGACGATCTGGGCGACCACCGTGAACCAATCAACCACGTCGAGACTCCTCGGCAATTGCTCGTTCAACCATTCGCGGCGGGCATGATGTAATTCCACACCGGATTTGCGAATAGGACGATCATCGCGACAACAAAGCAGTAGATCGCGGTCGATTCCACCATCGCCAGTCCGACAAACAACGTGCGAGTAATCCGATTGGCCTCGTCGGGCTGTTGGGCAATGGCACTTAGCGCCTGGGCCACGGCACGTCCCTCGCCAAGCGCCGGCCCGATCGAGCCGATCGCGATCGTCAATCCGGCCGTAACGATTGACGTCATGCCGATAAGTCCCGCGTTGTCCATTGGTCCCTACCTCTTTGTGTTAGAGTGTTAAGAGCTGGGTGGCGGCACTTCGCCGCTCCCGCCGGCCTTGTCCAAGTGATGCTGATGGGCTTGTGTTGCCGAGGCGATGTAAACCATCGCAAGAATAGCGAAAATGTAGGCCTGAATGAGACCCGTCAGCAAGCCGAGCGCGTTCATCAGGATCGGAAATACAAATGGGGCGATGGCTAGTAGAATCGCACCGATCTTTGCACCGCTCATCATGTTTCCAAACAACCGCACCGCGAGTGCCAGTGTCCGTGAAATCTCCCCGATGACATTGAACGGCAGCATCAGTAGCGTTGGCTGGATGTACAGCCTTGAGTATCCACGAACGCCAAGCTTAGCAATGCCAAATGCGGGCACGGCAACGAGAACACAAACCGCAAGCGCTGTGGTCGTGGATAACGAGGCCGTCGGTGCATGAAATCCTGGCACAACCGATAGCAGATTGCACGTGACGATGAATAGAAACAGCGTGCCAATGAATGGCAGGTATCGCGCGGGGGACTGTTGGCTCACTTCGCGGATTTGGTTGTTCATTGTGCCGACGAGGACCTCAAGGAAGTTTTGCCAACGAGACATGTCGGGCGCACTTGTCAGACGGCGCGTTGCAAGCCATGAGATCAAAGACAAGGCGACAATAACGACCCACGTGTAAGCGATCGTGTAATTCAATGAGATCACACCCCATCGCCAGATCACGGCGTCGTCAGGGCTCAAGTCTGCGATGTTCACGGCGTTATTCCTGCGTGAATGCCTGGTTTCCGGCAATCGTTTTTCTTCAAGTCATCGCGGAGCGTAAAGACGAGGAGCAACCGCGCGATCAAGAATCCACTTGAACTTGCAACAAGCCGTTCCCAATGTCCATCTGCGATCAAATAGAAACCCGACAGAACGATACCCGTACGAATCAGGAAGCTTGAAAAGCACAGCAGCAGAGGTTGGTGTGAGGAAGTCAGCTTCTTGGTTGTGAGCCACAGACCTCCGAAAAAGATGGCTCCAAGAATGGCACCCGCGCCAAATGCCGCAGCCAACGCAATCGTGTACATAGATGGCACTCCTTACAGATCGTCGTGTTCACGTTGGGATTGAATAGTTGGTGAATCTGCATTTCCCTCTTCAACGCTCTCTCGCTTCACCCAATACCATGCGATCGCACAGCCCGCTGCGACTCCAACGGATAAACCCGTCAACGTGCATGAGAATCCAGGTGTCCACTTGCGATCAATCCAAACACCGATGGCCACACCGATTAGAGTTGGTACGGCAATGGACCATCCCACGAGCCCAAACATGCCGAGGCCATACCAAATCCCGTGGCCACGGTCACGCCGGCCTTTGAGTTTGCGAAGCTCTTTCCTAGCAACATGTCGACTCAAGTTGCCATTGGGTCGCTCGTCCATACGAGTCACTAACCGCTTTTGTCGAATTCCATGAACCGCCGAACCATGCCTGCTTCAAGTCGCGCCGCCGCGGAACGTGCTCGCCGCTCGCGGTCATCAATGACGCGAAACTGCTGGTCGACAACGGAATGCAACGCGCCGAGATCGCCGTCTTTGACCGCGGTCCGGGTACAAACACTGACATCTTGCCCGCACTTAACCAGAATCGCCTCATCGTGCGCGACAAAGTGCTCTTGACCACGATCGTCAGTATAACTCAATAGACCTGGTATCAACGCCGTTACAAAGTCGATGTGCCTTGGCAACAGACAAAAATGGCCATCCTGAGCCTCGGCAACGATCTTGGCGACTGTAAGTCGCAGAAGTACCTCCCCGGGCAAAAAGACTCGAAGCATCATGCGGATGATCTCCTCGTCAAGTGTTTTACTTCATCGATACCGCCAACCATGTACAGAGATCTCTCAGGAAGGTCGGCGAATCGATCGTCAAGGATTTGTTCACAACCGGTCAATGCATTTTCCAATTCGACGAACCGCCCCTCCTGGCCCGTGAACTGCTCAGTCACAGAGAATGGCTGCGTTAAGAATCGCTCTAATCGCCTGGCACGATTCACAACATTGCGGTCTTCCTGCGAGAGCTCTTCAAGTCCCAGCATTGCGATGATGTCTTTTAATTCTTCATATTCCGCAATCGTCTTCCGAATCGCCTGTGCAACAGCGTAGTGACGTTGCCCAACAACGTGAGGAACGAGCAGTTTCGAGCGAGATTGGAGTGGATCGACGGCAGGATAGAGCCCTTCGCTGGCCCGTTTGCGCGATAGGACGATCGTTGCCGACAAGTGACCGAAGGCATGAACGGCAGCCGGATCGGTGAAATCGTCGGCAGGAACATAAACGGCTTGGACGGATGTAATGGCACCCGAAGACGTGCTGCAGATCCGTTCTTCCAATTCGGCCAATTCCGTGCCGAGGGTCGGCTGATAGCCAAGGCGGGACGGCAAACGGCCCATTAGGCCCGAGACTTCCGATCCCGCCTGAATGAAGCGAAACACGTTGTCGATCAACAAGAGGACATCCTGCCGGGCATCATCACGAAAATACTCCGCCATCGTTAAAGCGGCATGGCCAACACGGAACCGCGCGCCCGGCGGGTCATTCATTTGACCGAAAACGAGAACTGTATTGCCAAGTTCGCCTGTTTGCTGCAACTCTCGGTATAACTCCTCCCCTTCGCGGCAGCGTTCCCCAATGCCGCAGAACAAGCTCACTCCCTGATGTTTGCTGACTGTGTTGTGAATTAATTCCATTATGACGACGGTCTTACCGACGCCCGCTCCACCAAAGAGGCCTGCTTTCCCTCCACGCTCCAGCGGCGCGAGCACATCAATTACTTTTATGCCGGTGAGGAACGGCTCCATCGACGTAACATGCCGCGTTAGCGGGACGGGATGCTGGTGAATCGAGCGCCATTCGCCGTCTACCAACGGATCGCCTCGATCGATCGCCCGTCCGAATACGTTGATGGCTCTTCCCAACAAGCGGTGGCCAACCGGAACCTTCAAGGACGTGCTTTGATCAACGACGATCGATCCGCGGGCTAGGCCTTCCGTAGGAGTGAGCGCGATACCTCGCACGGTATGAGCGTCGAGGTGACTCACGACCTCGATAACGTATTCTTCGTCTTCACCTGCGCGCAGTTCGTTGTGCAAATCTGGCATGCGATGTTCAAAAATGGCATCAATGACGCTGCCACGCACGCGGGTAATCGTGCCCGAGTTAGTCGTCATCGATTTGTTCTGGTTTGTGTCCATCACACACTGAACGGTTGTGAGCCGCGCTCTCTTGTTTGTTTTCACAAAAGCAAGGGAACCGACTGCATTTCTTCAGCAACAAAGACCGACCAACCTAGTTCTTTCTCGATTCTGTCTCGGAGTGAATTGGCCGCAGTAGGCTCTCCATGAACGAGGTAGGTTGTCCGCGGGGGCTTTGCGAAACCGTAGAGCCACCGCAGGATCTCGTCAGAGTCCGCGTGAGCCGAGAGTCCACCGAGCGTCTCGACTGATGCGCGTACAGGCACGTTCTGACCGTGCATGCGCAGGTAAGGGGCACCGTCTTGAAGTGAGCGTCCCCTTGTGCCGGACGCCTGAAAACCGACAAGGAGCACGGTCGTCCGCTCATCGCCGAGTCGGCGCTTCAAATGGTGGACGATCCGTCCGCCAGTAGCCATACCACTGGCGGCAATAATGATGGCGGGACCGACCAAATCGTTGAGCGCTTTGGACTGCTCCCGAGTCCGTGTGAAAGTGTACGGCTTGCAGCAAAGCGGACAACGCTGTTCGTCCATCAGCAATGCCATATCGATATCGTGCTCCTCCGGATGCTGACAATAAATGCCTGTGACGTTCGTCGCCATGGGACTGTCAATGAAGACCGGCACGCGAGGAATGACTTCGGCATCCTCCAGTTCGCGAAGACGCCAAATCAACTCCTGAGTGCGCCCGACTGCAAAAGCCGGAATGAGCAGGACACCACCACGATCGACGGCAGCATTGACGGTCTTCGCAAGCGATCCGGAGGCATCAAACTTCGGATGCGCGCGATCTCCGTACGTTGACTCAACGAGGAGAACGTCCGCGTGCGAAACGAACTCTGGATCACGAATCATTGGACGTCCCCAGCGTCCCAAGTCTCCTGAAAAAACGAGAGTTGCTGTGGGGCCGTCAGTGCCCTTTGCTGCAACACGCACTTCGGCCGTGGCGGAACCGAGAATGTGCCCCGCGCGCCGGAACACGGTTGAAATTCCATCGACAATGCCAAAAGGCTCGCCGTAGGGACGTGGACGGAGCAGCTTGAGCGCATTCTTTGCGTCGCGGCTCGAATAAAGTGGTTCCGCCGGATGATGCTTTGAGTATCCCTTGCGGTTGGCATATGCCGCTTCCTCTTCTTGGATATGAGCGGCATCCGGCAACATGATCTGCAGCAGTGACATTGTTGCCGGCGTGCAATAGACCGGTCCACGAAATCCGCGCCGCGCCAACAAAGGTAGATAGCCGGAATGATCGATATGCGCGTGGCTAAGGACAACGGCGTCGATCTCTGATGGCTCAAACGGCGGTTTACGCCTGTTCCGCACCCTCAATTCCCTCGGTCCCTGAAACAACCCGCAATCTAACAAGATCTTGCGCCCACGCGCCAGAATGAGGTGCCTTGATCCCGTTACAGTGCCTGCTGCACCTAAGAATTGAATCGCAGCGCGCCTCATATCCGCTCCGGAGTATTTGCGGGAACGGATGAGCATCCTGCGACCAAGCCTTGGCGACTTATTGCAGTGCCGTGCCCTGCTGTTGAGGATCTCAGAAATTCAAGGAAAAGGAACGTGATGTCGTCTTTTTGGTGTGCAGTCCCCTGGTGAGCACTAACCGCGTTCCAGACCCTTTCAGTGGCTGTAACGAGATCAAGCGTAGCCAATTTCCCCAACAATTCTTCCAGTCGCCCTCGGCCAAAGCACTCGAAATCTTCATCGGCAGCTTCGGTGACTCCATCGGTGGCGATAAACAACCGGTCGCCGCTGCAAACATCCAAGCTGATGTCTTCCCACTCGCTCCCATTGGTCACGCCAAGCAGGCCACCGGTCGACTCGAGGCGGCCAATCCGCTCACCCTGCCTGACATGAATTGCCGGCTCGTGGCCTGCATTCGCATATTGAACGTTGAGGCTATGAGGCTCGATTCGAACGAGCACCATAGAAACAAAGTCTTCTGCCAAAGTTATGGAGGTCAGGTAACGATTGATGCTTTTCAGCATCGCAGCTGGTGATAGGAAGCTCTCCGATGCCTGGAGCAAAAGTGCTTTGAGAACCGCCGCACACATCGCTGCTGGAACTCCGTGGCCAGTTACATCAGCGATGCAAAAAAGTTGCGTACCATCTACCAGAGTGATCGCGTCAAAGTAGTCCCCACCAACATCGTCAGCCGGCTGGTACACGTAGGTACAGCGAGTATTTCCAGTTTCAAGTCGGGCCGGTAAAAGGTTGAGTTGGATTTCTCGAGCCTTGTCCATCTGACGCCGCCGCTCGGCATCAGACTTGGCCAGTGCGGCACTCATCGAATTGAAAGCCGCAACAACGCGATTCATCTCGACGGTTCGGAGTGGTTGCGTTTGGCGACCGAGCTCTCCACGCTCCACATCGTGAATAGTTGCTGCCAAGCGATCGAGGGGCTTGGCGACAACGCGCCGTAAGAAAGCGCTGGCAACAATTGCGGCAAATGCGGCAAGCAGCAGGATCGCAGCGACGCGCTGCATCACCTCTAGAAATACTGCAT
The DNA here is from genome assembly GCA_937982665.1 of uncultured Planctomycetales bacterium. Lineage (GTDB taxonomy): Bacteria > Planctomycetota > Planctomycetia > Pirellulales > S012-138 > CALJLD01. The sequence goes on from CALJLD010000036.1 coordinate 79,990, forward strand.
GGCGCGTTTCACTCAGTGATTCCGAAACAAAGACCGCAGCATTCTCGTTTGCTTCGGCACCAACGAGAAAAACGCTACCGTCTGCGTCGAATTGCGGTTGTCGATTCACCACGGAGGACTGCATCGCTGCGAGCGCTTCGGAACTCAATATCCCGTGGGCGTTTGCCTGCACCACTGTTTCGTAGTCCGAAAGCTCGACAACGATGTGATGGCCAGGCGATTGAGTTGATTGCATTCTTGCGCACACAGAGTCTACATATTGCTGGACATCATCAACTCCACGAGACTGCAATTGCAGTACGGCAGGTAACAACGACTTCGCTTCCTCCTCCAATGCTATGGCCTTCTCTTTAACCCGCGAGTCAAGTGAACTTTGGAAATCATAGGCAGCGAATAGTGCCACCAAGAGAGCCAGGGGAAGGTTGACGACCAGCAGCAGTTGTGTACGCAGCGAACGGTTCTTTCGCGCTGGCGGAGCTAATGATTGTGGCTTCTGGCCGTTGGATTCAGGACTCGTCATCAGCTCAGATCGTGACAATTGTATTATGGGCAATTCAGCTCCGTCCAACGCTGACAAAGGCACGTGGGTCATTCACGAATTTGTCGCGGCATTCCTCAGAACAAAAGAAGTATGGATGGCCGCAATAGCTAGCGGTCACCGCTGCCGAGTCTTCGCTGATTTCCATTCCACACACTGGATCTGAAGTGGGGATATGATCAACAAGCTCGGAACCTCGATCGATTTGCAAATAAGAATCTAGGAACTCAAGAAGGTTATTCTCAACCCACGGCCCGACAGAATCACCATTCGCTTCCTGCAGGGGCGTCGAGAACCGGTCGTGTTCGTTGAATTTGATGAAGCGTGGCATCATGCTTGCTTCAAACAGGATGGATAACGACTCAAATCGCGCGTCGTGATCGACCGCTAGCTCAACCCTCGTTGTTGCCGGAAAACGATCACAATAGCCAAACCATGCCGTGCAATGATGCGCGACATCGTTGTCAGCCATCGCTGCGTTAGGAAATGAGTTGACCAGGACTTCGAGCCGAGGTTGCAACACGTCCTCCATCAGATGTACGGCCAATTGAGAATACTGGGTCTGCCGCTCAGTTACCGCGGACATGTAAGCGCGGGTTTCTTCCAAGCCCCACTGGGGATCGCGCTCGGCTTTGGCAAGTCGGCGCTTGATGCGATCGATGAAACTACTCAGATCAGGCATGGACTCAGTTCTTCTTGATTTTTGCTAAGTACGTCTCCGGATCACTCAACAGTTTTTCTTCGCAGCCTTCGCAGCAGATCCAAACCAATTGACCATTGACGTCGACCTTGTGAGGAAGGCCCATGGACCCAAGCATTTGGTCCGTCACCGGACAGAAATGCTGCTGTTTGGCAGATTCTGCGTCAGCTGGGTCGAGCTTGGCGAGTTCCATCTGCATTTTCTCCATGTCATTCATGCCGGAATTCACTGCGTGATTGTGGTCTGCTGGGCTCGTTGGCTCGGTCTCAGCCACTGGCTTGCCTGCTTCGGTGCCGCACCCGGCAAGCGTGACAACGATGCTAAGAGAAGCGACGAATACGAATCCTCGAAAAACGACAAACTGGTTCATACTTGACTCCTAAGTTCGGAAACGGACCCATTGCTGACTTAGATGCACCAATTGCAGAGCTTCTTCATGTGAATCTTTGAATTTCCTTGCTGACGAATGTGCGAAAACGCACAATCATTGTCGACACGAAATACAGTTGGCACAGTCAGCGGATTTATCCTATCTTGCGCCGGTTCAAGGCTTTTCCGTGATTGTGGGCAGCATTTCCAAATCTCCGTGAAGAAACTGGAACTTGGCCGCATCTAACATAGTGAACGCCGGAACCGCTCGTGAGGGACTTGCGGCCAACGACGACGTCGTGGCTGCATGCCAACGAGGGGATCGCGATGCATTCCGAAGTCTTTACGACGTGTTCGCCGCCCGGACCCTTCGGGTGAGTACCCGGATGGTTGGCGAACAGGATGCGGCGGAGATTGTTCAGGCGGTGTTTCTCCAACTGTTTAAGAAGATTGGCCAGTTCGATCAGCGCTCGAGTTTCGAGACGTGGTTGTACCGTCTCACAGTGAACGAGTCCTTGCAGCATCTTCGACGGAGCCAACGCTGGCAGTTCCAGACAATGGAATGGGAGCCGATGGATACGTCGCCTGATGGCAAGTCAGTTGAGCAACGCGAAATACTGGAACTCGCGCTTGCGCGCCTTGACCCTGAGCTAAGGGCAATCTTCCTGCTGCGAGAATCGGAGGAGCTTTCGTACCGAGAGATCGCGGAGTCGCTGCAGATCCCAGAAGGAACTGTCGGATCTCGTCTTAACCGCGCTCGACGTGAATTGCAGCAGCACTTGAACCAACTGGGCTACGACATTTAGTTGGCGAACTTCCAATCGTCGCGCCAGAGAGCGGCAAATGAACTGCACGCAAGCAAGAGAATTGATGTCGGGATACTTCGACGGCGAACTGCCAGAGGAGCAGCGCGCAGTCATGGCATCCCATTTCGAGCTCTGTGAAAGCTGTCAGAAGGAAATCGATACCTTCCAACAGTTGTCTGCCCTCGCGAAAGCAATTCCGACTCCTGTCGTCGCGCATGATACTTGGCGCCAGATCGAGAGCCAACTCGACGCACAAGCGAGTCCGTCGCCGAGCAAAATTCATGAAACAGCGCCTAGCAAGTCAACTCCTATCGGAGCCAGTTGGAATCGGCCGCTCGGATGGGCCGTGGCTGCATCCCTTCTATTGCTCTGTGGATGGCTTGGGTATCGAGCCTGGTTTGACGAAGAGCAAAGTGCCGAACATGAATTTGAGGCTGTCTTTGCAGAATACCTGACGGAATTTCGCAATGACCCGGTTGAAGCACAACAAGTCTTGCTTCGCAACTACAGGGGAGCCCAAGTTGATCCCGAAAGCGCCAGTCAATCGGTTGGGTATCAGCCAGTGGTTGCACGCGGCGTGCCTCCGGAGTATTCGATCGAGTCAACTTATGTGATGACAATGCCATGCTGTACGTGTGTGCAATGTGTGTGTAAGCATGCGGATGGATCCACGATCGTGATCTTTGAGCACGACGACGCGGACCCTCACTGGTTTGGTGATCGTGAAAAGCGTCAAGAAATCTGTGCTGGCAAGACATGCGAAATCGTGGGACTAAATGACTCTATTGCTGCGACATGGCAGCACGGGGACAGGCATCTCACAGTAGTTGGCTTAAAGGACACTGGACAAGTTGACGAGCTCGTCGCATGGTTTGAGCGGCGAAATCCGCTGCGCCCTTAGACTGCGACGAATCACATTGGTTTTGCCAATTTGCCTCCTGATTTGGAGCCGAGAATGAAACCACTCACCGAATCGAACTGGTGGCAAAGTTTGAGTGCGAGATCGCGAATCGCAATCATCGTGGGCCAAGCGGTCATTTTTGTCATCGTTGGCATAGTCATCGCCGTCACATTCTCGTCGGAATCTGCGGCGCCTGAGGACGAATCGGGAAGCCTCCAGGCGACGACCGTTTCCTCGACTAGCGCGGAAACGATTTGGACATGCTCAATGCACCCGCAAATCCGCCAACCAAAGCCCGGAAAGTGTCCGATCTGCGGGATGGATCTGATCCCGGTGGCCAAGACATCGGGAGGTATGCGAAGTCTTGCCTTGAGTCCGGAAGCCAAGGCGTTGATGAGAATTGAAACGACTCCCGTCGCACGTCGTTACGTTTCGCATGAGGTCCGCCTGGTTGGCCGCGTTGACTTCGACGAGACGAAGCTTGCTTACATTACAGCTTGGGTGCCGGGGCGGCTGGATCGACTGTACGTGGACTACACGGGCATTCAAGTTAAGGAGGGCGACCATCTCGTCTATATCTACAGCGAGCAACTTTATGCAGCACAAGAAGAGTTGCTGCAGGCTATTAAGAACCGCCGGGATCGGCCACAGACGAGCTCCACTTTGATACAGCCAATTGACCTGGTTGAGTCGTCTCGAGAAAAGCTGCGATTACTAGGGTTGAAAGAGGAGCAGATCAAGGAGATCGAAGCGCGAGGTCAACCGAATGATCATCTGACGATCTATGCTCCACTGGGCGGAGTCGTCATTGAGAAGCTAAAGCGTCAGGGCGAACGAGTTCAGCTTGGCGAGCGAATTTATACGATTGCCGACCTGAATCAAGTTTGGGTGCACTTGGATGCCTATGAATCAGACTTACCCTGGGTTCGCTACGGTCAGGATGTCTCAATTGAAACGGAAGCCTATCCAGGAGAAGTGTTCCGCGGACGGATCGCATTCATTCAGCCGGTACTTGACGACAAGACCCGCACTGTCAAAGTGCGTGTGAACGTCCCGAACCCGGACGGAAAACTCAAGCCTGAGATGTTTGTCCACGCCACCGTGAAACCGGAGGTCGCAGCCGGGGGCCGCGTGATGGACCCTGAGTTGGCCGGGAAGTGGATTAGCCCGATGCACCCGGAGATCGTCAAGGATGAGCCAGGTGTCTGCGATATTTGCGGGATGCCGCTCGTGCGTGCGGAGACTCTTGGCTACGCTTCGCCTTCTGCTGACTCCAGGGAAGCGCCTCTGGTGATACCGCACAGCGCTGCATTGATTACCGGAACAAGAGCCATCGTTTATGTCCAGTTGCCGAACTTGCCTTCGCATGCAGAACCGGCGTTCTTGACCCTCTCCAGCGTTGTCCAAGCTGGCGAAGCGGAAAAATCGCGTGAGGCGTTCGCGACGTATCTCCGTATGCTGGATCGCCCGTACGATCAGCCCGGAACACCCTTTGCCATCGCGCTTTGGAATTCCCATGCGAGTTCCTTAGCGCAAGCTGCGATGGGGGGGACACGTGCCAATACCAACGAAGAAGTCGATCAGGCGTTTCAGCAATTAAACCATGCCATGAAGCTAGTGCGAGAGGAGATGGCACCTGCAGATCGTCCGACTTTTGAGGGAAGAGAGATTTTATTGGGGCCGCGCGCTGGCGATTACTACTTGGTGCGAAATGGCTTGCAAGAGGGTGAACTGGTCGTGACGGAAGGTTCGTTCAAGATCGATGCCGAAATACAGATTCAAGCCAAGCCGAGCATGATGACGCCGGAAGGCGGTGGTGGTGGGGGCCATAACCACGGCGGCCCATCTACGCCAGCGGCAGCGTCGGGTAGTGGCCATCAACAACATGCCGAAGCTCTACCCTATGCGTTCCAGCAGCAGATTCAGGCTCTTGAGAGTGCATACACCGCTGTGGCGGAGGCGATCCCGTCTCAAGATCTCACGAAAGCCAAGAATGCGTTTGCAGCTTTCAGCGCAACTCTAGACCGGGTCGACGGAGCTCAACTTCCGGATCACCCCAGAATGCTCTGGGATGAATTCGACATGTTGCTTGGGAACGATGCCGTCGAGGGACGCGAAGCGACGCAATTGGCCGAAATCGATCAAGCATACCTATCGCTCAAAGACCATATGCGGCGGATGCGAGAGAAACTCAATTTGACAATGAGTGGCGGGTCGCAACTTGTTCGCATCGCAACCACGCCAGAGTTCCGCTCGCAATTGAGCAGAGCCTGGAGTGCCTACCTTGGCATGGGGCAAGCATTGGCTGCAGACAATCTCAACGCCGCGAGACAATCGGTCGTTCAATTTGAATCGGCACTATCGGCCATCTCCCCCCAGACAATCGAAAACGACGCGATTCAGATCTGGTCCAAAGAGCAGCAGGAGTTGGAGCAGATCATTGGCCAATTGAAGCAAGCAACAGCAATCGAAGACTTCCGGGCACGATTCTATTTGCTCTCACAGGAGATCGGTGTCTTGGCGAAGACATTCGGCTTCGACGAACAGTTTGTCGTCTATGAATTGCACTGTCCGATGGCGTTCCAGAATCAAGGGGCCATCTGGTATCAGGATCAGGAAACGGTAAGGAACCCCTACTTGGGTTCCAGCATGCTCCAATGTGCCGACCGAGTCGAACGACTTGAGCAACATACTTCGTCTCCGGGAAACCCCGCTCAAGACCACTCTGGGCATTGACCACATAGTACCCATCCATGATTAGCAAGGTCATCCGCTTTTGCCTCGAGAACAAGCTCGTCGTTGGGCTGATCGTCATAGCGGTAATCGCGTGGGGCGTCATCGTCGCACCGTTCGATTGGGACACGGGCCCCTTGGCGCGTGATCCGGTTCCCACAGACGCCATTCCGGACATCGGCGAGAATCAACAGATTGTCTTCACGGAATGGATGGGACGCTCGCCACAAGATGTTGAAGATCAAATCACCTATCCGCTCACAGTTGCATTACTCGGTGTGCCTGGCGTCAAAACCGTAAGAAGCTATTCGTTCTTCGGTTTTTCTACGGTGTATGTCATCTTCAATGAAGATGTGGAATTCTATTGGTCGCGCACGCGTGTGCTGGAGAAGTTGAATAGCCTGCCCGGCGGCACGTTGCCGGAGGGCGTCACACCTGCCCTTGGACCCGATGCGACTCCGTTGGGGCAGATCTTCTGGTACACACTCGAAGGCCTCGGTCCAGACGGCGAGCCGGTTGGCGGTTGGGACTTGGATGAATTGCGGACAGTACAGGATTGGTACGTGCGCTATTCACTGTTGTCTGCCCAAGGTGTTGCCGAGGTTGCATCGATCGGCGGCTTCGTTCAAGAGTATCAAATTGATGTTGACCCTGATGCGTTGCGTGCCGCTCGCGTCGGCATCGACGATGTTTTCATGGCCGTGAAAATGTCGAATATTGATGTCGGCGCGCGAACGATCGAAATCAACAAAGCAGAATACTTCATTCGTGGATTGGGCTTCGTCGAGAATATTGCCGACATCGAAAAAAGTGTCATCGCCGTTAATGACAATGTACCAATCACGATCAAAGATGTTGCCAACGTGACTCTGGGGCCGGCACTTCGCCGCGGGGCCCTGGACAAAGGCGGTGCTGAGGCCGTCGGAGGTGTCGCCGTCGTTCGGTACGGTTTCAATCCGCTCGAAGCCATCAAGAACGTCAAACAGAAGATTGATGAAATCGCGCCCGGCTTACCGACCAAAGCTGTCGTTGACTACCGGCTTGTTTCTCGCGAAGAAGTGCTCGCATATGCCGAGGCCAACAACTTTAATGCGTTCAACGATACAGACCTTAACCATGAAGAATGGACGAAGCATCTCAGGGCGCAGCCAAAGGACTCCTGGCCTGATTGGGTTACGACGAGCCAAGTGACCGTTGTACCGTTCTACGATCGAACTGGCTTAATCTATGAAACGCTCGGTACGCTCAACACGGCACTCATCGAAGAGATCCTGATCACCATCATCGTGATCTTGGTGATGGTGATGCACCTTCGCAGTTCGCTGTTGATAAGCGCGCTGCTACCGCTGGCGGTCCTCATGTGCTTCATTGCGATGAAGACATTTGGCGTCGATGCCAACATCGTGGCCTTGTCCGGCATTGCGATCGCGATAGGCACGATGGTCGACATGGGAATTGTCCTTTGCGAGAACATTCTCAGGCATCTAGACGAGGCCGACCCAGAAGAAAGTCGTTTGGAGGTGATTCATCGCGCATCAACAGAAGTTGGCAGCGCCGTAGTCACCGCAGTTGCGACTACGATCGTCAGCTTCCTGCCGGTCTTTACGATGATCGGTGCCGAAGGAAAGCTCTTCAAGCCGTTGGCATTCACAAAAACGTTCGCCCTAGCAGCATCGGTTATCGTTGCCTTAACAATTATTCCTCCTGCGGCTCACGTCCTTTTCGCCAAGAGTGTTGGACCGCCCAAGCTCAAGAGATACTTTTACGCAAGTTTGATTGTTGCCGGGCTTATCGTGTCTCTGTGGTTCGCTTGGTGGGCCGGGTTGATCATTGCCTGTCTTGGGCTGTACAGCCTAGTCCAGGACCTCCTGCCGCCACGGTTCGATGTTTGGAAAACACGAATGCATCGCGCCAGCAACATGCTGGCCATCAGTGCCGCGGTTATTTTCATTGGCGTCATGCTTACCCAAGACTGGCTTCCACTGGGACCCCAGCAGGGATTGATCCGCAATTTGGCTTTTGTCGTGCTCCTTATCGGTGGATTGCTCGCGTTTTTCCAGGTCTTTCAGAGATATCTTTATCGTCCTCTGCTCAATTGGTGCCTGAACCATAAGCTCTTGTTCCTCTGTCTGCCGGCCTTGGTGCTCCTCGCAGGCGTTTCCGTCTGGCTTGGTCCTGCTGTTCTGTTTGGGCGAATTCCCGCCGAATACGAGTCTGATTCTTTCGGTGAAAGTGAAGTTGCCGAATTATCGACGATCGAGCACTTCAAGTACGAACTTGGTCAGCAGCGCCGCAAGAGTTGGAACGAGATCCAAAACCGTTCACTGTTCACGAAGTTGCAATGGACCCTCGCCAAGTCTTGGAATGGCTTCGGCAAGGAATTCATGCCGCCACTCGATGAAGGTTCCTTCCTCTATATGCCAACAACGATGCCTCATGCATCAATCGGTGAATCACTGGACGTTCTGCAATTGCAGAACCAGAAGATCATGGCCGTGCCCGAAGTGGAATTGGCAGTTGGCAAGATCGGACGTGTTCAAAGTCCACTTGACCCGGCCCCGATTTCCATGATTGAGACGGTGATCAACTACAAGTCCGAATACATCGTCGACAGCAACGGTCACCGACAGAAATTCCGCTATATGGCTGACGAAACGGACTGGTCGCAGGATCGACAGGGAAACTTACTCCCTGCCGACGACGGACTTCCCTACAAAGTGCAGGGCAGATTCGATCGCGATGAGGGAGGCAAACTTGTCCCGGATCCGGAAGGAATACCGTTTCGCCAATGGCGGCGGCCGTTGGCCGCGGCTATCAATCCCGGACGCAATCCTTGGCCAGGAATTGTGACTGCGGACGACATTTGGCATGAAATCACCGAAGCAGGCAAAGTGCCTGGCACAACTTCGGCACCGCGCTTGCAACCAATAGCAGCACGCATTGTCATGCTTCAAAGCGGCATGCGGGCTCCCATGGGTGTCAAAGTTAAGGGGCCAGATTTGGAGACGATTGAGCGGGTTGCCCTGGAGATTGAGCGCCATTTGAAGGAAGTTCCCAGCGTTGAAGCATCAGCCGTGATTGCGGACCGCATTGTTGGGAAACCGTACTTGGAGATCGACTTTGACCGTACCAAGATCGCTCGCTACGGCCTGACGATTCGTGAAGTGCAAGACGTTGTCGAAGTTGCCATCGGCGGACGGAGTATTACGACGACGGTTGAAGGACGCGAACGGTTTCCAGTGCGTGTGAGGTACATGCGGGAACTTCGCAATGAGATTGAAACGCTTAAAAAGATCCTAGTCCCAGCCAAGGATGGGTCTCAAATTCCCCTTGAGCAAGTGGCCAACATCAATTACGTGCGCGGTCCCCAAGTCATCAAGAGCGAAGACACGTTTCTGCTGGGTTATGTGTTATTCGACATGAAGTCGGGCAAGGCCGAGGTCAATGTCGTTGAAGACTGCCAGCGCTATCTAGAAAAGAAGATCGATAGCGGTGAATTGGCGCTTCCACCGGGTGTCAGCTACACATTCGCCGGTAACTACGAGAACCAAATCCGTTCGCAAGAGACGTTAATCGTGGTTTTGCCGCTGGCACTCTTCATCATCTTCATCATCTTGTACCTGCAATTCCGCTCGACGATCACAACGTCGCTCGTGTTCAGTGGCATCGCTATCGCCTGGGCAGGCGGATTCCTCATGCTGTGGCTCTACGCTCAACCTTGGTTTCTTGACTTTAGCCTCTTCGGCACAAGCATGCAGACGCTGTTTCAAATCCACCCCATCAACCTGAGTGTAGCGGTCTGGGTGGGCTTTCTGGCGCTATTTGGGATTGCGACGGATGACGGTGTTGTGATTACGACTTACCTCGATCAAAGTTTTGTACGCAGCAAGATTACGACGGCGAGCGAGGCGCGCGCTGCAACATTGGCTGCTGGCGTCCGTCGGGTTCGACCGTGCCTGATGACCACGGCGACGACAATCCTAGCGCTCCTCCCTGTTTTGACATCGACGGGCCGGGGGTCGGATATCATGGTTCCGATGGCCATTCCAAGTTTCGGGGGGATGGCCATCGAGATCATGACAATGCTGGTTGTTCCCGTGTTGTATTGTTCCGTTCAAGAGTGGAAGTTGAAACTCGGCATCAAAGACCCACGGTTTGCTGCGGAAGAGCCAAAAAAGACGACTGCCACACCCGCGGAATCACCGTCTTAGTGGACACGGGTCGAAAAATGCTGATTCGCGCGAAGAACTCTGCCTGACGACGCATCTAATAGGTGCGGATGTTTGTCGAGTTAGGTGGCCTCGCGGTGGCCTTCCGCTGCAATTCAGAATGCCAAACGGGTCGAATTCGGATGGTCGTGCTATGAACCATCATCAAATGCACCACGACACAAAGCATGCGCACCATGCGAGTCATGGGCACTCAGGCCATCACGCGCACATGGTCGCTGACTTTCGTCGACGATTCTGGATCTGCCTACTCCTGACCGTGCCGGTTGTGCTGCTCTCGCAGATGCTTCAAGAGCTATTCGGCGTCAGCCAGTTCTTGAAGTTTTCCGGTGATAGCTATCTACAGTTTGTCTTGGCTTCGGCGATTTATTTCTATGGCGGTTGGCCGTTCCTGACTGGACTTTATCAAGAGCTACGCGACAAACAGCCCGGCATGATGACGCTGATTGGCGTCGCGATCACCGTGGCGTACGTCTACAGCGCTGCGGTTGTGCTGGAGCCGATTACCGGACTCACCGGCAAAGTCTTCTTCTGGGAACTTGCCACGCTGATCGACGTGATGCTTCTGGGCCACTGGATCGAAATGCGATCGGTCATGGGAGCCTCCGCTGCTCTGGAGTCTCTCGTAAAGCTTATGCCTTCCGATGCCCACTTAATCCGAGAAGACGGAAGCGCCGAGGACGTGCCGGTTAGTCAATTGGCCAAGGGTGACCGTGTGCTCGTCAAACCGGGCGAGAAGATTCCCATTGATGGTATCGTCATTGAAGGCAAGACGACCGTTAATGAATCAATGATTACTGGCGAAAGCAAACCGGTCGAGAAATCGGTCGGTGACACAACCATCGGCGGTGCGGTCAATGGAGATTCGGCAATCACCGTTGAAGTCCAGAAGACGGGAGACCAGACCTATTTGGCTCAAGTGATCGAAATGGTTCGCCGAGCTCAGGATTCACGCTCACGGACACAAGATCTTGCCAATCGCGCCGCTTTCTGGTTGACGGTGATTGCTCTGACGATCGGAGTCGGCACATTCGCGTTCTGGCTGATGTTTGGCAAGACTTTCGTGTTTGCCCTGGAACGTAGCGTCACGGTGATGGTGATCACGTGCCCTCATGCATTGGGACTCGCAGTGCCCCTTGTTATTGCTGTCTCAACGTCTTTGTCTGCCAGCAATGGACTTTTGATTCGCGACCGTTCTGCCTTTGAGCGTGGACGCGATATCCAGGCGATCGTTTTCGATAAGACTGGCACGCTGACCGAGGGAAGATTTGGCGTCTCGGATATTGTCCCTGTGGCCGAATTCAACAAGGAACAGCTGCTCCGGATCGCCGCCAGTCTTGAGAGTCAATCTGAACATCCGATAGCGCAGGGAATCGTCGATGCCGCAGAGAGTCGCGGGATTGCCTTTCCTGTTCCCGTCGATTTCCGAGCGATTCCCGGGAAGGGTGCTCAGGCCACCGTCGAGGGCACTTCCGTCAAAGTCGTCAGCCCTGGCTATCTTCGCGAGCAGCAACTCGCCACTCAGGAACCACGCATTCAGGAGATCGCCGAACAGGGAAAAACGGTTGTTTACGTTCTTATCGCCGACGAAGTTGCTGGCGCGATTGCACTGGCGGACATTATTCGAGAGGAATCCCGCGAGGCACTGCAGAAGCTCAAACAGATGGGAATCCAGGCGATGATGCTAACCGGCGATGCGCAGGCCGTGGCCGCCTGGGTCGCTGCTGAACTTGAACTCGATGACTACTTCGCCGAAGTGCTTCCCGACCAGAAGGCAAACAAGATCCGGGAAGTCCAAGGGCGCGGCTTGGTCACCGCCATGGTAGGCGATGGAGTCAACGACGCGCCTGCACTGACACAAGCCGACGTGGGAATTGCGGTCGGTGCAGGAACAGATGTGGCGATCGAATCGGCGGATATCGTCCTTGTTCGTTCGGACCCGCGAGATGTGACGGCAATTATTGCTCTGGCCAAGGCGACTTATCGCAAGATGGTGCAGAACCTCTGGTGGGCCACCGGCTACAACGTATTAGCAATCCCGCTGGCGGCCGGAGCGCTCTACGCATGGAATTACTGGCTACCTCCGGCTGGCGGGGCCGCCTTAATGGCTGTCTCCACTGTGATTGTCGCAATCAATGCGCGCTTGCTCCACGTCGAGCGAGGCAACAACAACGAGACCGAGTGATATGAACAGCCCTTCACGCAGCGCAGTCGACCCCCGAACGGGCCTCCAGATTCGGATCGGAGTGATGGGCTCCGCGGGCAGTGAAGCCGAGCAACCAACTTTGGACCTGTGTCGCGAGTTAGGCCGGTCTATAGCTCAACGCGGTTGCTGTTTACTAACCGGAGCTTGTCCCGGCCTGCCTCACGAGGCTGTGCTAGGAGCTCGCGAGGTCGGTGGCCACGTGATCGGAATCTCTCCTGCTTCGTCTTTGAAAGAGCACGTTGAGACCTTTCAGTCACCGTATCGAGAATACGACGTCCTGATTTTCACAGGGCTCGGGCTCATGGGACGCGAATTGATCAATATCCGCAGTAGTGACATCATTGTCATCACGGGCGGCCGGTCTGGGACGCTGGGGGAATTCGCTATCGCCTACGAAGAGGGCAAGCTCATTGGGGTCCTGACCGAGACTGGGGGTGTGACGACGGCCCTGCCCACGCTGGAATCGACACTTGGCAAAGCGACAGGCGCGGAAGTGTTCTACGACGACGCCATCGAACGGCTGTTGAACCGACTGCTGGAACGATATTCGTCCTGCGATTACCACTGCCCGTGCCTTCCAGGTTGCGGCCCAGACCAAGGAGGACGGTGATGGACCCGGCGGTCGGCCTCGTTCAGTCATACTTAAGGATGAACGGCTTCTTTACCGTGACCGAGTTCCCTGTCGTCGCCCGGTCGCATGGAGCGGGTGAAACGCTGACCGATATCGATATCCTGGCGATACGCTTTCCTCAAGCTGGCCGTTGGATCCCTGGCACCGGAGCAATGCTTCCACCAGATCCAATGATTGATGCCGACGATAACCAAATGTTGATGATCATTGGCGAAGTCAAAGAGGGGAAATCTCGATTTAATCGGTCAGTCCGAGACAAGAGGGTCATCGGGACGGTGATTCGGCGGTTCGGCTGCTGTTCTAACAACCCAGACGAGACGGCGCGCACCGTCGTCGAGCATGGGTTTTCGGACACGATTGTTGGAATGGGGATGCCGTGCCACATCCAGTGGACAGTCTTTGGCGGGACTTCGCCGCACGGCGACCTCCCCTATCACGTCATCCCCCTCAGGCATGTCGTTCGATTTCTAACCAACGCCATTCAGGAACACCGAGACGTGTTCCTGAATTCGCAATCGAAAGACGAAGCGCTTGGCTTGTTAACGCTCCTGGCCAAGGTCGGGCTTCAATTGAAGTGAACAATCTCAGCATCGGACAACGGTGCACATCAGTCTGGAGTTGAAGAATGAGCTTCAGCCACTATTTGAAAATGCTTGCCGGCTGCGTTCTGCCGTTCTTGCTCATTTTCTTGTTGCCACTCATCGGCGTCCAAGAAAGCGTGACTCTGCTCTTGGCGATCATTCTGATGTTCGCTTGCCATTTGTTCATGATGCGTGGCCATGCGATGGGCAATAGTGATGAACACGACTCTCATGGAGACAGAAAATCATGAACACACTTAGTCCAACTCGCTTTGGATTCGCTCTTGCCGTCGGATCAGCGCTGGCCTACTTGGGGTGCGTGGTCGTTATGTCTACCGTTTCCCACGACGTCGCGATTCGCTTCTTCAATAGCATCATGCATGGGTTGGACGTTGAGCCAATTATGCGTTGGGACATGCCATGGTGGGAGATGACCATTGGCGTCCTGGAGATCTTTATCCTGGGCTGGCTCTTCGGCGCGATCGTCGCTGCGTTCTACAATTTCCGACTTCCACGGAAGAAGTGATGCACGACCAGCACTATGCTTACGGCGCTTGGGGACTTGTGGTCACACTCGTCCTCGTTAGCTTGTTTTTCATCCTGCGTTTCTTGCCAAGCCGTACGCGAATGGAGCGACGTTCGGGCGGTGCTCTGATCGCCTTCATCATCGCGCTCTTCACAGAGATGTATGGCTTCCCGCTAACAATTTATCTGCTGACGCATTTTGTCGGCCTTCCAATTCCATTGGACCACGTGAGCGGCCATCTGCTGGGAGACCTGATCACCTGGCTGGGTATCGGCAACGGTTGGTTCATCGTGATGTTGACGAGCAACATTCTGCTGATTCTGGGGATTTGGTTGATTAGCGCTGGATGGGAACAAGTACATCGTTCAGAAGGCCGACTTGTCACTGATGGCGTCTATCGTTACATGCGGCATCCACAGTACACGGGCATCTTCATCATCACGCTCGGATTCTTGATTCAATGGCCGACATTAACAACGCTGGTTCTGTGGCCCTTTGTCATTGCGATGTACGTGAGATTGGCGAAGCGAGAGGAAAAGGACGTTCTTCAGAAATTCCCGGCTGAATATCGCGAGTACATGGAACGCACCCCCATGTTCTTTCCCCGTTTCCGCAATGCCAAGTCGAGCGCTGCCGAGCACCAATCGTAATTCCGATAGTGGAATACAATGAGTGAATTAGGCTACCTACGTCAGCGGATTTGTGAGCAACTTTAGGTCGCTACGGCAAGGGGAGATCTCGGCAGGAGACATCTCGGTCAGCGAATGCGAGAAGTCAGCGATGCGGCGAAGCAATTTAACGTAGAGGCTGCGAGTGTTGTTCAAGAAGTGATCGTGCCACGGATGCAGCTAGTCGTGGAATTGTTAAAGAATGCTGAGCTTGTCGCACTGGACGCACAACGCCCATTTCGCGTGCAAACTCGCTTTCGGTATTCCGAAGAGTTGTTGGGGCCAGGCGTATTTGAATTGTCAATCGAAGGTAGAGCAGACGGATACGATCGGCTGACGATCCATTCGTCTTTGCGGCTCTATCCGGAATCACTGCACGCGAGTAGTACAAGCGCAAGTTCGTTCGGATTCCCAGTTAAACATCAGGCCGTCTGTTGACGGCGTTCCAAAAGTGCAGCGCAGGGGATTGGCTGCGGCGGTCGAAAAGTGCAGCGCACAACTGTGCACCTGAGTGAGGCGGTGAGGCCGCCGGCGGAGAGAATGGCCGATTTGATCGGCCAGGCTTTCGCCGGGAGGCGGCCTGGTCTGCCGCGAGGTGCCGGGAGTGTATGTCGAGATGCAGTTTTGGGCCGAAGTCCGCTGCCGCGTGCTGGCGGAAGGGATGAGCCGGCGGCAAGCATGCCGCGAGTTCAACATCAACTGGCGAACCCTGGACAAGATCCTGGCGCACGAAGAGCCGCCCGGCTATCGCCAGCAGCAGCCACGCAAGAAGCCAAAGATTGGGCCGTTCCTGCCGATCATCGAGGAGGTTCTTCAGGCCGACCGCACGGCACCGAAGAAGCAACGGCACACGGCCAAGCGGATCTGGGAGCGGCTGCGGGCCGAACATGGCTTCGATGGCGGTTACACGATCGTCAAGGACGCGGTCCGTTCCTGGAAGCTCTCACACAAAGAAGCGTTCCTGCCGCTGTCACATCCACCCGGCGAAGCGCAAGTTGACTTCGGGTATGCCGACATCTGGTTGAACGGCGTGCAGACCAAGGTGGCGTTGTTCGTGATGACGCTGCCGTACTGTGGCGCGATCTTCTGCCAGGCGTTTCCGCGTGAATGCACAGAGTCGTTTCTGGAGGGCCATCGCCGGGCTTTTGAGTTCTTTGGCGGCGTGCCGCATCGCATCAGCTATGACAACAGCGCCATCGCCGCGGCCAAGATCCTCGGCAAGCGTGAGCGGAAGCTGACCCGCGAGTTCTTGCGACTCAAAAGCCATTACCTGTTCCAGGAACACTTCTGCCTGGTACGACGGGCCAACGAGAAGGGACACGTCGAACGCTTGCTGGGCGTAGCCCGCAAGAGCTACCTGGTGCCGCTGCCGCGTGTGGCGTCGTTGGAAGAGTTGAACGAGACGTTGGTCACCGACTGTCGCGAGAACCTCTCGCAGCGGACGCGTGGTAAGCCAGCCACGAAAGGCGAGCTGCTGGCCGAGGATCAGGCCAAGTTCCTGCCGCTTCCCAAGCAGGCGTTTGAAGCGCGGCGAGTGGAGCAGGCGCATGCCGACTCACTGTCACTGGTCCGCTTCGACAAGAACTCCTACTCCGTGCCGACCAAGCACGCCCACCGCACGGTGACGGTGGTGGCCACCCTTGCTGAAGTTCGCATCATCTTCGGCCATCAGTTGATCGCCAGGCATCAGCGTTGCTGGGAGCGCGAACAGACGTTCTACGAGCCGGTGCACTACCTGGCGTTGTTGGAGCGGAAGCCGGGTGGCTTCGATCACGCCAAGCCACTGGAACAGTGGGAGCTGCCAGCCTGCTTCGGCATCTTGCGGCGACGACTGGAAGCACGCTGGGACGGAACCTCACGCACCGGCGGCACGCGAGAGTTCATTCGCGTGTTGCGTCTCTTGGAACGCTTCTCGTTGAGTCAATTAACATCAGCTGTGGAGTATGCCTTGGACATCGACGTCCTGGATGCGGACAGCGTCCGCATGGTTCTGGAACATCGCGCTGAACGGCCGGTGGAGCTGTTCTCCTTGGATGGACGGCCGCACTTGAGCCTGGTCCGCGTGCCGGCAACGGACGTGGCGATCTACGGAACTCTGCTGGAGGACCCAAGATGACCAAACGCGAAACCAAAACGACCGTCCTGTTGCAGCATCATCTCAAGCAACTCAAGCTGCCGACGATGCTGGCCGTATGTGAGAAGTTGGCCGCGCAAGCTGCTCATGACAACCTCGATCATCTAGCCTTCCTGCTGCAGCTGTGCGAGCAGGAACTGATCGATCGAGAACAGCGGGCTGCGCTAAGACGGTTGAAAGCGGCCAAGTTCCCGGCGCACAAGACGCTGGACGAGTTCGACTTCGCTTCCCGGCCTAGCCTCAACAAGCCGCTGGTGTTGGAACTTCTGGCCGGTGATTACCTGGAGGCCAAAGAGAACGTGCTGATCGTCGGGCCCAGTGGAACGGGCAAGACACACGTGGCTTCGGCACTGGGCATCGCCGCCTGCGCCGCCGGCAAACGCGTGCGGTTCTTCCGCGTGACCGAACTGATCACCTTCATGCTGGAGGCCAAAGAAGAGCGTCAACTCTTGCGGTTGCGACAGCAACTCGGCAAGCTGGACCTGTTGATCCTGGACGAACTGGGCTACGTGCCGGCGAGTAAGGCGGGCGCGGAACTCCTGTTTGACGCGATCTCCACCGCCTATGAGAGAAACAGCGTGATCGTGACGACGAACTTGCCGTTTGAAAACTGGACCGAAGTTCTGGGGAACGAACGGTTGACTGGCGCGGCCCTGGATCGCCTGACGCATCGTTGTCACATCCTGGAAGCGGCCGGCGAAAGCTACCGTCTCCAGGATGCCAAACGCAGAACTGGACGGCGAACCCGCAAGAAGTAATCAAGCACCAGATCGAGGCGGCGACCGAAAAACCTTCACCAACTCGCCGCGCTCACGAGCAACATCATCACTGAACGTTAAGCTGGGCAGTTTCACCGCGGCCGCGCCTCGGCCCTTGAGAGGCCGGCGGGCCGCCAATCCTACGACACAACCCGCAGCCAAACGGAGAACCCAACCAAACCTAGCGCTGCACTATTCGACCGCCCCGCGCTGCATTATTCGAGCGCCGTTAACATGATGATCGCATGAGCGACTTTGTTCTTGACCCGGTGTGCGAGATGCGGTTCCCCAAAATGTATGCTGTAGCGGTCGAAGAGTATGAAGGGGCCTTGCTCTACTTTTTCACGGAACGCTGCCGGAAGGAATTTCAGGCACGCCCCCAAGCGTACTTGTAGATTGCTTTAACCTAGTGAAACTACTCAGTCGCAGTCCAAGGTCCATCATGTCGACGCGTGTTAGCGAGATTCTCAGTTGGTACGAATCCGATTGCCCAGGTACGTTGGCCAATCTTCGCCGGATCTTAGGGCACGGGACGCTTGCCGACACGGGAAAGTTGGTCATCCTGCCGGTTGATCAGGGCTTTGAGCATGGTCCCGACCGTAGCTTCGCGCGCAATCCAGTTGCGAATGACCCCCTTTACCACTTCGATCTGGCGATCTCCGCCGGCTGCAGTGCGTTTGCAGCGCCGCTCGGCTTCTTGGAAGCTGGGGCTCGACGATTTGCTGGTGATTTGCCGCTGATCTTGAAGCTCAATAACCACGAAATGTTGTTTGCAGACGGGAATCCGACGCAGGCTGTCACTGCCACAGTTGAAGATGCACTCCGCTTGGGTTGTTGTGGGATTGGGTTTACGGTTTATCCGGGGTCAGCTCACGCAACTACGATGTATCAGCAACTGAGGAAGATCGCGGCTAAGGCACGTCTTGCTGGCTTGGCGGTTGTTGTGTGGTCCTATCCTCGGGGCGAGCAGTTAGCAAAGGACGATGAGACGGCAATCGATGTTATTTCTTATGCCGCCCACATCGCTGCGCAGCTGGGCGCCCACATAATTAAGGTCAAACTGCCGACAGAAAATGTGGCAAATCCAGATATCCGAAGCATCTATGATGAACTCGATGTACACATTGAGTCCGCTGCAGATCGCGTTCGGCATGTCGTCAGAAATGTGTTCGGCGGAAGAAGGATCATCGTGTTTTCCGGAGGTGCGCGGAAAGTGGATAGCGAGTTGTTGGAGGAAGTCCGCGCAATACGCGATGGTGGCGGATTCGGTTCAATCGTGGGACGAAACGTGTTCCAAAGACCGAGGGAAGATGCTGTCGCGCTGTTGAGTAAATTCATGGCAATTTACTCTGACGCGACTTGATGATCGACGAAATCGAAGGCCTTCAACGCGAAGCCTACAGACAGGGAGAGGCCACATTTGAAGTTGTTGTATCCGCGGAACTCGACGTACTTCAAGCACGATTAGAGTTAGCAAGCACTTCTGAAGAGCGAAACAGAGTTCGTCGGGAGATGCTGGGGCCGGCAACTCAGCTGGAACAGATAGTCACGGAGCTATTCAAAGCGAGGCAATCAACTTCGGCCGACGTTCTGCGTGCGAAGTGTCTCCGCTTACGGCGAAACAGACCTCTTACTTGAAGGAGTGGCAGGCGAATAATGGTTTCGCTGTGCAGCAAATCGTTAACGGCCAAGGCAGGTCGCAAAGCGCTCCCCCCGCGACTATCTTCGTAGCTTTTGATCCATACAGCGCAGAGCCCACAGCCGCGCAGGGCAAAGCGAGTTGTCCGCCAATATGCGCCGGTCGCAACAACTATGACTTAGTAAACGGCTTGGCTTGACCCTGGGTGGACTTGCCGAACGCCCAAGGATGGTGTCGCAGATGAATAATTTCAACGTCGAGTTACGCGCCGCAGAGGTGTGCTCTTCCCGATACGTCAAAGGGGTTCGTGAAATGCTTAGAATTCCAGTAAGTTGACAAAAAAATGCGATTGGTTGGTGCCACGCATTGACATTGTTCGCACGTCATGAGGGAACTGATTCATGCCCGAAGAAATCAATGGCCTCCGAGCGAGTGTCCTGAAACGGTTCGCCTCAACTGCGGAATCGCCCGGCGATGAAGCGAAGTTTGCTGTCGGTCCGGAGATCGCTAAGCAACTCGGCTACGATGGCGAGGAAATCGATGCATTGCCGGCGTCACTTACCGAGTCATTTTGCGGTGTAGGCAATCCACTGCTCCTTGGTCCAATACAACCAGGGGACATTGTCCTCGACCTGGGTAGCGGCGCTGGTATGGATAGCGTTCTTGCTGCACGGCGAGTCGGACCAAGCGGCAGAGTAGTTGGCGTCGATATGACGCCAGCAATGATACGAAAGGCTCAACGAAACGCCACGATTCTGCATGTGGACAATGTCGACTTTCGCGAGGGACATCTTGAGTATCTACCCGTCGAAGACAGCAGTGTGGATGTCGCCCTTACGAATGGCGTATTCAATCTGTGCACTGACAAACCAACCGTATTGCAAGAAGTTTGTCGTGTTCTAAAGCCCGGCGGTCGGCTTCAAATGGCTGACATTCTGTTGCACGAAGACGTCACACCGGAAGAAGTGGCCGACAAGGGCGCTTGGTCCGACTGAATTACCGGCGCGATTTGGGAGTGGTCGCTCCTGGAAATGCTGGCGAATGCGGGATTCATCAACGCCACTTTTCATGGCTGGACAGGTTATCACACGTCGTCCTGCACCGAAGGCGCCTTGTTTACGGCACAGAAGCCGTAGGCACATGATTTCTGGTGGACGCCATACGTCGAATCAAGATTCCTCCATTTCTACTCCTCGCGACTTGCTAACCGTCGTTTCGAGAAAATCGAGCCAGGCGCGAACCGCTCGAGAAGGCAGCCGCTGCGTATCAGTGACCAGATACAGGTCGGGGACGGCCCGCATACCTTCGATCATTACAAGAACAAGCCGCTTGTCTTGAATTTCTCGTGCGATTGCTCGTGTCGAAAGAAATGAAATACCGACGCCTCGTTCAACCGCAGCACGTATAGCATCGTTCGAGTTAACTTCCATTGAAAGCCTCAGGTCCGTGACCGCAAGGCCCGTCTTGGACAGTGCCTGCTCAACACAACGGCGACTGCCCGAATCGGTCTCTCGAACAATCAGGGGCTGACCGCAGAGATCACTTGGGTCGATGGTTTTTCGTTCTGCAAATGGGTGGTCTGGCGCAACCACAAGGCTCAGTTCGTCCTGCGCAACCGATTTGGCACACAAGGTCGCGGCACGGGGCAATTCGCCAACGAGCCCAACTTCGGCCGTACCCGACTCAACCGCCCGGATCGCCGATGCGCTATCAGAAACGGAAACGAATTCCTGTACGTTGGGGTATGCATGTCGGAACCTCACCAGTAGCTCCGGTAGCACTCGGACGGCACTGTACTGCACGCAATCTTGATCGTTCCGCTCACTTCAGTTGTCGGCTGCCCCGCCTCTTCGTGAATGCGGTCAGCCAGATCCAGTATCTGCTTGGCATACACGTAGACGCGGCGTCCGATTTCGGTCAGTACCACGGATCGCGGTCCGCGCTCAAACAGCGGCTTGGTGAGTTGTTTCTCAATCGCAGCCACGTGTTGACTGACGGCTGCCTGGGTCAGCCCCAGGGTTTTGGCTGCACGCGTAAAGCTCTGGGATTCAGCCGCGATCACGAAAGTTTGCAAATGTCGCATTTCCATTCCGTCAATCATATCGCCCAGCCAACGCTCGCTACACTGTATTTGCACGCGTCATCGAAGGCATAAGCAGCGCTTGGCCATGATAGTCGCCGGTATTACGCATCCTTCGGCTCTGGTGAGGTCAGAGTGTCGATATTCTTTTGAGTGCGTGATGTTTCGTGATGTTTAACAATCGGAGACACAACGGTCGTGGAACTGTATGCCCTGTTGGCAGTAGTCGGTCTGGTCGGCGGCTTCCTTGCCGGCTGGGTGGGCCTTGGCGGAGGAATCATCCTCGCGCCACTGTTGCTGTATGTTCCGCCGGCTGTCGGGCTTAACTCATTCGACATGAAGGAGGTAGCCCGGCTGACGATCATTCAAAGCCTATGCAGCACTGCAGCTGCGGGGTTGGCGCATCGACGCGCTAGGCAGATGCATCGACCGCTGGTCATCTGGATGGGAGTCGCGATAGTCATCGCAAGCTTGGGAGGATCGCTTATTTCAGAGCTAAAGTTAGTCTCGTCCGAGATGCTGCTCGGCGTGTTTGCAGCAATGGCACTGGCGGCATCTGTGTTGATGTTTCGCCGTCCGGCCGACATGCAAGATGAAGAGGAAGGAGGATCGCCACGCGAGCCTACGTTCAACCACGGTCGCGCAGCCGCAATTGCCCTCGGAGTTGGGTTGCTGGGGGGCATGGTTGGACAGAGCGGGGCGTTTTTGACGATTCCGTTGTTGATTCATGCCCTGAGAATACCAACGCGCCTGGCAATTGGCTCTTCGCTAGGAATTACATTTTGCGCCGCCTTGGCCGGCAGTGTTGGCAAATTATTCGGTGGCGGCCCCATCGTTTGGCCGCAGGTCGCCGTATTGGTTGTCGGCTCGTTGTTGGGCAGTCAGCTTGGCTCAACCGTGAGTCATCGCGCTGCGACGACTTCCTTGCGGTACATCCTGGCGGTACTGATCGGCGCGAGCGCTGCTCGCATGTGGTACCAGATTCTGATCTAGAGAAAGGAAAATCAATGACGGAACAAATCAATTTGACGCAATTGACGCACGGCGGCGGCTGAGCGTGCAAGATTGGTCCTGAGGACCTGGCACAGGTCTTGTGCCACCTGCCCCCGGTCGAAGACCGGGCGGTCATCGTGGGAACATCAACGGCTGATGACGCTGCGGCATACCGTATCGACGACGAACGCGCAATTATCCAGACCGTGGACTTCATTACGCCGATTGTCGACGACCCGTATGACTACGGCCGGATCGCGGCGGCTAATTCGATCAGCGACGTGTACGCCATGGGCGGGCGTCCGCTATTTGCTTTAAACATCGTCTGCTTTCCTTCAAAGAAGCTGCCGTTAGATGTTCTCGGCCTGATCTTGAGAGGTGGTTGTGACAAGGCGCGCGAGGCTGGTATTGAAATCGTTGGTGATCATTCGATCGATGACACAGAGCCGAAATACGGACTGGTCGTCACGGGCATCGCGCGGGCCGACTGCGTGTTGACTAACGCAGGCGCGCAGCCCGGTGATATGTTGGTGCTGACCAAACCATTGGGTTCCGGTATTCTCACTATGGCCTTGAAGAATGGTCTGTTGGGCGATGACGCTAGGAACAAGATCGTCGACGTGATGGCGACGTTGAACCGCGCCGCAGCTGAAGCTCTTGACGGTCTGGACGTTCATGCATTAACGGACATCACCGGCTTCGGGCTGCTTGGTCACCTAATCGAGTTGATCACAGGATCAGGAGTCGGGGCTCGGATCGAGCCCGCTGACGTTCCCGTCCTCGAAGAAGTGTGGCCCCTGGCACGCGAGGGTGTGTATCCGGGCGGAGCCAAACGGAATCTGGATCGGCATGATCGCTCAGTGAAATGGTTGGGCCCGACGCCTGAGGAAGTAAAGATTGTCCTGGCCGATCCTCAGACCTCTGGCGGTTTGCTAATCTCCGTTGCCCCGCGGGATCTGGATCGATTGAACGCTCGTTCGGCCGATGCTGGAGTAACGTCGGCCGCAATCGGGGAAATCACAAGCGATCAGGCAAATGTGGTGCTAGTTGATACGCCGTGATGCCCGTTGTTGCCGCTTGCTTCGTGCGGCGCATCACGAGCCGCCCCACGTGAAAAGAGCATGGAACTTGAGTCGAGCGGCATACGACTACTAAGAAAGTGAACTCCCCGCGCTGGATATTTTGATCCATTGTCCCAGTCTCGTCAGTCGCTGTACGGACTTTTTGAGCAGCGCGCTTTTGGCGCGGTTGCCTTGGATCGATATCATCAGAACTGGTTTGGCTTTTTGAGTTACACGTATTTTGGAGAATTCGATATGAGACGAGTCGCCTGTTTCTTAGCGGTCATCGGCCTGGCTACCCTTTGGGTTGGCTGCTCGACAGACTCCGAGACGACACAAGCGGGGCAAGGTGAATCGAGTTCATCGGAAGCAGTCTTGATCAGCCTAAGTGTTCCCAATATGACGTGAGGCGGCTGTGCCGCCTCGGTCCGAGGTGATTTGCAGAAGATCGACGGTGTCGCGGAAATCACAACCGACATTGCTAATCGCGTGTGTAGCTTCAAGTTGACCAAACCAGCCGTTGACTATAAGTCCCGCCTTGCTGAACTCGCCGAGACCAATCAGCACCTCGCGGGCTACACGATTCAATAGAATCAATTGGTGTCCACCCATGACCCGCAGGCTGCGCGCAGCCTGCGGGTCATGATACAGAGATTGTCCCAAGCAACTCTCGCGCCCGATGTTGTAGCAAGGGCGGCTCACAACAGCTTGGGCTGACCTGCAATTAGCAACCTTCCTCTTTTAGCTTGTTATGGGCATACTGAACCAACGGCACGCGGATCGCGATCGCGCATAATTTCTGCTAGCGCAAACGCAGGCTTAGGCAGGGCAGCAGACGCTGATTACCTCCAGAAATTGCACAAGCGCGCATCTGACCCTGGGGTTGCGATTGGCCATCAAGCGACACAGGCTATGCGCTTGGCATGCCGATTTTCTGGCGAGGTCCGCGCCAGACTCGTACGTCACGAATACCGGCGAGTATCTCTACACCTGTTGAAAACAAGCGCTATCGAGAGTGCTTTAGATCCTCCCGTATCGCCCCAGCGTCAAGCACGGCTAGTGGATCATCTGGCTATTCAACGAGTTTCTGACTCGCACGCCGGAATCAAAGATTGGACGGATCACGCCGCTTCGATCATCAATCTTCGCGCCATCAATCTGTGCAGCGTGAGATCGATATGACAACACTCTGCTTAAGTGGCATTCGCTCCCGCCGGAGGGCCGCTTCCGTGCCATAAGTCATGTCTTGCAAGTGCCTTGCGGCGACAATGTTAATGGATTTAGAAGCATATTCATGGCTGCGGCACG
Source organism: uncultured Planctomycetales bacterium (assembly GCA_937982665.1). Taxonomy (GTDB): domain Bacteria; phylum Planctomycetota; class Planctomycetia; order Pirellulales; family S012-138; genus CALJLD01. The sequence goes on from CALJLD010000036.1 coordinate 104,851, forward strand.
TCGGTCGCATCTGCACTAGACAAAGTTGTCTCGACTCAATCCTCAGATCGGAAGGACGTAGCGATGTCATTTTCGTTAACACGGCGCAAATTGGCCGCCCTTTGCTTGGCGACTGGCCTTAGCTTTGCAATTGGCTGCGATGTCGCCTATATCGAGCCCATGAGCGCTACTGGCGAGCACGATGGCCATGACCATGATCACGGCGACCACGACCATGCTGGCCATGACCATGATCACGGCGACCATCATCACGATCATGCTGGTCACAGTCATTAATTGTCGGTTTGTTTGCAGTAGCTTGATGCGATCGGCGAATCGATTGGTCCATCGCACGCAGCTTGGCAGTAAAGGATTGGCTATTGAAATCGAATCCCTAAGCCGAATAATAAGAAGTCTACCCTTGGTCGCGGAGATTCGCATGATTCGTGGTACTGTAGTTAGCTTGATTGCATTGATGGTGGCGTGGCACGCCATCATCGGCTGCTGCATGCACCACGTACATGCGTCTTCCGTGGGCAACGTTGGCTCCACGGAAAATTCAGCCTGCTGTAACAGCGCGAGCAACGCAGACGCTTTGTGGAATGCGGGCATCTGTAGTCATGGAGCCCTGCACACTTCTGCATGCGAATGTCCTTGCGACTCGCCCGCGGAGTGTGGAGAGATTACGTGTGTCCTCGGCATGCCGACACCGCCGAATGACTTTCCATTGGACCTGCAAGTTTCATTGCAAGCCCCATGCGCTGAAGTCTTGAGCGAGGAGCTTGTTGCCTCGTTTTCAAATTGCAGGGGATATGCACTGGATTGCGAAGCTAGCACTGCCGGCAGTATTCGTCGGCATCTCGCGATCAATGTGCTGCTGCTCTAGAAGACCTCTCTGCCGGTAAATGCATGGCCGAATGCGCCATGTTTCAGTACCGGCGGCAATACGCTTAGCCATTAGAGCATTGTGCTGCGCGGTCGGTCCGCGAGCGAACTCCTGTAATCCTTCTTCGCATTGCGCGAGAACTGCTATGAATTTTCGCATAAGACACATTCCACGCTGGGTCTGGGCTTTGTCGCTTTCGATCATTGCCGCTGCCGCTGGTTTCCTTACATCGGATTCTTGGTTGCCTTATGCGCAGCAGCAGGTCGATCGTCTCTTGGCCAGTCGCCAAGGTAGCGTCGAAGAAGAACACGATCATGCTCACGAGGATGAACATGATCACAGCCATCCAGGGCATGCCGAGGAGTCCTCTATTGAGCTGAGCGCGGCCGGCTTGAAGAACATTGGATTTCGTCCAGTGACTGTAGCATTAAGCACGTACACGCGCCGGCTAAATGTTCCTGCCATGGTTGTCGAACGGCCCGGGCGAACACAGATCCAGATCTCGGCTCCCCTGACGGGCATTGTCACCAAGATTCACTACGTGCCGGGGGCCGCAGTCGCTGCCGATTCACCTTTGTTTGAAATTCGGCTGACGCATGAAGAACTCGTGACGGCTCAGACAAACCTCATCCGTACGGCGGAAAACCTGGAGGTTGTCGAGCGGGAAATCAACCGGCTGAATTCGATCGCCGAAGGCGTCATCGCCGGCAAACGGATTTTGGAACAAGAATACGAGAAGCAGAAATTGCAGGCTGCGCTCACAGCTGAACGGCAAGCGTTGTTATTGCATGGCCTGACGGAAGAGCAAATCGAGGGTATTCTCAAAACCCGACAGCTCTTTCAAACGATTATCGTCAGGTCGCCAGCGCATCTCGACGACAGCGATTCCTGTGCGTCGGAGCACCTGTTTCATGTCCAGAGTCTCCCCGTCAACGTTGGTCAGCAAGTTGAAGCGGGGGAAGTCCTTGGCGTTATCGCTGATCATTGCGAGCTGTACGTGGAAGGACGGGCATTCGAGGATGATGCACCGAAATTGAGAAAGGCGGCGCGCGAAGGTTGGGAGGTTACAGCGTCGTTGCTCAGCGGCAACGAGGAGACGGACCGAATCGAAGGACTGCAAGTCCTCTATGTTGCCGACCATGTCGACTCCGAATCGCGAGCATTTAAATTCTACCTGACTCTCCCCAATGAAATCGTGCTTGATCAGTCATCAAGCGGCGGTGGGCCACGCTTTATCGAATGGAGATTCAAACCTGGCCAGCGAATGGAGATCCAAATTCCCATTGAGCGCTGGGAAGATCGGATTGTCCTGCCCGTCGAAGCTGTGGTGAAAGCCGGGGCGGAATCTTACGTATTCCAGCAGAACGGAGATCATTTCGACCGCGTGCCCGTGCACGTTGAGTACCGCGATCAAGACACGGTCGTCATCGCGAACGATGGTTCGATTTTTCCGGGTGACATTCTCGCTGCAAAAGGAGCGTTCGATATGCACCTGACGCTCAAGAATAAGGCAGGGGGCGGCATCGATCCTCATGCAGGCCATAACCATTAACAGATCGGGCTTTAACTGCGGCATCGCTTGAGGTCAGGAGAGTCAATCGTGCTTAACGCAATCATTCGTTTTTCGCTGAAGAACCGCGTTCTCGTGGTCGCCTTTGCGTTGTTTTTGACGCTATACGGCGGCTGGCAAGCGATTCATCTACCGATCGATGTGTTCCCGAATCTTAATCGGCCCCGCGTCGTCGTTATGACCGAAGCGCCGGGAATGGCGCCGGAAGAGGTTGAAACACTAATCACGTTTCCATTGGAAACCGTGCTGAACGGCGCTACCGGCGTCCAAGCGGTTCGGACGTCGTCAGGTGTTGGACTGTCCGTCATCTATGTCGAGTTTGATTGGGGCACTGACATCTACAACGATCGCCAGGTTGTTGCAGAACGTCTCGCACTGGCAAACGACCGCTTGCCAGAAGGCGTCAAGCCGCAATTGATGCCTATTTCGTCGATCATGGGGCAAATCATGGTCATGGGGATGTACAGCGAGGGCGGCAAGACTAACCCCATGGAATTGCGGACGACGGCGGATTGGGTCGTGCGGCAGCGGCTGCTAACGATTCCAGGTGTCTCACAGGTCATCGTGATGGGAGGAGATCGGAAGCAGTTTCAGATCTTAGTCGATCCCAACGAGCTTTTGCGTTACGGAGTGACGTTGCACGAAGTCCAGGAAGCCCTTCGTAAGAGCAATCAAAACACGACCGGTGGCTATCTCGATGAGCAAGGCCCACAGGAGTTCCTTGTCAGGTCTCTTGGGCGGGTAACAAGTGTTGAGGAACTTAGTGGAATCGTTGTCGCCCACCGGGATGGACAGTCGATCCGTCTCTCCCAGGTAGCCAGAATTGTGGAAGGGCCACAAGTCAAACGTGGCGACAGCTCCGCATTCACAAGAACATCTTCGGGCGAATTCAGCGGCGGTCCTGCAGTTGTCCTGACGATTTTGAAGCAGCCAAATGCGGACACTCGGCTTGTTACAGAGCAGGTGTTGGAAGCGCTCAAGGAAATTGACGCATCGCTGCCAGGAGATATCCGCATTCTGCCAGAGCTCTATCAACAAAAGTCATTCATCGACCTTGCGATTGAAAACGTGATGGAGGCGTTGCGCGATGGAGGAATCCTTGTCGTCGTCATACTCTTCCTGTTCTTGCTGAATCTCCGGACAACATTCATCACGTTGACAGCGATACCGCTGTCAATTGTGATCACAGCACTCGTGTTTAAGACATTCGGGCTAACTATCAACACGATGACGTTAGGGGGGCTCGCCGTCGCGATAGGCGAACTCGTCGACGACGCCATTGTCGACGTTGAGAACATCTTTCGACGGTTGCGCGAAAACCGCCACAGCGAGAGCCCGAAGAATCCTCTGCTTGTCGTCTTTCAAGCGAGCTGCGAAATCCGCAACTCGATCGTTTACGGAACGTTGATCGTCGTTCTAGTATTCGTACCTTTGTTTGCACTTTCGGGCATGGAAGGTCGGCTCTTCGCACCACTGGGAGTCGCCTACATCGTTTCGCTAGTATCTTCACTGCTCGTATCGCTGACGGTCACTCCGGTCCTTAGCTACTGGTTACTCGGTTCACTCAAATTAGGACGAGAAGAAAAGGAAGGGTTCGTTGTCCGTGTCCTCAAATGGGTTGCTGGCAACGTGATGCGCCTGAGCCTGAGGTTCGCGTGGCCAATCTTGATTCTGGCGTCAATCGTCGTCGGAATCGCTGGTCTCGGCGTTTGGCAGCTTGAAAACGACTTCCTGCCACCATTCAATGAAGGCGCTCTCCAAGTCAACGTGCTGTTGCCGCCAGGCACGTCACTCGCGCAGTCAACTATCAAAGCACGGCAGGTCGAAGCGCGCCTGCAAGAGATTGATGACATCGTAGCCTTCGTTCGGAAGACCGGACGAGCAGAATTGGATGAGCACGCAGAAGGCGTCAATGTCACAGAAATCATTGCCACGATTAGTCCCACGACTAGCCTTTCCCGCCAGGAATTGATTGATGAGGTCGAAGAGGCGCTCGCGGATATTCCGGGAGTTGTCGGCTCAACCGACCAGCCATTGGCGCACTTGATTTCCCACATGCTTTCTGGCGTGAAAGCGCAGATTGCAATCAAGCTGTACGGCGACGATCTCGATATCCTGCGTCGTGAGGCGCGGAAGATGGAGGCGGCCATCTCCGAGGTCGACGGTGTTCGTGACTTACAAGTTGAACAACAGATTGAGATTCCACAGCTGCGCATCGAGGCCGACCCGAGAAAGCTGGAGCAGTTTGGCCTGACACGCCTCGATGTGAATGAATTCGTCGAAACCGCTATGCAAGGCGAGGTTGTGTCTGAAGTCCTGGACGGGCAACGGACCTTTGACCTGATGTTGCGCTTGGACGAGCGGTTTCGCGAAGACCGTCAGGCTCTCAAGCGACTCGTCTTGCAACTGCCGAATGGGGGTACGGCAAAGCTTGAAGACGTTGCGGAGATTTATGAAGCGGGAGGACCCAATACAGTCAACCGAGAACAAGTCCGGCGGCGAATCATCGTGCAATGTAATGTCAGCGGGCGTGGGCTCGTTGATGTCGTTGGAGACATTCGGCAACGGCTTGCACCCATTGAGGCGGAGCTGCCGCAGGGCTACTTCACAGAGTACAGCGGTCAATTCGAGAGCCAGCAATCAGCATCGCGGATGATCGCGATCCTATTCGGCATCTCGCTCGTCGCTATGTTCCTCGTGCTTTACAAGATGTTCGGCTCGGCCAATCTCTCACTTCAAGTGATGATCGCTCTGCCCATGGCGTTCATTGGCTCCGTCGCGGCACTCTATTTGACAAATCAAACATTGACTGTCGCCAGCATGGTCGGATTCATCTCCCTTTGCGGAATCGCGTCGCGCAACGGCATTTTGTTGATCAACCATTATATCCATCTTGTCAGACACGAGGGAGAAACCTGGTCGCGCGAAATGATTATCCGTGCCGGCAAGGATCGGCTTGCTCCTGTCCTGATGACAGCGCTAACTTCCGGCATCGGTCTCGTACCCTTGGCGCTCGCGGCTGGCGAACCGGGTAAAGAGATTCTGTACCCCGTCGCCACTGTCATTATCGGTGGCTTGATCACAAGCACCTTGTTGGAATTTCTCGTACGCCCCGCGCTCTTTTGGACTATCGGCATGCGCGCCGCGCAACGCGTCGTTGAATCGCAGTCCGAAGACGTGGAGTTAATTGAAGAGGGCGAATCGTCCCGTTCTCAACGAAAGAATGGTGCGGACACTCTCGCAAGCGAGCAAACGTAAACCACTGTTTTGTTGGTCTCTTTTGAAGGATCTATTTATGAAACGGAACCATTGGATTCTAGCCGGATGCCTTTCCGCCGCCATGCTCTCGGTGGGCGTAGTTGGTTGCGGAGCACCAGAAACCGACGGCCAACCATCAGCCTCTGGTGATAACCATAACCATGGCGAAGAAGGCCCTCACCATGGAGCACTAATTGAGCTAGGGGAATACCATGCCGAGCTTATGCACGACGAGGCAGCCGGCGGTATTACTGTTTACATCCTTGATGGGACGGGAAAGAACTCACATCCAATTGATGCGACGGAAATCACGATCAATCTGAAGCATGATGGGCAAGGCGAACAGTTTTCCCTCGTTGCATCGCCCGAATCCGGCGACCCAGCGGGAAAAGCTTCGCGATTTGTGTCGACAGAGTCAGAATTGATGGCCGACCTTGACCGCGAAGAAGCTGACGCGGAGTTAGTCGTCGAAATCAACGGAGTCCGGTTGCGGGGCGAGATTGGTCATCATCACCACGATGATGATCATGATCACGACCACGAGTAAATCATCTACTTGTCTAGGAGCAGTGCAATGGAGTGCACCTTTTGCGATGCACATCGCGACACCAAAGGATCGCGGTTACCACGAAAGTGGAAACGTCTGGACTCGCAACCTTGTTGCCCCGAATGTTGGCACAAGCAATTCATGCTGCGGGCGATTTGCCTTCCAGTTGCCGGACCAGTCGAAGCGACGTGGTCAGAGTTTCGCTCCGTTTTGGACGACGCTTGGGCTCAAACAACGGCACTGAGCAACTGGCTTATGACGCAAATGTACGCTCGCGATGTGCATCGCACTCCGGACATGGAGAAGCTGCCACCGATGCCGAACGTCTACTTGTACCCGGAGGCGCGGGCCAATTTCCCAACGCTTCCGCCGGCGGCAATCGGTTCGGTAATCCATTGCACGCGAGCCCGCTACCGGGCTTCGAGATTCAAGCTCTTGTGGACATCAGAAACGAGCTTGGCAAACTACCGCTTTCCAACTCCGTACCCTGTTCCTGCCGCAGCCTGGAGGCCATTCTTGGCGAAAGATGGAGTGCCGCACGTCAGCGTGCGCCTTGGCGAAACGCGCTGGACGTTGCGGCTGCGTAGCGGCGCTCATTTTCGCCACCAGCTGCGCGCCTTCCGAGCTTTGGTCGATGGCAGTGCGATCGCAACCGAGCTCGCACTGTATCGTACGAAAGCAAATCGGAGCGATCATCGTTCCGGGCACTGCTGCCGGGCGCCTGGCGGCGGAGATAGGGAGTTCTACCGAACGATGTGTAAGATGACGGTATGGCTCCGCCGGGAAGAATCGCCGGTTGTGCGAGAGGGCGTGCTTTATGTTGGAACCGCCGATGATTGTTTTTGGCAGGCGACGACATTGGATGGATCCAAGACTTGGAAGCTGAACGCAGATCATGTGCGGAGGTGGGAGTTGCAGCATCGCCAACGCAGTACAAGACTGCGTGAAGATCGACAGGCATTGCCGTCATTAGGACGCTCCCGCCGCTGTGGGCAGGCGAGTACGAACAAGCATAAGAGACGGGTTACAACTTTCTGTCATGTGGCGGCAGCGGAACTTGCCCGCTTTGCGGACAAACATCGGATCTCCGAAGTGATTTACGACGATTCCGTTTCGACCTATTTGCAAGACTTCCCATGGCATATGGCTCGCGGGTTCCTGCAGGACAAACTCGACGCACTGGGGATCAAGTTTTCGATGGATGAACCTAGTGCGAGTGGTTACAAGTCGCGGGCAGCTTAGATTACAGCTCCGGCAGGGCCTAACGGTCACGGGAAGATGAAGGATGCTGACGATCGAACTCACCTGATGGCATTGGTGAGCCGATCCAGAGATATAGGCCACCGATAGGCCAAGCGCGAGATTACCGTTTGTAGGACACTGCAAAATAGGCCTCGCGGAACGCGGCTAAGCACCAAGGATATCCAAGAATGGCCGCCCTTGGGACGCCGATGGCGTTTCGGGCAATGGAGCTACGGCTAGGCATTATTGTTAAAAACCCGCATTAGTTCCCAATGTCAGCTATTAAGAAACCTCCGAACAATTTATTCGTACAAGGTTGCAGCGGCCGGTGTTACGGGTTCCGCGATGGCCACTCGAAGCAAGTTATCTTTCGGAAACTCGTGCGCAACTAACAACGTCTGTCAGGCCAGTTCTGCCTTTGGTCAATGTGCCCACTCTTGTCGAGGGCGACCGCGCCTAGCCGGCCGAGATTCTCCAATGGACCACAGCGTTGAGCGTCGCAATCGCCAGCGCGCACGGGGATGGCCGCACGCCACCTGCGCGAACGACGCGCTGAGCGGCTCGTAAATCACAACCCACCCGAGAAGCAACAGTACGACAAAGCCAAGCATTGCCGGTACGAAGTACCACTCAACTTGTCGGTGAACCCGCAAGAAGTAATCAAGCACCAGATCGAGGCGGCGACCGAAAAACCTTCACCAACTCGCCGCGCTCACGAGCAACATCATCACTGAACGTTAAGCTGGGCAGTTTCACCGCGGCCGCGCCTCGGCCCTTGAGAGGCCGGCGGGCCGCCAATCCTACGACACAACCCGCAGCCAAACGGAGAACCCAACCAAACCTAGCGCTGCACTATTCGACCGCCCCGCGCTGCATTATTCGAGCGCCGTTAACACTCTCGCTAGTGATCGGGCCTGATTGATGCTACTTTCGCCTTTGATCACTATCCGTCGGCAGGAGTGCGGTCGTTCGGTGTGACGATCACGATGTCGCGCAGGCTCAAGCTGGCCAATCGACACTTCTACGATGTCACTCTCGCGGCGCACGAACACGAATTCGGGTGCAAGTTCGGCCAGCGCTTCAATGGCTCGACGAGTGCGTCCCTTCGCATAGCGCTCCAGCGCGTGACCCAGTCTGAGCAGAAACGAAGTTGTGCGCTCTCGCCCCACTCACCGCGCAACGCTGCGCCGATGGCTACCGCGAGCATCAAAAATCGGCCTCGAATCGGCTGGGCGGCCGGCAGGAATATTCTCAATCGCCTCACACAACATGTCAAAAACTACGACAAAAAAATATGCAGCCAAATAATAAGCCCTCGGCATCCACGATGTTACGTTGATCAGCGCCGAACGCATCCATCTTGCCGGCAGGAATCCGCTGCAGAGGATCGCTAACAATTGGGGCTTCTTGCCGAACAAGCCCCATGTGCCTGCTCGTATCTTCCTCTGCCGTTTCGACCTTAGCCCTGGTGACCTGCCATGGGAATCTTGGTCCAGGCGGAATGCAAGGAAATTCGTTACCTTGCATTTTCGAGGAGGATCAATTCCATGAAAAAGAAGCGTTACACGGAAGAGCAGATCGCCTTTGCGCTGCGGCAAGCAGAGTCCGGCACGGCCGTGTCGGAGATCATTCGAAAAATGGGTGTCTCGGAGCCAACTTTCTATCGCTGGCGCAAGAAGTACGCCGGTTTGGGTGTGGCTGAAGTACGCCGTCTCAAGCAGCTTGAAGAGGAGAATAAGAAGCTCAAGCAGTTGGTGGCGGATCTCAGCTTGGACAAGCGGTGTTGCAAGATGTCGTCGAGGGAAAAGTCTAAAGCCCTTTCATCGACGCCAAACGGTGAAGAAGCTTCAGCAACGCTACGACGTGAGCGAGCGTCGCGCTTGTTCGGCGCTGAAGTTTCCACGTTCCAGTCACCGTTACGAGAGCGTGCGTGATGAACGGGCTGACCTTCGCATTCGCCTTCGCGACCTGGCGGCCAGCCGTGTTCACTACGGCTATCGTCGGCTGCACATTCTGCTGCAGCGCGAAGGTTGGCGAGTTGGCCACACGGCCATCTTCCGGATCTACCAAGAGGAAGGATTATCGATCCGACGCCGGCGCCCGCGGCGCAACCGCAGCTGCCAGGTTCGCCACGATCGCCCGGTGGCGACTTGCATCAACCAGACTTGGAGTATGGACTTCATGGCCGATCAGCTGTTCAATGGGCAGCGATTTCGGCTCTTGACGTTAGTCGACAACTTAAGCCGTGAGAGCCTAGTGATTCGAGTTGGCCAGCGCCTCAGTGGCGACGATGTGGTAGCCACCTTGGAGGACGTGACGAAGCACCGGGGTAAACCAGAATCCATTCGCGTTGACAACGGGCCAGAGTTCATCTGCAAGTCGCTGGACTGG
>CALJLD010000037.1 GCA_937982665.1 uncultured Planctomycetales bacterium
GAGATGCTCGCCGAGTTTGGCGTGCGGCACATCTTCGGCAATCCAGGCACCACTGAGATGCCGCTGATGGATGCGTTGGCGGACGATACGATCAGCCAGCGGCTGCGGTATGTGTTGGGCCTGCAAGAAGTGCCTGTCGTCGCGGCAGCCGATGGTTATGCTCAAGCCAGCGGCACGCTGGGCGTGGTCAACCTGCATATCAGTTGCGGGCTGGGCAATGCAATGGGCATGATCTATAACGCCTGGTCCGCAGGCACGCCGCTTTTGATCACAGCCGGGCAACAGGACCGCCGCTTGTTGTTCAACGATCCCGTCCTGGCCGGGGATATGGTTGCCGTTGCCCGACCGTGGACGAAGTGGGCAGTCGAAATTCATCGCATGGAAGATGTTCCGTCCGCGCTGCGCCGCGCGATCCAAACGGCACTCACTCCGCCAACTGGGCCCGTGTTTCTTTCCATGCCTGTCGACTTGCAGGCGGAGCTGACGGAATTGCGGGCGACGCCGCCTGCCATGCCCGACGCGCACATTTCGCCGCCGCCTGCGACGATTGAAGCAGCCGCGCGAATGCTATGTTCCGCAAAGCGGCCCATGATCTTGGCCGGACACCGAGTGCTGGAACGCGGCGCGACCGCCGAAGTGGTCAAGCTTGCCGAGATGATTGGCGCTTTGGTCCTGGCCGATCCGCCCAGCAGCCATGCTCGAATGGGCTTCCCTTGTGATCATCCTCAATTCGGTGGCTGGCTTTCGCACTTCGCCAAGGACGCGAATGCGCGGCTGGCCGAGCACGATGTGATTGTCGCGATTGGCCTCGACTTGTTGCGAGAGTACCTCTACGTCGATGACATGCCGGTGGTGCCGGAAGACTCGCGGTTGTTGCAAATTGACGATGATCCGCAGGCGTTGGGAAAATCGTTTGTACCAGAGTTGGCATTGCATGGTCATCCCCGCACGACGGTTGCGGCATTGAATCAACAGCTTGGCGAAACAATGCCGGAAACACTTCGGCGGGATGCCGCAAAGCGCGTGGAGCAAGTTTCCCAAGAAAACGCCGAGGCTCGCGAGCGACTGCGTGACGAGATTGCCGCGCAAGCATCGGAAAGTGGCGCCAAGAAACCTTCACCATCTGCCTTGATGGGCGCGATTGCCGATGTTTTGCCCGCGGATGTGGCCGTGATTGAAGAGGCGGCAACCACAACCTCCGCCATCCTGCAACGTCTGGGCGTCATCAAACGTCCCGACGGCTATTTTGGCCACAGCGGCTGGGCTTTGGGTTGGGGGCTGGGGTGTGCCGTGGGGGTGTCGCTTGCCTGGCCGGGACGGCCGGCTTTGGCCATCTTGGGCGATGGTGCTGCCTTGTATGGCATTCAGGGGCTGTGGACCGCGGCGCGGGAGCAATTGCCCGTGACGTTCCTGGTTGCCAACAATCGCAGCTACGAAATTCTCAAACACGGGGCGCGGTTTCTGGAACTGCCCAACGCACGGGCGGATCGCTTTGTTGGTTTGGACTTGCAGGATCCGCCGATTGATTACCTCGCGCTTGCGCAGTCCTTTGGAGTGCCGGCCGTTCGCGCAGGTTCTTTGGACAAAGTTCGCGAAGAGTTGCGGCAAAGCTTTGACGCGCGCTCGCCAAAGCTGATTGAAGTGCCGATTGCGGACGCGCCACATGGGCCGAAATAAAGGCGGATGCGGCGGATGCGGCTGCTGCGTTCGCCTAATCGCGCTGCCAGTACTTCCGCCACCACAGCGCGATGAATCCGGTCACCAGTGCGATCAGGCAAAACATGGCCAGGATGATGCCGGCGATCTCGTAAACGTTTTCGCCATGCAGCAAGCGAAAGATCATTGGCGAAATGGTCTCGATGCCAGGCGGGTTGAGCAGAATGCTCGCCGGGACTTCGCCAATGGCCAACGCGAACGCGGCAAACCATGCGGCGCTGAGGGCGGCCAATCGTTGCGGCATCGCGATTCGCCAAAACCGCGTCCAGCGACCAGCCCCGGCCGTGCTGGCACTTTCCAAGGTTTCTTCCGGAACCCCGCGAAATATCAGCCACAGGATCAGGATGGCGACAGGCAAGGCTTTGATGACTTGTGCGGTAAGCGGCGGCACAATTGTACGGTCATATAGGAAGACCAGCGCTTTGTGGACCATCGACCGTGCAACAACCACGGCGTCTGATTGGCCCAACAGCGGAAACAAATCGGACTCTTGCTGGTTCAGCAGCTTGATGATGCCGATCGCCAACAAGGGCCCTGGGATTGCCAGGCAGATTGCGGAGATTCCCAACGCCGGCGCCGCGCGGAGTCCACCGCTGCGGCCAAACCAACAAACGCCCGCGGCCACCACAACAACGCACGTGGCCGCCGCGACTGCGATCTCTAGCGACCAACCATATTCTTCGTGGTAAGTCATAGGGCTGGTCACAATCATTCGCGCCGCGTCCGCTGCGTTCCAGGTTTGTTGCGGACGCCCGTCAGCGCCTGGGACGAAGCTGATGCCAGCATTGCGAACGAGCGTGCCAATGGGAATTCCCACAAAGACAATGATGGCCAACGCGGCCGAGCAAGTGGCAACCGCGCGTTTACCTGCGGTCAACGGCAACAACACGGCCCGCCGCATGGACGGCTGTTTGGCGAAGACGGCCAACTTGCTGACGACAACCATCAGCACAACGGCCAGCCACGCGGCGATTGCGGTGTTGGCGATCACCGCTTGAGTTTCGTTAACCGGTGTTGTGGCCGTGGCCGCCAGCGAGCTGTAGAGCTCTTCGGCGAAAGTCCGCACTTGGAACAAATCGGTGGCGGTGATCTCCGTCGCCGTGATGACGGCAATCCACAACGCGGCCACCAGAGCGGCCAGCCCCGCACGGCGCAGCGTCACATGCCGCAAGACTTGCCACGCGGAACCTGACGTGAGCGCGTCTTCTTCCAATTCCGGTTCAACGTACCGCAACGCCAGCCCGACGATGAGCACAACCCACGGGACGGCCGCGGCGACGTGAACCCAAATGGCACCGGACCAGCCTTCCAGCATCAACCAGGAGAGCCGCCCAAGTGGCGTATCGTGTGCCCAGCCGGTGAAGCCCAAAGTGCTTCGCCAGGCGGCTCCGAAAACATATAACGGAACAAAAATTTGCAAGACCAACAGCGTGATCCACAATCTTCGCAAGGGAACTGCAAAGCGAAACAACAACACTGCCAAGAACGTCCCGAGCGGGACCGCCAGCACTACGACGCCGAGCACGAGCATCAAAGAGTTTGCCGCAAGACGCCAGCCAACTGCATCCAGCCACAACAACGGACTGGCGGCCAGCACACCGGCTAACAACAGCCATGGCCAGCGCAGCGTGCCTGGAGAGTTCAGCATTGAAAGGTGGCAGCGAAGAAGTTGAAGAGAACCTCAACATCTTCGCCTGCCATATGGCACATGGCAACTTGCAAGCAGAAACAGCCTGGAAGTTCTAGCGATTGAACAAGAACGCCGGGCTGTTGATCAACGCCCAAGCCAGATCCTGCACTCCGCGCAGCCGGGCATTTCCGCTCGCGCCTTCAAGTTCAGCCACTTGTTTTTGCCGGGCGAGCAATCCCTCGTCCTGCGTGCGGAAATATTCTTGCAGCCGCGCGAGTTCCTCAGGCGTGCGGGCATCGGCCTGCTTGCCCAAGATGGTGTTCACATTTGTCGGCCATTTCACGGCATCAACTTTGACCGGCCGTTCCGACTCAGAAAGAGAGATGCGGAACTTACCCAACACATGCGCGCCGCCGTAAGCCTGACGCATGGTGACGCGCATCCGCGTGGGTCCATCTGCTGAGCCGAAGTCACTGCGTGCCTGAAAGACGGCGGTTTGCGACTTGCCCATCTGAGGGCTGATCGCCCAACCTTCTTTGGCATCAAAACCACCAAGTGCATCCAGGGCTTTGAATCCGCCTTGCTCAAATGTGGCGCTGGCGTTGTTCAAGCGATGCGCTTGATACTCCGCACCGGCGGCGGCAATCTCCAGATCGAAATGGCTGAGCACAAAGTTGCCGTTGGGAGCGCGGCCCGGTCCCATTGATGGGAGAGCATTATCCGCTAGCGCCTCAACGCGCAATGCCTTAGCGGCGGCTGCGCTCGTTTCAAACTCCAGCACATAGGTGTCTTTGTCAGGAATTTCGCCCTCGGCTGTGATTGTTCCGTCTTCAGAAATACTGAGCGGAACACCAGACTCGGCCGTGGCCGAAACCGGAGTGAGGACTGACCATACAGGTCCCGGCTTTGCGGAAGCCAGCCAATTCTCAAATCGAGCGGGCAGTTGCTGTAGCTCATATTCTGCCAGATCTGCGCGAAGCAACTCGGCTTCTTTCTCATAGCCGGAAAGCGCAAACAGGCCGAGCTCGATTTCTTGTTCCGAAGGTTTGCGGCACAAGATGGCGAAGTAGACTTCTTCAATCAAGCGGCGATCATCGTCCAGCTCGGCAGCAAGCTGCGCCAAACGATTCTTGGGGTCGGCAATCGCATCCGCAACCGTGGGCCCATTGATCAAATTCAACACCGGGCCCAGCATCACATCGCTGGTGCGCTCACACTCACAGGCGCTTTCTCGGGCTGGCTTCCCAAAGAGCTGGAAAAACCCGTCAGCAAGCTGCACGGACGAGTCCGGCAACTCCACCGCGCGAAACTCTTCCGGCATGCCCGGCAGTTTGGGCTCCGTGCCCGTAGCAATATGAATCGCATCGTAAAGCGCTTCTGCCGGAAGCCGGCGAGGCATGGCATGCGAGAAGTTGATCGCATCGTCGCCATTCCACTCGTTGGTTCGAATCGAATGCTGATAAACGCGCGAGTTGCAGATCAGCCGGAGAATATGCTGCGAGTCAAAACCAGTTTCGACAAACTCTTCGGTCAAGTATTGCAGCAGTTCAGGGTTGGAAGGCGGATTGCCTGCGCGAATGTCATCGACCGGATCAATCAGTCCGCGGCCAAGCAAGTAGCTCCAAAGCCGGTTGACGTAGCTCTTGGCGAAAAACGGGTTGTCCTCGGTGGCAATCCAACTGGCCAGTTGCTCTCGCAGCGAAGCGTCAGAGGGAACGTCGCCTTCGTGTTCATATGGGAACTGCGGGGCAACCACCGCTCCGGTCCGGGCGTGGGTAACTTGACCTTCTCCACTGTCGTAAACGATCTCCACAGCCGCTTTGGCGCCTTCAACGGCCGTCCCACCAATCCGTTGATTTGCGAACTGGGGTTCATCCTTCCGCCCAATCTGAGAGAAGTACGCGGCAAGCTCGTAGTATTGATCTTGCGTCCACCTCTCGAACGGATGGTCGTGGCACTTGTTGCAATTGAAGCGGGTGGCCAGGAAAAGTTGCGTTGTATTCTCGACCAACTCTTCCGGGGTGCGCAGTGTCTTGTAATAGGCCGCTGGCGGGTTCTCAAGGGTGGAACCGCTGGCGGTCAACACTTCAAAGGCGAACTCGTCATACGGCATGTTCGTGGCGACTGCCTGACGAATCCAATCACGAAACGCCCAAGCGCCGGCTTCGCCCAAGAACTTGCGATTGACTTGCAGCAGATCAGCCCATTTGTTGGTCCAGTACTCGACATACTCAGGTGAACCAATCAACTGATCGATCAGCGCGGCACGTTTGAGTTGCTGCTCGCCTTCTTGGGCGAGAAACGCACGCACTTGCTCAGGACGCGGCGGCGCGCCCGTCAAATCCAAATAGACACGGCGAACGAATTCCTCATCCGTGCAAACGTCAGACGGCTGAATCTTGACGTCCTTGAGCTTGTTGTAAGCCAGCGTATCAATCGTATTGAACTCCGGCACTCGCCGCCAAATGAAGCCAGAGCGATCACCCATCACAACCACCGGCTGCGAATCGTAAGCACCTTCATAACGTGCGAGGAAAGCGGCTTCACCCCGGCGAACGGCGCTTGCCAGCCCATGCTTGTCGACCGTGATGATCTCGCCCAGGCTGCTCTCGATGAATGCGTCTTGAGTCACATCGCGCGAAGTGCCATCCGCATACGTGGCGATCACCGCCATCTGCAGCTGTTCGCCAGGCATTTGCAGTCGAGGGTTCTCAGGATGCAATGCGATGCCGACAACGCGCGGCTCGTTGAGATTCAACGTCACTCCGCCGGCAATCCAATTCCGAATGATCTCGTAGTACGGTTCGCCCGCATGCGTGAGCACACCGCCTTCGTGCGGCGCGCCCCCGGCAGGCTTCAGCAACATCAGGCTTTGGTCCGGAGCCGCGCGATTGAAACGCCGACCGGCTAGGTCATCAACCAACGCACGATGATCAAACTCGGGATCGTAGCCTCGCAATGAGAGCTTGAAACCGTTCTTCCCGGAAGCCGCGCCATGGCACGTGCCTGCGTTGCAACCCAACTTGGAAAGCACGGGATTGACGTCACGAATGAAGTCCGCATGGAACGGTTGCGTGAAATTGCTGATGGCAAACGGAATGCTGATCTGTTGATCGTCATAGCGAATTTGCAATTCCCCGGCGCCATCTGCGGTTGGGCGGATGAGTCCGGTCTCGCTGATTTCCAGCGAGTTGCCTGCACCGTCAAACGTCACGTCGCGCGTGACATCTAGTTTTGTTCCATCGGCCGTTTCCGCAGTCACCAGCAGTTGGCGATAGGCGTATGGGTTATCCAGCGTAATGCGTTCAGGAAAGACGGAGATCGAAACGACGCGTTCCGCGGTATTGGCAGCATTCCCGGCAGCTGCTTTCGATTCTGCCGAATTCTCGTGGGAACTGGCAGCTGCGGCCCAAACAACCATCGGCATGGTTGCGGCTAAGAACAAAAACGAGAGTTTGCGTCTATGGATCATTGTGCTTGTGATCTGAGTGCAAGTGTCTTCCGCAAGTCTTACTCGTGCCGTCTCGACTATTGAGCTTCGGCGTTCGCCTCGGCGATTCCTTCGTGCAGCGGGGCTGCCGAGAACGTTCGTGTGATCTCGCCTGATTTTGGATCAATCAAACGGACGGAACCATCAAAGCCAACAATCGCCGCCGCGGTCCCATCCGGCGAAATCGCAGCGCCATAGATCGCCGGTAACGGATCGTTGACGCGGCAAATCAACTTGCTGGTTTCTGTTTCGTATATCCGGACCTCGCCCAGCCGCACTTGATCCGGAGGATCGTCATAGCTGCTGCCGGCGAGGAACCACTTTCCATCCGAGTTGAACTTCACAGCATACACGCGGCCAGGCAAAGCTTCGTAAGCGCGAATGAAATTGAAATCATCGCCAATCACGCGCTTTTTGACGCGGTGAATGCGGTACAGCTTGGGGGTGCCATCCGCCCCGCCGAAAACGATCTGATTCTCTTTGGCTTCTTGCCCAGGGCGGATATCGACGGAAATCAATCCGCCTTTCAACGCTCCCGGCGTGATGCTGGTAATGTTGTCCACAAACCGCTGCGTCGCGACTTCCGTGAGTTTGGCCGTGCGGTCTCTGCCCACCGAAATCAGATGCGTATCGTCCGTGGAAAAGACGGTGTCCAGTGGCCAGTCATTGTGTGCGCCTTGCTGCAGCACCTGCTCGCCGGTTGTCGCGTCAATCGCTCGAACCGTATTGTCAGGACAACCGAAAGCGATCAACTTGCTGTCATGGCTCCAAGATGCGCCGTACAGCGTGTCAAAGCCGATGTTCGTGGAAACAAGCAACTCTTGCTTGGCAACATCCCAAACTTGAATCTCGCCAAACCGCGCGGGAGAACCGCCAACGGCCGCAATCTTTTTGCCATCAGGCGAAAACGCGACCGACTCAATCCGTTCCGAAAGCCCCACCAATCGACCAACGATCTTGGAGCCCTCCTCCGCCGGACCTTCCAGCGAGTGCACCAAGACCTCGTGATAACCGGAGACTGCCAGCAGATTTCCTTGCGGCGAGAAACTCACGGACGTTAACACCGGCGGAAGTTCATAAACCGGCGGATTGGCCATGTCGACCGTTGGACCGGATTCCGGCGAATCATCCTTCGCGCCTTCGGCAATCCAGCGGCGAATAATCTCAAGGTCCGCCGAAGACAACGGCGGCTTCTCCTTGGGCATCATCGCTTCGCCGTCATACGGCGTGATATACATCATCAATTCGCTGGCTTCGGGATCGCCGGGAACAATTGCTTGCGATCCACTCTCACCGCCGGCGGCCAAACTTGCGGCGTCCGTAGCGACTAACCCTCCGCCTGGCCGCGCAGGCTGATGACAGCCCACGCAGTTCTGCACAAGAATCGGCCGCACCTGGTGGTAATAGCTGACCGGTGTCTGTGCATCTTGCTGGGCAGCATCGGCTTGGCGTCTCTGTTAACCCGCGACGCAGGGACCACAGCA
>CALJLD010000038.1 GCA_937982665.1 uncultured Planctomycetales bacterium
CGGCCATGGACCAGCCGAGATTCATGTTCATGCCGGCCAGATAGTCCATCCGGTCCGTGTAAGGAATCCACTGGCGATGGCTGAGGTTTTCGCCAATCTTTTCTGCGCAGCGATGCAAATACCCAATGTGCGGCGTGACCTCGGAAACCACTTCGCCATCAGTCCGCAGCACCAGCCGCAATACGCCGTGCGTGCTGGGATGTTGCGGGCCCATGTTGACCAGCATTTCATCCGTGCGGACATCAAACTCGATGATCCGCTGATCATCTTTCAAGGCAGGGCGATCTTCCACATTGGATGCCATGCGACCGGATTCCTTAAAGCGAAGCTACGCGAGGGAGGTAATTTGGTAGGCGAGTCTATTGGCGAAGTTTACTTGCCGCGGATGCCGTGATACTCAAGCGGCATCTCATAATCTCTGCGGAGCGGGTGCCCCACCCAATCTTCAGGGCAAAGGATCCTGCGCAGGTTGGGATGCCCAGTGAACCGCACACCGCTTAGGTCATAGACTTCGCGTTCGTGCCAATCGGCTGTGCTCCACACGCCTGAGACCGAAGGCACTTCCGGAATCTCGCCTTCCTTGTCGTCTTTCCAGCGCGGCAAAATGACTTTCACCACCAGGCTGGCTTTGTGAGGGATGCTCCACAAGTGATAGACCACTTCCAGGTGCGGATCCCAACCGGTCTTGGCGGCCTTCTTCTCATCCGGTTCGAAGTAGTCCACGCCTGAGATGCAATTCAAGTAGTTGAATCGCAAGTCGCTCTCATCGCGGAGGTACGTGCAAACGTCGACCAAAGATTCCGGCGCGACTTCAATCCACGGATCAACGGCTTCAAAATTCGCACCGGTGATCCCCTCGCCAAACTGCTTTTTCAGCCGGTCCAGAAAATCTTGTCCACTCATGGAACGTCAATCAGCGAGAATGGTTGTGGTTGCAAAAAAAGAAGCAGCTATCGCCCTGAGCGAGAGTTCTACGCGCACTGTAACTAACCCGCCAGGGCCTCTTGCGAGTGACCTTCCGGCAAGGGCGGACCACGCTTGCCGGCAGCCTTGGCTTTATGCATGTCCTGCATCGCGCGGACCCAATCCAAATCGCCGCGCTTCCACACATAGGCAAAGCCAACCAACAGCACGCCAAAGAAGAATCCAATATCGGCCAGGCTGAACAGTCCCAACTGGCTGGCGCTTTCTTGAATTGCGGCCGCACCATCGTTGGCGATGGTTGGTGCGTTCTCCGGGGCCACGCCCCACTCGGCATGGACGCCAGTGATCATCTCATCCGCGTTCGCGCTTTGGTACACGCGCTCATCGGCCAGATTGTTGGCTTTGCCGAAGACGGTCGCCCAGGGAAAGAAGAATGCGATCTCAACGTCGAAGATGAGAAACAGCAGCGCCACAACGTAGAAGCGGAGGTCAAACTGCACAAAGCTCGACCCAATTGTCGGCTCGCCGCACTCATAGATATCGCGCTTGGCATCGCTGTCATCGCGCGGCCGCAGCAATCGGCCCACGCATAGCGTGACAAAAACAAACAGGAAACCCACCGTGACAAACAGCGCCAGGTAGGCGACGACATGGGTCGTGCTCATATTCTCTTCCGAGACACGGTCCTATCCGGGAAATGACGGGCGGAATTGCCAGTATTCTAAGAGGTTTGATCCCGCTGCGGAAGTGCCGCAAAGCGTGATTCTGGCAGGGATTTGCGCAGTCAGAGGCGAGGCTGAACTACCGTTGCGCAGTCCGTCACTGTTGCCAAGAGCTGCCGTCGCGCGGATCCATTGCCTGCGTGAATCCAAAGGCGAGGGAGCTGCGAATCCGCAGGCAAGCGCTGGGACGACATTGTTGAGGAGAAAACCGCCAAACCTCCGGAGATTACAGGATGCTCGGTGTTACAAAGTTGCTAATCGGCGCAGTCGCCGTTCTTTCAACCGCCCTAACCGCCTGCCTGTGGGCGACGGACACGGGCCTTCACAACTGCTGAGTGACGACCATGCCGCCTCGTGAAGGCGTCTCGCTGGACGACCCCATGGTTTACAACGTCGGGCTGGGTTCAACGATGTTTCTTTGGGCGTTCGTATTCGCGCTGCGGTTTTTCCCGCGAAGGAAAAGCGCCGATGCACCCACGGAGCAGGATGCGTCAACGGACATTGTTTCCGAGGACGGCCCGCTGTAACAACTGCCTTGCTCGTGACACAGGTCCACAGCTGCGGACGCCCGAGCTGTTTTAGCGCGTCCACAGCCGACCAACCTGGCTGCGGAAGTTGTTGATTTCACAATTAGTGCGCAAATTCCAGGGGATGTAAGCTTCGCTTGGTTCGCTACTGATGAGAGGTTGCCCTGACGAAGTTGCCTGCCATCAACCTTCGACCATCCGCGGCTTTGATTTCCAGGCAGCCGGAGCTGAGTTCGTCAAACTGGTCCGCGCCGGGTGTTTCTCGGAGCAACTGCTCAAGGCGTTTCGAGTTGAACTCAGGCGTGTGAGCGGTCAGCAACAAAAAGCTCAGACCATCGCCGCCAAGTTCAAGGCAATTTGCCAAGAGCGGAGCAAGGTGTTGTTCAATTTTCCAAATTCGCTTTCCGCCGCCATGACCGTAGCTGGGCGGATCAAGAATGATTCCGTCATAGGAGTTGCCGCGGCGGAGTTCACGCTCCACAAAGCGCGTCGCATCTTCCACAAGCCAGCGAATGGGCGCTGCTTCAAGGTTGGACTGCGCGGCATTCTCGCGCGCCCAATTGACCACGCTTTGGCTGGAATCCACATGGGCAACTTCTCCGCCTGCGGACGCTGCCGCCAGCGTGCTGCCGCCGGTATAGGCAAAGAGATTCAGCACGCGGGGAGGGCGTTGATGCTTCGATTGAAACGCGCGAACTTGTTCGTCGATCCAACTCCAATTCTCGGCCTGTTCCGGGAAGACTCCGACCTGACCGGAGGGGGCAAGTCGCAGGCTCAGCGCAAAATCCGCAAAGTTAATGTTCCCAATTGAAGCCGAAGCATCGTTGAGGCTGCCGTTGAGAATCGTCCATTGCCCTGCGGCGGCACGTTCCCCCTCGTAACGGGCGTCCACCTGCTGCCAAAGGTCAGCATCACCTTTGACGAGTTCCTCAGTTCCGGGCGCTGGCCGATCCAAAAGCCAACTGCCCAAACGCTCAAGACGACGCCCATCGCCAAAATCGAGGAGTTGATAATCTTCCATAGGTTTACATTTTCACGACTTCTTCACGATTCGCCATGTTGTGTCTTCACTCCAGTTTGCTCGATTACGCAAGCTGCGCAGACTGCTCTGGGCATTGGTTTCAAAGACCATTGGCTGCGGAGACGTTGACTACGGATTACTCATCTTTGCTTTGTTCTTTTTTGGAGATGCAACATGAAGACGTTTTGGAAGAGTGAAGAAGGGTTCGCCTTCTCCACGGAGATGATTGTTGTTTTGACGATTGTAATTTGCGGTACGATCGCTGCCTGGACCAGCCTGCGTGAAGCCGTGGTGACAGAGATGGCCGATGTTGGCGCCGCGGTTGCGTCGCTGAATCAATCGTATTTGTTTACTGGCGCTTCCAGCCACAGCAGCGCCTGCTCCGGCAGCATTTTTATCGATACTGCCGACTTCTGCGATGAAGCTGGCGATTTCGGCGAACGCTGCATCACGGTCGGCGTCGGCCCCGTTGGCCCTGGCTAGCGCTGAATAAGATTGGATGCCCCTTTTGGCATCTGCAGCAAGTCACTCCTCGGCTGGCGCGTTCAGCCGGGGTTTCTTCTTGCGCGCTTTTATTCCTTGGCAAGCCGCAACTCGGCCAGCACAGCCTTGTGATCCGAGAGTTCATCTTCGAGCGTTGTGTAACTTGCGAACTCCAGTTCCGGCGAGATCAGAATCCAGTCAATTCGTTTGCCGGTCAGCGCGAACGTTGACAAGTCAGAAGATTCTGGCTGGAAGACCTTCAAATTCAGCCCATCAATAAGTTCAACAAGTGCCGAACGGCGACCGCTTAAATCGCAGTTGAAATCGCCCATCACAATCAACGGTCGCGATCTCGGCATCAGTTCCGCGATCATCTGCTGCGCTTGCCGCTTGCGGTTGGCCGAAAGTGAAAAATCCAGGTGAACGCTGACGACGTCTATTTGGATGCCACTGTCCTGACCATCCGTGCCCGGCCAGGAGATTGTGGTCAACAGATATCCTTTGGGCATCAACGGCGGCAGCGGATCAAAAGGATGGCTCTCCGCACGATCGAGTTCCGGTTGGGAGAGCATCGCTGTTCCGTAACTCAACCGCCAGGCTCTGACGTGTTCCGCTCTGGCAAATGAAGGGAAGGCGGCCTGCTCAGCAAGGAAGGCAACGTGATCAAATCCACCGCTCCAAACCGAAGGCCCATCTGCCTCCTGCAATGCAACGACCGTTGGTGACTCACGTCTCAGCATCTCGGCCACATTCGACAGATTCTGCCGAATGGTCACCTCGGATTGCATCGCTTGATGAAATCCATTGGCGCGACCGTGCGCGAGGTTGAGCGTCAAGACCTTAAGCGTCGTTCGGTCAGGCATTTCGTTTGCCGGAGGACTGTTATGAGCTGCCGACGGGCGTTGTTGCGTTATCGCGTCATCCTTTGCCCCGGACGCAAAGATCGTAAATATGAAAGCCACTGCAGCGAACTGGGAAAAGCCACGCGTCGTCCAAACGAAAATGGCTCGGCTAACTTTGGCTGCGAACTTACCCTTTTGCTTCCCGGGGCCCGGAAGGAAAAAGAGCATTACAACACACAATAGGGCCGGAGCGAGCCAGATTCGGTAGTCAACTGCTTTCCACCACATGACGACGCATGGAGCCAACAGCAGCGATATCGCCAGTAGCCGAGCCTTCAGACTCAGTGCTCTCCAATGTTTCGACAAGCTTTGAGTGTTGACCACGAGTCCCTCGCCAAACCTACGATCCGGAACGGCTTTGAAGCGAACCTCAAGCGGTGCGCTGCCAAATTATTCGCTTGAGTCCGGATTCTGGCTACCAAGACTGGGTCACTGGTTGGATCCGTCACCTTTGTCGAGATGGCCATCAAGGAAATCGAGTGCCGCCTTAAGCGCGTCCATATCCATGGCCGCGGCGATGTGTCCCGCGCCTTCGACAACGTGGATCTCATTCTCGACGCCGGCCTTCTTCAATTCGGCCATCATTTCTTTTGGGCTGGACAGATTGACCAACTCATCGCTCTCGCCATGGAAGAAGAACATGGGACAAGCTTCCTTCGTCACAAACGCGGCTGGGGAAGCCGCATTGTAGCTTTCCGCTTTTTCGCCAGGTGTGCCGCCCAACCAAAAGGCCAAGCCCTGCATGTTCGCGGGAAGCCCACGGAAATCGCAAGGAGCACCACCGGGGGCGACGGCTCGCAGGCGGATCAAGGACTCGCCGGCAACTTCTCCATTCGTGCCGTTTGTCGCATCAACCACGGCATCCGCGTCATCCGATACTTGAGCGTTGTCCACTGCGATCGAAACTCCTTGCGTTCCCAGCAAGGCAACAAGATGTCCTCCGGCGGAGTAGCCAATCGCCCCCAATCGCTCGGGATCGACGCTGTACTTTTCCGCGTTGGCGACAATAAACCGCACGGCTTCGCGGCAGTCGTCAATTTGTGCGGGGAAAATATGATCGGGAGCCAGGCGATAGTTAATCGCGAATGCGACATGACCTCGCGAGGCGATCTCGCGGGCGTACGCCATCAACTGGGCTTTGCTACCGCTGCGCCACGCTCCCCCGTGCACAACCAGAACGGCAGCATGCGGGCCTTCTGTCTTGGGCTGATAGACGTCCAGCAGAAGCTTGTCCTCGCCGCGCTCAGCGTAAACCACATCGCGCTCGACCGTCACATTCTGGCGTCCAATGAACTCGCGCAAGCGTTCGCGAAGTTGTTGATTAACCTCGCGAGCCGTTTCCATCTCCGCGACGTCTGACGACTGCCAACCAGGCGCAGCCATCGCGCCCAAGGAAGTGGCACCCTGCGAATTGGACGAAGTGGAATCGTTTGCCGCCATAGCTAAGCCAACAGCCAGGAAGAAAATCAAAACGCGCGACATGGGAAGTCCCTTGGGAATGAATGGTCGCTGATGTGTTGTGTTGTTCTCGGGTGTATCTGTGCGAGGGCTTTTCTTAGCCCAAGGCAATCATACCGCGCCGGCCGACACGGTTCCGCATGATTGGTGACAGGAGCTCCGAAGGGAGAATTGTCGATGCGTCGCCTGACCCACCGGCTATTGGCATTCGCCGTATTTCTTTTCCAGCGATGTGATCTTGTCGACACGGTTTTGATGGCGACCTCCATCAAAGCCAGTTTCCAGCCAGACGCGGATCATGTCTTCAATGGGATTCTTCCCAATACGATCCGCTGACAAACACATCACATTCAGGTCGTTATGACGACGGCTCATCTCAGCGGACAGCTCGTCATGACAAGTGGCCGCGCGAATGCCGGGGACTTTATTGGCGGCAATGCACATCCCCAAACCGGACCCACAAATCAGGATGCCACGGTCGGCCTCGCCGGATGCCACACGCGTGGCGACCGCCTCGGCAAAGTCCGGGTAGTCCACGCTATCGGCGCTGTTTGGACCCAGATCCACCGTTTCATGGCCCCATTGCTGAAGCTGATCAATGATTCGGGTTTTTAGCGCGAATCCGCGATGATCGCCCCCTAGAGCTATCCGCATTGTCGATCCCCCGTGAGGCTATTCAAAACTCAATTCGTCGACCCATTCTGTGATCGAGACTCTCATTTGCTCGGCTGTGCGGTCATAGTGATCCATGGTTCCACCGATGGGGTCGGCCACTTCGCCACCATCGCGAGACAACAGCCTTGCCCGATCCGCGGCCTGTGGCCACTCGGCCAGTAATGCATCCAAATGCGAGCGAGTCATGGCAAAGATGTGATCCGCCTGGCGAACCAGTTGCTCGGTCAGTGGTTGGGATTCATGACCGCTTAAGTCCAGGCCGGCCGATTTCATGACTTCAACGGCTTCCATGGTTGCTGGCGAACCGGAGAAGGCCGCGATACCAGCGGATGCTACAACAACACCACGATCCTCAAGTTCCTCGATCTTGCAGCCTAACTTCTTGGCCACAAGATCGCGAAAGATCGTCTCAGCCATGGGGCTGCGGCAAGTATTGCCGGTGCATACAAATAGGACCACCATACTCGCAAATCTCCGCAAATTGCGTTCGGAGACAACCCCTTCGCGCAGGATCGTCCAATTGTTTCCTTCTACGCGAACAACGGTTGACGACTGGCCGTAACGGCTGGGACCATCGTCAAACAGCAAAGCAATGTCTTCTCCGAGAGCTTTTGCGACCTGCTCTGCCGTGGTGCTGTCCGCCTCGCCGCTGATGTTGGCGCTGGTCAAGCATAACGGCCCGCAGCTCAGCCTTAAGACGTCCAGGATCACCGAATGCGCCGGCACTCGCAGGCCGATGGTCTTGCCGCCGGGAGCGACTGCTTCTCGAACATCGGGGTCCAATTGCCGCAGCAGACTTTCCGGATGGCCGCAATCAAAAATCAGCGTGACAGGGCCAGGCCACAGTCGTCGCGCGAGACGCTCCCCCAAAGGGCTCATGTCTGGGACGTAGTCGAGCGCGTCCTCCACGCTTTTCACGGCTAAAGCGAAAGGGTGTCCCGCTTTGCGGCCCTTGATCTCGGCCAGCCGCCGCACGGCATCAGCGCACAATGCACTAGCAGCCACGCCGTACACGGTCTCCGTGGGAAAGACCACAAGCCGGCCCTCAGCGAGCGCCTGCACCGCACGATGAACAAGATCGCGCGCATCGTCAGCTTTGCGAATATCAACGACCACGAGCGGAGCGCACAGAGTCCAGGAGAATTGGGATTATCGCGGCAAACTCAGGCAGTGCGGCACCACGTCCGTCACCCCAACCTGTTCTGCCGATTGGTTTTCGGTGCGAAAGAGTTTGACCAAATACTATACTGGCCGTCGCGTAAGTTGGTCAAGGAGCGCGGTTTGCGGCGACGCTTACATCGTCATCGCGCACGCTGGGCATTTCACGCCGATTCTTTAGATGCCAATCCCAGAACCACTTTCGAGCACGTTCCGCATCGCGACCGCACTCGATATCCGATCGTGGTCCTATGGTGCAGTGATGCG
The DNA here is from genome assembly GCA_937982665.1 of uncultured Planctomycetales bacterium. Lineage (GTDB taxonomy): Bacteria > Planctomycetota > Planctomycetia > Pirellulales > S012-138 > CALJLD01. Next base: position 8,138 of record CALJLD010000038.1, read on the forward strand.
CGTGCGGGAACCAAATTCGTCACTGGCGAATAATGTTGCTGGGACGCTGCATTGTCAGCGAATATTTGGCCCAATCCATGATTTCGAGTGTTCGTGTGGAAAATACCGAGGCCAGCAATTCGCAAAAATGATCTGCGATCGTTGTGGTGTGAAGATTGACCATACCGGAATTCGGCGAATCCGATTTGGACACATCCCATTCCAACAGGAAGTCCGCCATCCCTTTGATGAAGCAACCAAGATCGATTGCTTTCCGGTATTGCCAAATTGGTTACCGAATCGCAATCCGGAGAAACGCTACAAGCTTTGTATGATAACCTGGTCAATGCTTCGGCTGCGGGCTCGCCGGATCACGTTCGTGAAGTCTTGCAAGCGATTATCGACATCCTTCTGCCAACCACAGTTAATGCTCAGTTGTGGCGTTTGTCCGAAGCGGAAACCTTGGCACAAGGAATTGCGCTTGTTTCTAAGAATGACGAATTCGCTTAACTGGCATGCGGCAGTTCGGTTTCCTCAAGCTGCAAGACTATCGATCGAGTTCGTAGAATAGCGCCATTGGCCTGGTTCCATGTTTGACTTGCATGCCTGCTCCCAAGAAACAGCGATTCCTTTTTGGCGATGATTCGGATGCGGCTGGACGCGCTTCCAACGAGTCGCCGGCTTCGCAATCCGAAAGCGATCGAAAATCGATTGGTCCAAGCGAGCAGAAACAACCCTTCACGCTGGCGGACCTCAAAGGCAAGACCGTCTACGTCGTTGATGCACCATCTTTGATCTATCAGGTGTTTCACGCGATTGGCGAGATGACCAGCCCTCAAGGGCAGCCGGTGAATGCCGTTTATGGCTTCACGCGGGATGTCATGGCTATGCTGGAAGGGGGCGATGCGGACTTTCTGCTATGTGCGTTTGATGCGCCGGGTCCGACATTTCGCCATGAGTTGTACGCCGAATACAAGGCTGACCGTGCGGCGATGCCGGACGACCTTCGCCCACAGATGCCGTTGATCCGCCGGGTGCTGGATCACCTGCGCGTCCCGGCTTTGGAACTTCCGGGCTTCGAGGCGGACGATCTGTTGGCCACCGTTGCGGAAGTTTGCCAACAAACCGGCGCGAAGTGTCTGTTGCTCAGCGGCGACAAAGACTGTCGCCAATTGATTGATGACTCCACGTTCGTGTTCAACGTTCGTAAGCAACAGATTTACGACGCCAAAGCACTTCAGGCGGATTGGGGCATCGCCCCGGAGCAGGTTGTCGATTTTCAGGCGCTCGTTGGCGACAAAATCGACAACGTTCCAGGCGTTCCGTTGATAGGGCCAAAAATCGCTGGCGAACTTTTGCGCGAATTTGGTGACCTGGAGAGCGTGCTGGCCAACGTTGACAAGATCAAAGGCGCCAAGCGGAAAGAGAATCTCACGAATTACAAACAGCAGGCGTTATTGAGTCGAGATTTGGTTCGGCTGGATCGGCATGCGCCAATTGAAATCGATTGGGAAGGAGCCCAAATTGCTGATTTCGATTACGCCGCTGCCTTGAAGACATTTGTTGAGCTTGGCTTCCACGGTTTTGCCGAGAAGGTTCGCCAGCTTTCGCCAGAGATTGGGCCAGCTCCGGAAACAGAAACGACGGCTGTTGAAACGAAAGAAGGGAGACGAGAACTCCTTGATGCGCTGCGCTCGCAGGAGGAGTTTGCCTTCGCGCTATTGCCGCTTGATCCAGTGGACCGATTCGCCCCGCCGCTGGGAATCGCCTTTTGTTGGGAGGAAGGCCGTGCGAGTTACGTCCCGTTGAGCGAGGCGGATTGCCCTGCGGACAAATTCCTGCAAGCTGTCTGTGGAATCGAGTCCGCGACAATGATTGGCCACAATCTCAAAGCGGCCTGGTTGTCATTTTCCGCATTGGGTGTTGCCGCACCAAAGTCAGCGTTTGATACGC
>CALJLD010000039.1 GCA_937982665.1 uncultured Planctomycetales bacterium
GACCCTGCCCGCTGCTGTGATCGGCGGTTGCCCCATCCACACGTGGCCACAGGCGGGTGGGGTGATATTGGCCTAATAGTGGCCTGACTTGGAAACTCGACCGACCTACAGCATTTGCCTCGCCATGATTGGCTGCCCTGACGGCGGCATCTTGCAGCTTGATCTCACGGGCGCGTTCGTCCGTAAATGGTTGCTTCGCAAACTGGCATGACGAAAATAAAAGCGATCATCCCGAATTGAATTCCTACTTGGAAAAGCCCATGGGCATCAAGTTCAAGTGCGACGTATGCGGCACTGCCTATGAGCAGCCGGAATCTGCCGCAGGTCGCAAGGCGGTTTGTCGTTGCGGCGCTTCAATGGTTGTTCCACAACAGGCTTCCGCGCTGGAGATTGACGATCTCGCGGCGATCGCGTCCGCACAACATCAGGCCCCACCGCAACCGACACCTCAGGCCGCGCCTCCGATTTCGCAACAGCCATTCGCCGGAGGCCAAGGCTTTTCCGGCGCACAAATTCAGCCGAAGAATCAACAAGGGCAGCCGCAAAATCAACAAGAGCAGCTGCCCAGTGGACAGCAGACAAAGACGGCCGATGCCAAGAACAGTTCGCTTGTGTTATGGGTAACCTCCGGCATTGGGCTGGTCGTAGTTATTGTCGCTGTCGTAATGGTGTTGGTCGTGTTGCAGGATGACGAACCTGTGGCCAAGCCCCAGTCGGCAAACAACGGTAATACCTTCGCGCAAGACTCTCCGTCTGTCAGCCAGCCGCCGCCGGTGAGTCCATTGGCAACCGCAACGGATGAAGAAATCGCAGCAATGGATGCCATTCTGCAACCAGGTGCTTTGTTCATGGTTGCGGCAGACATCCGGGGCTCAGGCCTGACGACGGGCGTTCGCAATGAGATGACTTCGCAGATCGAGTCTTATCGACAACGCGTCTACACCGAAATCGAAGCCGCCGGCATTGCCGCAGGCGTGCGTCCGGAAAAATATTCGCTGCTGCTGTTTGAAGAGTCGGGGCGTGAAGCTTTGGTCAGGGCCGAGCCAGAATTTCGCCGCGCCATTTTGCCGTTGTTGACGATGGAGAATGTCGAAAACATCAATCAATCCTGGGAAGATTTTCCATACTGGAAGAACATGGAGCCTCAGGTGGAGATTCGGCTGGGGTTCTTGATTTATTGGCCGGCCGAGCCTGCGACGCTGGAAGAAAGAGGTGGTCCCGCACCAAGTATGCTCCAATTCTTCGCCGAGAATCCAGAAACTGCCACGCGGTTGTACTCCAAAGCAGGCGTGCAGATCGATGGCAAGATCGTTCGCTTTGGAGTTGACGAAGAGAAGCAGCCATACATGGAAGTGAGACCGACAGCAGAAATGGATCTCGTCATGGTCTATGCGGCAGGCGACCAACTACCTTGGGTGAGTTTTGGACCCGGTCAACAGATTGAAGTCACCGGGTTTGCCAGGGCCGAGATGTCTGCCGATGGCGCATTGGACCATGTGGTGATGGAAAGATGCCGCGTTCAACAGCAAAGCAAGAACCCTGTCCTGGACTTCACAGCAAAGAGCCTCGCAACGCGATTTCTGATGAGCCCTTCCGTCTTCACCTACGAGCACTGGAGCAAATGGGCTCAGGTGACGGGAACCGTGTTGAGCACCACATCGAATGATGACGGGGAATTCGTCATGCTCCAGTCCAACCACTTCGACGTCGAGATTCGCTGCAAGCTTCAGCCACTATCCGCCGGCTGGGCCGAACAAGCGAAAGAAGGCACGGAAGTCACATTGCTGGGTATGATCGAGACATCTGATCGAGAGGAGAACTTCGTGCAGCTTGCGGATTGCTTGCCAATCAGCGGGATGGAATTGCCGCGCTAAGTCAGTAGCTCAATTACTTATCCAAGAGTTGCGAATGTGAGCTTGCCGCCGCAACTAACCCAAGCAGAGACCTCATCTTGGAAGCAAGGGTCGATGTAGCCTGAGGTCGCGAGTGGGGATAATTCTGTGGTCGGCGGCGGTGCGGACTTCAGTAGCACAAGCTCGCCCGCTTTCGCAGTATTCGCCACCCGTGCGGCGATGGTATCGCTGGTGACATCCCAGCTGGCCGGTAACGGCGCGTCTGACCGCGCGTCCCATTGCATCAAAGCGATGGGGTCAACGAAGACGATTGCCTGAGGGGCATCTGTCAGGCGGTTGTTGGACTCGGCCAACTGCTGAATCTTGGACTCGCCGGTGAGCCATGTCGAAGTCCCACCGGCGCTTGCGAGCGCTTCTCGCAAGGTTTCGGCCAACGTCTGCATGGCGCGGATTGCCAGCATATGTGAAGTCTCCGGCGGCAAGGTGAATCGCTTGTCCAACTCGCGAATCTCATCCGCCAACCGCCCTCCGCCGGTCAACACCAGGTTGCAGGCGGATTCTTGTTCGCCCAGCCACGCCGAGAACTTCCGCGGCAATTGCGGATCAGCAAACAAGCTGCCGCCGACTTTGATGACGCGAACGATTTTCCGCCCCGCTCGGCTGCCCGTTAAAGAACTTGGTTCCGCCATGGCACTCGCCTGTTTCGACACGATTTTCGGCCCATGAAATTAGGCCTGCGAATTAGCCGTTGAACTAAACGTCAACCTGAGCGGCTCAGCTGGCTGGGTGTGCTTGCGTGATCCGTGTCGCCGCTCTTAGGGCTGTCTTTCACGAATACTGCCAACAGCGCTGGCAAGAATAACAGGTCGCCCAACAAAGCGGCCACCATGGCAGTACAGGCCAGCGATGCGAACAGTCGGCTGGTGGGAATCTCGCTGGCGATTACGCTGCCGAAACCGGCCAACAAGACAAGCGTGCTGACGATCAAAGCCGAGCCGACCGAGTGCGACGCGCGTCGCAGCGCCGTGCGGACTTCGCCGTGCGCGTCAAACTCGCGCTTGAATCGATTGAGATAGTGAATCGTATCGTCCACCGCCAGCCCTAGGCAGATGGTGAACACGATCACGCTGGCCAGTTGCAGTGGATAGCCAAAGATCACAAGCATCGCCGCGGTCAAAACAAGTGGGAACGAGTTGGGGATCAGGCTCAACAACCCTAACTTGAATGAGCGGAAAGTGACGGTGATCACGCCAAAGATCACCACCGCCGCCAACGTCAAACTCTTGGTCAGGTCCACCACCATCTGGTTGATGTTCCGCGCTGCCAGGATCGGCGTGCCGGTCATGCGGAGGCTGATTTCGGGATGCTGCGTTTCGATCTCTTCCAACCGCGTCTCAAACTTGCTGATGATCTTCAAGTATTCCGCCGCGCCCAAATCCGGCAGCCGCGCGGTGACGATGGTTCGTCGTGGGTATTCCTGACGATACATCCGGTCCAACGTTTCCCGCGGAACAAGGCTCAGACCAAGCTGCGCGCGAAACGAATCGGGATTGCTCGGATCGATTGTCCGCAACAAGGAACGTACGGAAAGCGGATACCGGAGTGGCGGCGTTTCATCGATGGCCGTTTCAATCTCAGCCAGAGTGGACTGGACCGGCTGTGAGGTCAACGTCAAGTCATCCGTCCAATCCACGGCGATCATGATGGAAAGCACGCCGCCGAATGTTTCGTCGCAACGCTGCAGCGTTTGAAAGCTCTCGCGGTCTTCCGGAATGGTCTCGGTGAGCGCCGTATCCGGATATAGTTGAGGCAGCAGCGCGACTGGTAATAGCGTCGCCATGCAGCCGGCAATAACAATGCTCCGCGGCCGCGCGATGATCCAACTGGTCAACTGTTCCATAGCGTGGCCCAATCGCGTGTTGGGTTTGCGCTGTTGGGAATCGCCTTCGTCACGCAACAGCCAGAGCATCAACAGCGGCACGGTCAGAATCACAGATGTGAAGGAACACACCACGCCGCCGGCGCAAGCCAGGCCAAACATCCGCAAGATCTCGGCGCTGCTGGTGGCCAACGACGCAAAACCAACCACTGTCGTCAGCATCGCCAGGCTGCAAGCTCCGCCTAAGTGCGAGATGGCCAGCCAAACCGATTCGCGGACGGTTTGACCTGCGGCCAGGGACTTGCGGGCGTCAATGATCAAGTGAATGGAACTTGTGAAGCCGACAACAATCACCAGCGTTGGCAACACGACGTTCAGCACGTTGATCTTCTGACCCAACAGCGCCATCATGCCAATCGTCCACATCGAACCCAGGATCGGTCCGATTGAGGCGATCATCACCAGTCGCAGTTTGCGAAACAACACAAAGGCCATCGCGAATGCAAGCAGCGAGCCGATGACCATGTACTTTTGATTCTCGGACTGGACGGCCGAAAAGATTTCCACCCGAAGCGGCGGAATGCCGGTCATCTCGACCAGCAATGGCGATTCCGCGGATATGGTTCGCGCGATTTCGCGCAAGTCGGCAACCGGCTGCTCAAAATGTGCGATGTTCTTCCGCTCACTTTCCAGTCGAGCGATCACAAGAGTTGCCGCGGCATCATCCGCTAACAGCTGGCCGTGGATGAGCGGGTTGTTCAGCGCCTTGTCTTGCGCGGCGGTGTAGTCAGCTGGCGTGAGCTCGCGGTTAGAATCAGCGCCTGCCAATCCCAAGAACTGCTCGACCCGCGGATTCGCCAGGCTGATGACGTCCTGTACTCCGTCCACCTGTTCGATCTCGGCCGCGAGTTCTCGCAGTTGGGCAAGACCTGCGGCGGAGAAGATGGGCGTGGAGCCCTGAGGGCTGACCATCAACAGACAGTCGTTATCGTCCGCGCCGTATTGTTCCAGCACCGAGTTCAAGAACTGAAACTCTTCGTCCTCGGTCCTGAAGATGTTGTGAGGGCTGTCATCAAAGGAAACCTGCGTCAACCCAAAGCCGGCGATCAGACTGATGCAAAGCGCGATCACCGCCGCCGCCCAAGGACGGTGAACATAGGCATCCGCGATTCTGTTCCAGAATCTTTGCATGGATGGTGCGCAAGGAACGGCAAATCGTCAGTTCGAATCTGGCTCCCTTCCCCCAGGCCTGTGCATAAGCGCAGCGTGGACGCGGCAATTGCGTGCAAGCGCCCCATTTGCAAAGCGCAAGACCGGCTTGCCCATCACCGGAAAAATCGCGAAAACGCCAAGCTGCCTTGGCCGCAATCCGCGCTTTGGTTACCTAGGGCTAGTCCGCTTAGGGAAGCGAAGAAGATTATGCGCGAAATCAGGCAATCGCGTCAGCGGGCATACGACGGCGATTGCCCATGGCATAAGTACGCCATGCGCGGCGCTAGTCAGAATTGCCGCATCAAACGCGACAAGAGCCTTGTCCTAGCGCAGCCGCTGCTTCGGGGCTTCGTGCTCGTGCTGTTCCGCGACGATGACCGACTGCTCGCCGGGAGTCTGATGCTCCGCGACATACGGACCGCCATGCGGAGCCGCGGCCGTGGCATAACCGGGACCCACCCAATTGCCGTGGCAATCGCAGGGATCACAGCCAGCATCCTGGTGCCATTCCCCGTAGTAGCATCCACCGCAGCCATCGCAATTTGCATGGCCGGAACCATAGTCACCCCAGCCCCAATTGCAGCCGTGGACGCCGGGACCGCACTCGCAGCAAAGGCAATCTTCCCAGTAGTGGATGGATTCCCACAAGTGGCAGCAACCACTCGACGCGGAAACACAAAGGATCAAGCCGGCGGCAAGGAGAGTGCGTTTCATGGTCTTCCCGAATTTCTCTTCCTGAATTGCTGGCGATGCAGTCGCACTAGCATTCGCAGCGCACAATCAGCACCGCGATTCGCAACAATGCCATCGACCGGAACAATCGGCAAAATCCAGGCAATCTGCACGATCGGCAAACTTTTCCAACCGTTCTGGCGAGGGAGACCTGGCAACAGGGATTCGCAGCTACGGAATCTGCCGGCCGAATCCACGCACTGTCAAGCTGCGCCGTGTGGAGAAGAACTCCACCAGCGCGCGCTGGGAATTCCAAAGCCACCCAAGAATGGCGCTCGCACCGACGGCGCACCAGGGCAGAGAGATGGGCTCAATCGGCAAACGAAAACGCGCGGAGCTGATCGTCGCTGCGTGAAAGATGCCAATCGCGATGACAATCGCCAATGACAACCAGGCGATCCGCTGCGTCGCCTGAGCTCGGGAGAAGCCTGCTGTCAGAATGCCGCATCCCAGCAAAGCCAACCACAGCGCCGTGCTGAGAACATTCAACGGATGATTGGCCTTGGGATTGGTTTCATCGATCCAGAAGAAATACCGCAGCCGTTGCAAACACAGGGCAAGATACTTTTCGGGATTGGCAGCGATAAACGCTTTCGCTCTGTCGCCCAAGACACGGCAGCGTTCCACTTCGCTGAGTTGCGCAAAGGCCGCGTAGTCGCTCTCCGTCAGCAACACGCCATCAATATAGAGCGTCTCGCTTCGCGCGGCGGCCAGCCAGCGGTTGGTGTCGGCAAGTGAGTTGCTGGCCGGCTGTTCGTCAAGTGACTTGGGAATCTTGTCCGTGCCCCAACTGTGAGCGTTGTTCCCTTGCCAAAAGGCATATCCAAAGGTTGACTTCACAAACACGAAGTCGCCGTGAACCTGGTAGTTTCGCGCCACCCAAGGCGCAACCATCAGCACAGCCACGGCGGCCATCAAAGCTGGCCGAAGAATCGGAAGCCGAACTGCAGTAGCTCCACGAGCCCGCAACCAATAACCCAGTGCCAACAGCGGCAACGTCAGCGCCAAAATCGGATCGATCAACAGCAACACGCCGGACAGCACGCCCAGCCTAATCACTTTGGCCGTACCGGCAACTTTGCGCGAGAAGCACTCGGCGGCCAACCAGGTGAGGACCAGTGTCGCCCAAGTTACTAC
>CALJLD010000040.1 GCA_937982665.1 uncultured Planctomycetales bacterium
GCGAGAATTCCGCCCGCTGCGAATCCGTCGTCAGCTGACTATCGTTCGCCGCGAGTTCTTCGTTGGGATGCTGCAACTCCGCATGCGTCGAAGAATCCGTTGGATCTATTCCTTCTTTCGGATTTGGTCCCGGCCCAAGCTCCTCGTCGTTCGGCTGGTCTTCAATGCCACCTTGCAGCCACGCGATCTGCCCAACAGATACTCCCCAACTTGGCGCAATCAGTATCAAGGCCGGCATCGCGAACATCGCCAACAGCACGCCGCACCACACACGGTGCCGGACTGCCGGACCGCGAACGCGAAGCGCCGTGATTCCCAGCCAAGCGACTGCCGCAACAACGGCGACGCGAAGCGAAATATCCGCCAGGAAGATCAGAATTTGCGTGGGGTTTGAGAACATGGCTTGGATACCTGCCATTTGCATGTTGCTTGATTTGCGAAAACTCGCCTAACGCCGCTGCCCTTTCTTTCGCCTTGTCGACTTTGCCGTGGATTGCCCGGCTTCCGTCGCTTCGGCATCGGCGATCTTTTGAGCCAGCCGCACAAGTTCCCCCGGCGAGAGCATCTCGCTCTCCACGACGCCAACCAGAAGTTGCTCCACGGAGCCTTTGCAGAAGCGGTCGATCACGCTGCGCACCGCGTCGGCAGCGACACGATGCGAAGCATCCAGCGGCTGATAGATGTACGTGCGACCTTCAACTTCGTGCGAGACATAACCCTTCTCCTCCAGACGTCGAAGGACCGTTCGCACGGTGGAGTCCTTCAATTCGCGCGAGCGAGAAAGTGCCTGACGAACGGATTCCGCCGTGGCCGACTGCTGCTTCCACAGCACGGCCATAACCTGGCTTTCCAGTTCGCTCAGCGCGGGCTTGGTTTTCTTGCGTGGCATCGTTGCGTTGCGGTTCGAATAAGTGCTACAGGATTTAACGCTACAAGTTGTAACATGTTTCGCGGAAAGTCAAGATAATTGCCCCTCAGCCGCAATGCAGAAATGGATCGCCGAAAAACGAAGCTGCCAGTAACCGCGGGTGGCTGGATAAATCCTGCGGAATCGGTCATTCTCTATGGCCGCGAAAGTTGGTTCTCATCGCCTTAACCATGTAGCCTGACATGACTTCCACCTCAGCTGTGTCTTCCACGTTTGACGTCAACGCCGTCCGCTCTCAATTCCCCGCGCTGGCCCGGGAAATCGCGGGGCAACCGGCCGCGTACTTTGATGGCCCGGCCGGAAGCCAGGTGCCGCTGGTGGTGGCCGATGCGATGCGCGAGTGCCTGCTGCACACCAACGCCAACACGTGTGGGCAGTTCGCCACCAGCCGGGAAGTTGGCGAACTCGCCGCGGCAGCGCACGCGGCGGCGGCCGACTTTCTCGGTGGCGGTGATCCTGACGAAGACGCCTTTGGTCCGAACATGACGACGCTGACATTCGCGTTCAGCCGCGCGCTGGCTCAAGAGTGGAAACAGGGCGACGAGATCATCGTCACTCAAAGCGATCACGACGCCAACGTCACGCCCTGGGTGTTGGCCGCGCGTGACGCCGGCGTGACCGTTCGACATGTCCCCATCAACAAGGATGACTGCACTCTGGACTTGGAAGCGTATCGCGCGCTGCTGAATGAGCGGACGCGATTGGTTGCCTTTGGTTGTGCGTCCAACGCCAGCGGCACAATCCATCCCATCAAAGAGATGACGGCCGCGGCTCACGAAGCCGGCGCGGAAGTCTTCCTGGATGCTGTGCACTTCGCGCCGCACTTGCCCATTGACGTCGCCGCGTGGAACTGTGACTTCCTGGCCTGTTCCGCTTACAAGTTCTTTGGCCCGCACATCGGCATGTTGTGGGGACGCCGGGACCGCTTGGAAGAGATCAAAGCGTACAAAGTGCGGCCTGCGCCGGATGACCTGCCTGGCAAATGGATGACCGGCACGTTGAACTTTGAAGGCGTGGCCGGAACGCTGGCCGCCATCAATTATCTGGCAGGGTTGAGCGGAGAGAACTTCCCGGCGCTCGAGCCAAAGCCATCGGCGGCGCGGCGTCAAGCACTCCTCAACGCCTATGACCAAATCGCCCGGTACGAACAACCCTTGGCGTTGGAGTTCCTGGCCGGCCTGGCGGAAATTCCGGAGATCACCGTTTGGGGGATCACGGATGCCGCGCGAATCGACCAACGCGTACCGACGATCTCATTCACGCACAAGAACTTCACGCCGCAACAAGTTGCAAAGTTCCTCGGTGACCGCGGCATCTTCGTCTGGGACGGCAACTACTACGCGGTCGCCCTGACCGAAACGCTTGGCCTTGAGCCAGAGGGCGCCGTCCGCGTCGGCATCCTGCACTACAACACCCAGGCGGAAGTGCAGCGTTTGCTGGCGGCGTTGCGTGAGTTGAATGAATGAGTGGCGGGGGTGCTGGTAGGGTTGCAGCCCACGTTCACATGCTGCTTACACTCGCTGCTCACGTTTCACTTGAAAGGCCGGCCGCACTTGGCCATCATGCCTGGCGACATGTCCGATCCAGTGGACAAGACATTCTCAGCGAATGGCCATCTGGATCCGCAAGAGAAAACTCTCGCAAGCCCCATAGTTTGTCCGCCGGTGTTTCTCCAAGCGTGACGATTCCCTGCAGTTTTTCTGCCAGTGCATCAACGTCTTCGACGAACGGTAGCTCGACAAACAGAGAAGATTCCGCGCCGCCGCTGTTTGAGGACAAGAACAGCACCGCTTCGCCGCATTCAAGGCAGGCGAATTCTGCTGAGTCGCTTTCGTCAAACTGAGCCTCGCTCGACCAACTCCATTTGACGGAGAACCCGAGCACATCAACATAGAAGGAAAGACTGGCCTGCATTGAGGCGACTTTCAACGTTGGCACAATAGGCCCGAATCCCATTTATATATGCTCCGCGACCACGGTGAATCTTGAGCGAAGGCTCCGCCAATCCAGGTTCATTCCGGAACAGGCTTGTCCAACATTATCACGACTGCCGCGCATTGCCGGCATCGATAAGCGCGGCGTAGCGAAACAAAGATTGAGCGGTTAATCAAGAGCGCCTCTTCAAAGAGTTTCGCTTGCGGCACTTCGCCTGCCCCCCAGCCCAGGCTATTGGGGAGTCCGGGCTTGCTTCGCTCACGCCAACATATCCAATCTCCATGGAGCTGTCGCAGAAGCCGCATGACTCGCCAACGTCATCCTGAGGACCTTCCATTTCCTGACTTTGCCGGCTATCAGCACCACCCTCGAGCGAATTTTCTCTTGGTGTTGTGCATTTCCAGCAAATCTCGAATGAGTCTTCGATTGACTCCCCGCATGTCTTGCACTTCCACATGCTTAACTCGCTTCGCGTTTGAATGCAGAAATGTTGGGCCGTCACAACCGTGACTCGGACCGCAGGCGTGTGCAGCAAGCGATGACCGCTACAGCATAGACGGTGAGGGATTCAACGGCACATCTTTGTCCGCATCGCCTTCCGCAGCCTCGGTCGAATGAAAATATCCGACGCAACTCGTCAACGGTGTCTTTTGTTCGAAGACCATCGTGCCATCGTCTTCTGTGCGAAGCGTGGCGTAGTTGACGTACGCCAGGAGCTGCTGCTCCGAACTGAATTTTGCAACCAGTTCAACTTCTTCGTTCCTCTTCTTGCCGTATAGAAAATGCACGTTGGCTCTCCGCGAGTTAGAGTCACGTAGTCATGTTGGGGCGTTAAGTTGTTCACCGGCCGGCTAGCAATTGCCCCCTTTATCCTCCATGATCTCGACTTCGATCACAGGCAGGTCAATTCCAGATTGTGCAAGCTCTCGGCGGACCTGGCTTAGCGCGTCCTTTGGGCTTTCGGCTTCGCGACAGAACGAAACAAACATCTCTCCGCGGCTGGTCCCGTGGCCGTCACATCCGGCCGCCTTCAACTGCTCGGCGAATTGATCGGTGAAGAATTCCTCGCCGCAATCAACCTTCAGGTCTACCCAGTATTTCTTCATGGTTGGCCGATCATCGCTCGCCGGGTTGTTCCGATTGTACGCAATTCATCGCCCTGTTGCTCAGCCGTAACCTAAGCTTTCAATGCGGCTGAGAAGGTCCGATTGGTCTAACCAATTCACTCCCTTATCAAATGGAGGCGACCATGGGCTTCCCTGCTAAGACGATCATGACTCGGCAGTTTGTGTCCATTGAACTGGACGCGTCAGCGGATGCGGCAATGGAACTTCTGTTGCGACACCAAATCAGCGGCTTGCCGGTCGTCGATTCCCAAGGAAACTTGAAAGGCGTGATCACAGAGTTTGATCTGCTCAAGCTGCTCTTCGATACAAATCAGTCCGCCAGCGTCGCCGATTTTCTGACGCGCGACGTCATCACCGTAAATGAGGATGACCCACTTCCGGCGGTTGCGGAGCTGTTCCTCTCCACAACAATTCGGCGAGTCCCCGTCCTGCGTGAAGGCAAAGTTGTCGGGATCATTTCGCGCCGCGACTTGATTCGCTATGTCCACTCGATCCGTCAGGCAGTTGCCCAACAATTGGAAGCGCGCAAACAGGCACACGCCGGCGAAAAGAAGTTGTCCGAAGTGTAAGGCATACACAACAGCCACGCACGGCGCTTGTCCGGATATCCGGCAGTGCGTTTGAAACGGACGTCGGCAGCCTCACTTTTGTTATTTTCACCTGATTTCGCGAACGCGGAGTGTCGCTGGAACCAAGGAAGAACACTGAAGGAAAATCCAGCAAGTTGGCACCACGCAGATTAGGGCACTCCTTAAGTAGCCGCGCCCGGCGTTTGCAATCGGCTTTTCTCTTAGCCGACGGATAGCGATAGGGCCCCTACCGCTCGGCGTTGAATACCCAAAGGGACGCACAAAGCATGATGAATGCAATCGCGCGAAAAATGGCTTGCCCGATTCCGGGGTCACTTTTGGAGGAACGTAACGTGAGTAACATATATGCAGCAACAGGAATGTGACGAACGACCAGAACAGGACGACGTCAAACCACACCTGGAAATCTCCCAATTTTCATGACCACTTTCGCCGCCACGCTTCGCTCAAAGGGCATGGAGACCACGGCACCTGCCAGGTTGGATCTTGCCCAATTAGCGACCGAGCATCAGGCGACGGTCTGGCGCTACCTGCGCTTATTGGGTGCTCCGGCCGCTCTGGCGGATGATCTTACGCAGGAGACGTTCCTGAGTGTGATCCGGAAGCCATTCGTCGAGATCAACGCCCGGGCCACGGCGGCCTATTTGCGATTGGTCGCCAGGAACTTGTTCATCGACGAGATGCGCCGCCAGAAGAAGTCCGTGCCGGCCGATTTGGATCAGGCGGAAATCGCCTGGGAAGAATATACCGGCGAGGACGACGGAGCAGCATGGCGGGAAGCCCTCCGCGAGTGTTTGAGCTTAGTGGGCGAACGCCCTCAAGCGGCGCTGGATCTTCGCTATCGGGAGAATCTCTCGTTGGGCGAGATTGCCGCAAAGCTTGGAATGAAGATCAGCGGTTTGAAGACGCTGCTGGGACGCGTTAAGGCGCGGCTCCGCGATTGTGTGGAACGAAAGGTTCATTCGCAATGACCGATTATCGCGAACGACTGCTCGACAACGCTTTGGCCGAGGAACTCGGTGGCGAACAGCCGCCAGACCTCGTGCGAAAGATTGTCGCCGCCGCGGAAGACCGCAACGCCGGTCACGTGGTGGAAGTCAGCGCGCGCCCGGTCACTGGCGAAGTTCGTTCCCGCTCGTGGTTCGCATCGGGACACGCCTGGCAAACTCTTGCCGTGGCGCTTGCGCCATGTGTGCTTGCCGGACTGCTCGTCGCCAGTTTCTTGTGGGGAGAAGATGGCGAAGAGGATAACGGCAACACATTCGCAAGTCTTCAAGTTCGCAACGGCTTCCTGGTGGCCAACGTTGCCGATGCCGGCGAGTTTCGCGGGACGCCTGTCCTGCAAGCTGGCTGGGCATTCGCCAACGAAGAATCATCCGAGTTGATGATTGGCCCTAACCTGCTCAAGTTCCAACAGGCTCGTGCCGTGGTCCGGCTCGGGGGCGTCCCCGATAGCTACCAGGCGATCGCCATCGCGCGGTCTCTGGAGCAAAACAACCTTGTACGATCCGAAGAGGAATACCAGATGATGTTGAATCCCAAACGTTGGATTACAGGCCTGGGCGTGGCCATCTGCCTGTTCACAGGCTCGGCCGAGATCAACGGCCAAACCGTGGACGCGGCCAAAAGTGAGAACGTAACGTTGGCGAAAGTCTTTGCTCGTTACGATCTCAATGGTGACGGAATCTTGCAGGCGGATGAATGCATCTGCGAGGGTTCGCGGATGTGCGATGCCGACAAGAACGGCCAGGTCACTCGCGAGGAGTTTGATGCCGGCGTGGCGAAGCTGATGGGGTCGGAAGAGAAGTTCGTTGGCTTCGTTAAGCAATGCGGTGGCTTGGAGATGTTCTACACCGCTGCCAAGAACGGCACCGTTGAGAAGGTTGCGGCAGTCTCAATGGACGCGGTCTTCGCCCACTTGGACAAAGACTCAAGCGGCGTCCTCGAAAAAGAAGAATGCATCTGCCAGGGCTCCAAGGCGGCAGACGCCAATGGCGATGGGCAAGTGACTCGCGAAGAAGTGACCGCCGTGGCCGTTCAGCATTTCGGCAGCGAGGAAAAGTTCCTGGATGCCGTGCGCGCCGCCGGCGGCGTGGAAGCGTTCTTCAAAGCGGCCGAAGCCGCGGAAAAGGCCGCACAAGGTTCCAGCATGGAAGACGTGTTTGCGGTCTATGATCTTAACGCCAGCGGAAAGCTTGAGCAGAACGAATGCATCTGCCATGGCTCAAAGATGGCCGACACCAATGGCGACGGCATCGTCACACGCGAAGAGATGAAGAAAGTCGCCGTGGAGATGTTCGGTTCGGTCGAGAACTTTGAAAGCTACATCGCCAGTTGCGGTGGCGCGGCCGCCTTCTATGAAGCGGTCAAAGCTGGAAAGCTTCCGCCGCACAATGGTAAGTAGTTGTTGGTAAGGGGTAAAACGGAAGAGGTAAGGGACAAAGAAAAGGTAGCGAGACATGCCCTGTCTGAGGTGAACTCAGGCGGGGCTTTCTTGCGTGATGCAGGGCTGCGACGGCATTGCGGAGCTAAACTCTTCTGAGAATCTCTTCGCAACGAGTATTAGAAAATGCCTGCTGTGCGACTAGGTAGCATACTTCGCTTCGTCAATCAAAGGACTACATATGGCCAACGCGCTGCACGTGTGCATCTTCGCAATGTTCTGCTTGGGTTTCGCCGGGAATCAGGCAACACACACGGAGAGCCAGGAACAAGCCAATTCGCGGAACGCAACTTCCAACACTGACGATCAGATTGGCGAGTTTGTTGTTGAAGGTTTTGAAGACTCCCAAGGGCAACTCTGGTTCGGCACCATGGCCAAAGGGGCCGCGCGCTTTGATGGACAGGCGCTGACGTACTTCTCCACCAAGGAAGGGCTTGCCGGGGATACAGTTGCCAGCATCGCTGAAGACAAGAATGGGCACATCTGGCTGGGAACGCATACCGGCGCGTCGCGCTTTGACGGGAAGACCTTCACCAACTTTGGCCGGAGCGAAGGACTGCACGGCGCCGGCTGCCAAATCCTTGTCGATCGCGACGGCAACGTTTGGGCCGCAACCAATCACGGCGTCTTTCAGTTTGACGGAACAAGCTTCAACCCGTTTGAACTTCCCAAGCCGAACATCGAGGCGCTTTCATACAAGTGGGAGCCAGGGAAAGTCTGGTGCATGCTGCAAGACTCGCGCGGCAACTTCTGGTTCGGACGCGATGGCTACGGTGCGTGCCGGTTTGATGGAGAGACGTTCACGCACTTCACCAAAGAAGACGGTCTTTGCAGCAACAACGTCAGTCAGATTGTGGAAGATCAGCAAGGCCACATCTGGTTCGGCTGCCTGACGTCGGATCTCCCCGAACCTAATCCGCAAGGCGGAGTCAGCCGATACGACGGCACAACATTCACGCAGTTCCCGGACGTCAAAGGACTGACCAACAGCGATATCTACACCATCTTCGCCGACTCGCAAGGCAACGTTTGGATCGGAGCGATTGGTGTGGGAGCCTATCGCTACGACGGCGACTCCTTCGCGCTGTTTGCGGAGACGGACCGCGCCGACCTCACGCGCAACTTCGGCCTTCAGGCTGTGACCGAAGACCAGGACGGAACGCTGTGGTTTGGGTTCTCCGGCGGACTGTTCCGCTTCAACGGCAAGAGCTTTACGAACGTCACGCGCGGTGGACCGTGGAAGTGAGCAAGCCGAGAGCCTCCGCTCCGGCGCGTTTAAGAGCTCCCGGAGCAAGTTTTCTGGCAGAGGGACGTCACGAGTCTCGCGCGAGGCGACAATGGATATGTTTTTGTCAATGTTAGCGCTAAATACTCAATGACATTGACCGCCGAATTCACTATGTAATTGCAGCGCGCGCACACACGTGTGTCGACCGCCAACTTCGTACGATGCAAACCACCTCGTTAAAATTAAACAGCTCTTGACAGCTGATAACCGCGGCGTCCTGCGCGAACGATCACGAATTGCGGTCGTAATCAAACCCAAGCGTCAGGCACTCAGGGAACTTCCCTGCCCCATGATCGCAACCGTGTGAGGACGTCCTCGCGCGAAGTCTCGGTGAGTTCCACTTGGCGCCGCCATGGATCGAGGCCTGGCGCGGCGGCACCGTCGGCATCCAACAACAACGTGATGATGCTGCCTTCGACGCGCCACTGCGTCAGTCTTTGCGGCGCGATGAAGTGCCGCCCTGATTCAATCAACCCTTGTCGGCAAAACTCAATCTGCCCAGGCGCGACACCGGCCACCGTGAAGAAGATGGCCTGCGGCAACAGATACGCGACAGGCAGCGCCACGGCTCCGGTGCAAAACACCAGCAGCCGCACGTCGACAAGCCGCAGCTCACTCAGCACAAGGATAACGATCGCTGCCGCAAAGATCGTACAAGCCGTGGCGCACAACAGCAGTATGGAACGATCGCGCGCACCGGGCCGATAGAGGGTTGCAATTAATGCGCCGCCCTTTGTGCGAGAGACTTTCTCTTGGACGATGAGGTGCCCAAAGGCGATGACCGTCGGCAGGATCACAATCACCATTTGGACCGAAGCCACGAAGACATTATCATCCGACATGGACCGAATCGCCGGCGCGATCAGCGCCAGCAAAACGCTCATCAGCAACATCAACAACAGCACTCCACGAATCGAGAATTGCCAGCGCGGCTCGCGCAGCGCGGAAATCTCGGTTGAGCGAAGCTTGTCGTCCGACGTGGGCTTGTTTTCAGTCAACGGTTCCTCTGCATTGGGTCGCATGATCGGCTCGTTGCATTCGCCGTTAGCGATAAGACCACTCCGGCGGTTGCGACTCAAGTGCGCTCGACCTCTTCCTCCGGGAAGGGGACTTCATGCACCTCGCGGCTCCATCTCTTCAGCAGTTGCAGCACGTCACCGCGCGATACTGCACTTAGCTCCACCTGGCATTGCCACGGACCAAAGCCAGGCGCGGCGGCGTCATCCGCGTCCAATAACAAGGTGATGATTTGCTGTTGTTGCTGCCATGCGGTGATGCGGCCAAGCGCGATGAAGTGCCGCCCGGATTCAATCAAGCCATGCTCGCAGAATTCGACCTGGCCTGGGACAACGCCGGCCAGCGCGTCAAATATGACCGGCGGAAGGACCAAGGCAATGCCCAGCGCCAGCACACTGGTGAAACACAACATCCCCGCATTCAGCTGAGACTCATTAAGCGCCACAACAACGATTGCCGTGAGCAACAACATGCCTGCGGTGGCCACCCACAGGAGAACGGCCCGATCCCGCGCACCGGGACGATAGGCGGTTGCCAGCAGTGGCCCGCCGATTTCTCGCGAGACTCTCTCTTGCACAAAGATCCGCGCGAGCACGGCGGCCGTTGGCAGGATCACAATGAACAACTGAATGCCGGCCACCATGGCGTCATCAACCGTCCAGGATCGAACAGCCGGCGCGACCAGCGCCAGGACAACACTCATCAGCAGCATCGACAGCAGCACGCCGCGAATCGAAAACTGCCAGCGAGACTCGCGGCGTTGCGCCTGATCAGATTTCGTTTCGGAAGCCGGGCTGTGAACCTCCCGCGAGCTGGACGGATCATTCATGGATCACTTCCGTTGACTCGCAAGGTTTTCGACAAGCCGAGACGCCAGGCTACTTCGCCGGCGTTAACCGGTAGATGCCGCGGCCTTCCAGCGAGAACGTTGTGAAGTAAGCTTCGCCGTTTTCGTCTTCGCCAAACGACATCACGGGAATGCTCTCAGGCAGGGGGATCTCGCGGTTGGCTGTGACTTGCTGCTTCTCCGCGTCATACCACAAAGCCCAAACCTGACCGGAAACATAGTCCGCGTAGAGATACGCTCCCTGCAACTCGGGGATCTGTTCGCCGCGATAGACGAAACCGCCGGTGATCGATTTCCCGATGTCGTGATGGTACTCGAAGATCGGATCGATCATGCCGTCCGGCTTAGGCGGTTCATTCGCAGGGCGGCGACGCCCCTTGCGGACAAAGTGGTGGAATCCTTCGCGCGAGTTCCAACCGTAGTTGCCGCCTTTCACGATCAGGTCGATCTCTTCCCATTCGTCCTGGCCCACATCGCCAGCCCAAAGATCGCCGGTCTCGCGGTCAAAGGCAAACCGCCAGACGTTGCGCAGTCCGTACGCCCAAATCTCTCCCCGCGCATTCACAACGTTCACAAACGGATTGTCCGCGGGGATGGCATACGCCAGATCACCCTGCTTCTGATCGACATCAATTCGCAAGATGGTTCCCAGCAGCGTCTCCAGGTTTTGACCGTTTTCATGAGGGTCGTTCGCCAGGCCACCGTCGCCCACCGCGATGTACAGAAAACCATCCGGGCCGAATTCAATCGTGCCGCCATCATGGTTCCAGTACGGCTTGTCCATCACCAGCAAGATCTCTTCGGAATCGGGATCCGCCTGATTGGGGTTCTCCGCGCTCACGCGGAACCGCGAGACAACGTTCTGATGCGGCCGCTGCGTGTTGGTGTAGTAGACGTAGAACTCGCCGTTGGTTTCGTAGTCTGGATGAAAGGCCATGCCTAGAAAGCCTTCCTCGTTCATGCGAGGGCTGTACGAAACCTTGTCCTTCATGTCGAGGAATACTTCCGCCGTGGTGGCGTCTTGATCGTTGGGAAAGACGTAGATCACGCCGCGCTGCGTAGGCACAACCACTCGGTTGGAACCATCGCCGGCATGCGTCAGCAGAATCGGGCGAAAGTCCGTGTTCCGCCCCGTCTCTTCAGGACTTTCCCAGCCGGGCCACTCTACGTTGGGAAAGGCGACTTCGACGCCTACCGAGGTGAGCGGGCTGGTGTCGATGTCCGCGCTGTCCTGCCCGTTCACCGATGAGCAGAGCAGAGACGGTAGAAGAACAACAAGCAACGAATAAGCCAGAAGACGAGCAACCGTTTTCATATAGAATTCCCTTGGGTCGGGGGAGAGAGTCGAAGTTGCAAATAGTGTAGCGTCAGCACTGGTTCTCCGGGGTCAGTCGCAGCACCGGCTCATTTATATCCTGCCAACAAGCTCCGTATCCAGTGCCTGTGTTTGTCTTGAGTCAGAGCAAGAATAATCAACGTGCCAACACGTTCAACTTTCATGTCTGCCGAACTTGCTGACTATCGCTGGCTGGTGAGCGAGGAAGCCAGTGGTTGGCTCGAAAAAGTTGCCGGCCAGGCGGCGTCCGTGCAGTTGGCGGCGTCGCTCCGTCGAGATTTGTCCGCGGATCGCGCAGCCTTGATCCTGCAGCAAGCAGAGCTGCGGCAGAAAGCGCGAAGCAAGTTTCCGCTCGCAGAGCGGATGTTCTTTCTGCTCACGGCTTTGGAACAGGCGACGGATTTCGCCACCGCGCGTTACAAAGCGGCCCAGCTTTCGGCGAGCGGCATCGCAGCCGACCGGCCGGTTGTGGACTTGTGCTGCGGCATTGGCGGGGACTTGATCGCCTGGGCGAAGGATCGTGTGGCCGTCGCGGTTGATCGTGATCCGATCCATTTGTTGTTTGCGGAAGCGAATTGCAATGCGGTTGGACTTCCTCAACAACCGGCCGATGTATTGCGGTTCGTGGCGGCCAACGCGGAGGACTTCGCACTTGCCAACAGGAACGTGCGCGACAGGCCATTTGATGCCGTGTTCCACATCGACCCGGACCGTAGGGCTTCCGGCAAACGCGGTACCCGGCTGGAGGATCATTCGCCCAATCGCGAAGCACTGGAACAAATCATTGACGCTGTGAGTGACGTTGACACTGTGAAAGACGTTGCCGCTGTGAGAGATGTTGCGATCAAACTCGCGCCGGCCACTTCGGTACCTGACCAATGGCAGCAGCGATGCCGCTTGGAATGGATTGGCACAACACGAGAATGCCGCCAACAGGTGGCGTGGTTCGGGGCGTTTGCGCCCGAGCCAAACATTCGATGCGCGACGGCAATCGGCGACCAGCCGCAGAAATTCGAAACCATCGAATCCAGGGATGCCAGCGAATCTCTTCATGCGCTGCATCGCGTTGGCGAGCTTTCGCGATTTCTTGTGGAGCCGGCGCCTGCGGTATTGGCAGCAGATCTCTGCGATGAACTTTCAGCACGATTCGACCTGACGCCGCTGTCCGGGTCGGCCTATTTGACTTCGGACGCGCCAGCGGCCACGCGACTGGCAGCTTCGTTTGAGATCATTGAGGCGATGCCTTTCAATGAGCGGCGGATCAAGGAATGGCTGAAAGCCCACAACGTCGGCACGTTGGAGATCAAGAAGCGGGGGATTGCCTTTGATCCGCGTGAGTTGCAAGCGAAGCTCAAGTCCGCCTGCCGTGGCGATGATCGGCTGACGCTGTTTGTCTTTCCGCTGGCGGCGAAGAATGTGGCCGTGTTTGCGCGGAGGATTGTCAACGAGCCCCGGAACGCACACACTGACGCATCTTAGCGCTAGATGAGAACCATCGTAGCGCTTGCATCACAGCCAGCCGGAATTGAGTTCGCTGGCCTGCCATAAATCACCAACAAACAGAATCTGCACCATGCCGTTTTCGCTAACAGACCGTGTCGCAGTTGTAACGGGTAGTTCTACCGGATTGGGGAAGGGCATCGCCAAAGCGTTGGGCGAAGCCGGCGCGAAGGTTGTGCTCAACTACTTCAACACGGCCGCGCGTGGAAACACCGCGCTTGAGGAACTGCAAGCGGCCGGTATTACCGCCACGCTCGTGCAAGCGGACGTCACAACGCCAGAAGGCGTCGACAAGCTGTTTGCCGCGGCGGAGTCTGAGTTTGGGCCGGTGGACATCGTGGTCTGCAACGCGGCGATCGATCAGCCGCAGTTGCCGATCGAGGAGTACGATTGGGACTTTCATCTGCGGATGGTGGACTTCTTCATCAAAAGTCCTTACCTGATGGCGCGGCGTTGTCTCCCCAATATGAAAGCCGGGAAGAGAGGGCGGTTCATCAACGTCACGAGCGAAGTGTTTCACCGAGGGCTGGCGCCGTTCTCCGCATACGTGGCCGCGAAAGGCGCACAAGTGGGTTGGAGCCGTAGCATGGCCGCGGAGCTGGCGCCGTATGGGATCACCGTCAACATGGTGGCGCCGGGTTGGATACCCGTCGAGCGGCATGAGAACGTTGCGGCTGAAGCCAAGCAAGCCTACTTGGAGACCATTCCGGCCGGACGCTGGGGCACGCCTGCGGATGTGGGCGCGGCGGCGGTTTACTTCGCCAGCGACGAAGCGAGCTTCATCACGGGGCAAACCATTCACGTCAACGGTGGCCTGTGCCTGACCTAGCAGTCCGTTGAGAATCCATCGGGCGTTTCAGCGCGTGCCAAGTGTGGTCGTGAATGTAGCCGATGCAAATGTGGTTAGACTCGCCGCCTGCTCTACTCGGGCTTCTGCCACTTCTCGTCGCTTCTGCCTGCTTGCGCGTTGAGGAAGCGGGCCAGCACAAACAGGTGGTCGCTCAAGCGATTCAGGTAGCGCAACACCTCGTCGTTGATTTCCTCATCGCGGGCGAGCGAAACTGTGTGGCGTTCCGCACGGCGGCAGACAGTTCGAGCGAAGTGCAAAGCGGCCGCGGCTTTGGTCCCGCCTGGCAGAATGAACTCACGCAAAGGCTCCAGCGTTGACTCCATCGCATCGATCTCGGATTCGAGCCGAGCTGTCATTGCCGCCGTGATTCGTGGAACGCTGGGTTTGGCTGTGTTGGGTGTGGCCAGGTCCGCACCCAAGGTGAAGAGTTCGTCTTGCAGCCGTTTGAGAACGGCGGCCGGGTCACAAACTTCATTCGCAACAGGCAATTCTTTGGCACGAACAACGCCCAACAAGGCATTCAACTCGTCAACGGTGCCGTACGCCTCAATGCGGGCGGTGTCTTTCGCCACACGCGGCCCACCAAACAGGCCGGTCTCTCCGTCATCGCCGGTCTTGGTATAGATCTTCATCAAGCAAAGTCACGCCAGCGTTTAGCCCTTACCCCTTACCTCTTATCCCTAGCCCCTAGCCTACAGTCTCTAGCCTCTGCTCCTACTCCACCGCGACATCCGTCAGCACATAGACGGCAAACGTCGCCAGCCAATGCTCGCCTTCGTAGTGTCCGCTGAAGACATATTCCAGGCCAGCGGCGGCGTGGTCGGCCGCGGATTGTTCCAGGATCTTTCGTCGCGGATCATCTTCCGGCAAGGCCGAGGCGATTCCCCGCATGGTCCACGCGCGGTTCATGTTGAGTCCGGCGAGGTGCACAATCTTGCCGTCGGTCACGTCGCTCACGGAGACTGGCTCCAGAAGATTGGCAACGTCACCTTCGCGCATGCCAGGCAAGAACTCTTCCAGCCAAACGCCGAAAGCATCCGCAGGCATAATCCGCCGCATGGTGTCGGCTTCGTTCAAGCCGGACGAAAAGAAATCTTCGCCGGAGGGCTCGTACGCGGCGGGGTACGCCTTGTCGTTGAGGTAGAACTCGGCCGCTTTGCTGGTAACCAGCATGGCCAGTTCGTGGTCGCGCACGGTCTTGGCGTAGTCCAGAATCTGACCCAAAGCAAAACCGGTGTCCTGATGCACGCCCACGCGAATGGGCCATTGCAGCTTGGGCAGATAATCCTTGATGCGGCCAACGATCACATCTTCCAACGGCTGCAAGTTTGCCGTCCAGGTCTTGGCGTCTTCGTCATCCCAAGTCTTGAGTTCGGACGACAGCCGCAACAGCCAGGCCCAACCGTACATCCGCTCGAACGATTTGTTGGCATCGGCGGCGAAGTGGTCCGCTTCATGCTGCAAGTTGTCTTTGGTTAAGTGTTCGGCAAGCGCCGCCCGACTCTCCTGCGCGAGCGGATGATTGGGATACTCCTTGAGCAATCTCACGAGCAGCCAATGCCCATGCACGGATGAGTGCCAATCAAAGCAGCCGTAAAAGGCCGGGTACAACTCGCGCGGCCGTTTCGCGGACTCTTCCGATTCCAGCACGTTCGATGGTTTGTTGGGAAACTCCTGATTCAAGCCTTTGAGCGCCAGATGCGCAAAAGCGGCCGCCTGCTCGTCGGTGAGCCGGTCGCCGAGTTTAACGTCGGCCGCTTCAACCTTGGGCGGCTGTTGATCGTCTTGTTGAGCAGGCACGGTTTGTCCAGCAGGCACGGTTTGTCTAGCAAACAAGGTCGAAGGGATTCCCAATTGCAATACAAAGAAGCTGGCAACGGTCAGCAACGTGGCGGCACGTACGGAATGCAAAACTCGTTTCATCAGGCAGTCCTTGGTAGGGATGACTTGAGTCAGGCAAACTGTCGTGATGACGAGAGTGGCGTCAAGCTTGCCTGTCTTCTATCTTACGATACGCTGACAGGGACTGGCCACTGTGCAGCCCTGCCTCGGCGAGCTTTTGACCAGATCTCCACCAATCGCGTCTTTCCCCGCGAGTTCAACGTGAATCAAGCGACAGCCACGCTCCCCACCATTGAAGACATTCGCGCCGCGGCGAAGCGGATTGCGCCGGAAGTTCACCGAACGCCCATCTTGACGAGCCGGTATTTCAATGAGCGGTTGGGGGCCAGCCTGTTCTTCAAGTGCGAGAACTTCCAGCGGATCGGTGCGTTCAAGATCCGCGGCGGTTTGAACGCGATTCGCAGCCTGAGCGACGAGGAGAAGTCGCGCGGCGTGGTCACGCATTCCTCAGGCAATCATGCCCAGGCGATTTCGTTGGCCAGCGCGATTTGCGGCATCAAAGCAACAATTGTGATGCCGACCAATGCTCCGCAGGTGAAGAAGAACGCCGTGCGAGATTACGGTGGCGAGATTGTGGAATGCGAACCGAACGAAGCCGCGCGCGTGAGCACCGCGCAAAAGATCATCGACGAGACCGGCGCGACGCTCGTTCACTCTTACAACGATCCGCGAATCATCGCCGGCCAGGGGACTTCCGCTTTGGAACTGCTGGATGACCTGGAAACACCGCCGGACATAGTAATGACGCCAGTTGGCGGCGGAGGGCTGCTTTCCGGCACCAGTATTTCCGTGAAGAGTCTTTCACCGCGGACGATGGTGGTGGCTGGCGAACCGGCAGCGGCCGATGACGCGAAGCGTTCGCTGGAAGCCGGCAAGATCATCCCTGTGGAGAATCCAAACACCATCGCCGATGGGCTGAAAACGTCGCTCGGGACGTTGACGTTCGCCGCGATCTCTCAAAACGTCTCGCAGATCATCACATGCACGGAACAAAGCATCATCGACACGATGAAGCTGGTCTGGGAGCGGATGAAGATCATTGTCGAGCCGTCATCCGCAGTGCCGCTGGCCGCACTCTTGGAAGGCAACCTGGATGTCCGCGGCAAGTCCGTGGCCATTATCTTCAGCGGCGGCAATGTGGACTTGAACGAATTGCCCTGGCAAAAGCCCAAACAGTTGTTGCCGGCCTCGTCGACATGAACGAACTGCTCACCTACTTAGTTTCTCGCCTCTCGTTCCTGTACAACGAATACGATGCCCGTTTCGTTGATTCGCGAGTGCGAGGGCCCGATGCAATGTTGGTACTGGAGACCGGCAACTTACGATTACGACTCGTTCGCGATCGTAGTCAATTGTTCGTCGATTTTCAGAGCGCTGAGAACCCTCGTGAGGACTATTGGTTTTCGTTTGACATGATCCGCCAGTTACTGACGGACGAGATCGTTGACAGCGCAGAGATGGACGACGAGAAGGCCGAGTTCATCTACGACCACTTCAGTACGATCGCGGACGCGTTCAGCGCTTCGAAAAGAAACGAAACAGAAAAAAAGCTGCGCGTGTACGAACACGCCAGAGCAAAACGACTGTTCGGGTGATAGATAGCGAAGGATTCTCGCTTCCGCTTAGCGCAACCAATTCAGCGCTTATTTCTTGCGATGGCGAATCTTTGCCCTCATCCGTCGCTTCTTACGTCCAATTTTGCGACGGCCTTTTCCTGATTTCTTAGTTCCCACGCAAATGCTCCGCTGTATTTTCCGAGGCTATGTTTTGGAAGTGGATTTGAAGACCGTAGGCGGTTGATTCCGCACGCGGCAGGAAGCGGCGCACAGCCTGCGGTTTTTGTTGCCAACATGTATGGCTTGCCGGACATTGGCAAAATTGCTCGAACCCGCCATCCTATCAGGCTTTGCGTCGAGTCGCAACCGGACGTTCTTCGCCGAATCCAGCATGCGATTACCGCTCCCTCGGCCCGTGTCGGTTTGGATACGCGGCCGCTAACGCTTGTCTCGCTGTGTGGATCTGGCAAATCTCCCGCAAGGAGGGATGTCTAGTGGCCATCGCCCATGAACCCAATGGGTGGCTATCCGTAGAAATTGTGCAGCGGAGAATCCCGCCGGTGCCGGAATCGCCGTCAGGCGGCGCGCCGGCTCAGCACGTCCTCCCAGCTTCTCTTGCGGCACTTCCCCTGCCATCTATGATTTAGTTCCACAATAGCCAGCAAACGTGCGCAATCGTCGCCGTTTCCGGACTCAAGCTTTCCCGCTAGTCAATCCCGCTGATGTTGCACCTGACGAACGTTTGCAAGACCTACGTCGAGCCTGGCGGCGGTTCGCTGCCGATCCTCGATATTCCCGAGTTCAAGCTGGACGCCGGCGAGCAGATGGTCCTGGTTGGTCGCAGTGGCTCCGGAAAGACAACGCTGCTGCATATCATCGCCGGGATCACCAGGGCCGATTCCGGCAAAGTCGTGATCAACGGAATCGATATTGTGCCCTTGCACGAAGCTGGCCGCGACCGCTTCCGTGCTCATCACTTGGGCTACGTGTTTCAAACGTTCAACCTGTTGCCGGCCTTCACCGCATTGGAGAATGTCATCCTGGGGATGACTTTTGGCGGCCAGGGCAGGACCGATACCGGCCGAGCGCAACGACTGCTGGAACGCGTTGGGCTGGAACACCGCTTGAACCACAAGCCGGCTCAACTTTCCGTCGGCGAACAACAACGCGTTTCCGTGGCCAGGGCTTTGGCCAACCGGCCTAAACTATTGCTAGCCGATGAGCCGACCGCCAACGTGGACCCAAGCAACCAACAGCAAATTGTCGACTTGATCCGTGATACCTGCCGGGAAGAAAATGTGGCCCTGTTGATGGTCACGCACGCCGATGACGTGGCCGGGCAGTTCGACCGGGTTGACCACCTCGCCGAATTGAATCGCGTCGGCAGTAAGCCCACACAGCAAGGCGCAAACGCCGCAACAAGCTCCACACCAGCAAACTCCGCGGCCGCCAACTGATGGCAGTCGCCTTTTTGGAACACTCTTCGAGCGAACCATGAACCTGTTCAAAATCGCCTGGCGAAGCGTTCGACAGCGTGCCCTGTCTTCCACGCTGACCGGCTTTTCCATGGCCTTAGGCGTGGCGCTGGTGGTGATGGTGCTGGTGATGCTCTACACCGTGGAAGAGACCTTCCAGAAGAACGCCAACAGTTGGGACATGATTGTTGGGGCCAAGGGGAGCAAACTCCAATTGGTTCTCAACACGGTGTATCACTTGAGCACGCCGGTGGAGAACATCCCGTACTGGAAGTACAAGGAGTTGCGGGAAACGTACACAAGCATGAATGCCCAACTTGTGATGGGAAACGTCAGTGTGATTCCCGTTTGTATGGGAGACAGCTACGAAGGGCATCGGGTGGTTGCCACGATTCCCGAGTTGTTTGAACTCCCGTATTCGCAAGGGCTGCCGTATGAATTTGCCAGCGGTCACAACTTTGAGGATCGGGCCGGCGTCTTTGAAGCCGTGGTCGGGTCCGTCGCCGCGCACAAGATCGGGCTCAAAGTTGGCGACAAGATTCAGCCCACTCATGGCATTGCAAGCGACGATGGTCACCAGCATGACGCGTTCACGGTTGTTGGTGTGCTGTCTCCAACCGGCACGCCCAATGATCGCGCGATCTTCGTCAACATGGAAGGTTTTTACCTCCAGGACAATCACGCGCTGAGCGACGAGCAAGTGCAACGTCGCGAGCAAGCGAGAGCCGCGATAAGTGGTGATGGAAAGGCCGACGAAGAACATGATCACGACCATGAAGGCGATGATCATGGCGACGATGATCATGAGGACGGAGATCATGGGGACGAAGACCACGCTGCAGATGGACATACGGACCATGATGACGCGGATCATGATGACGCCGACCATGATGATGCGGATCAGGACCATGCCGATCATGATCACGAGGATGAATCGGCAGCCGCAGGCGCTCAAACCGCGGCTGCCCAACAAGAAGACGATCATGACCATGATGATCATGACCATGCCGGACACAGTCATGGACATTCGCATGAACCATTGCCTGAGGAGCAGCGCGAAGTCACGGCCGTCTTAATTCGCTTTGATCCGGACCGCGTGATTGAAGCCAGCGCGGCCTCGATGTCTTTGCAGAACAAGGAGAATGAAGGGCCAACCGCTCAGGCCGTTTTGCCTTTGCGCGAGGTCACCAACCTGTTTGACACGTTTATCCAACCGCTCCGAGTGCTGCTGATGGTCCTTGCGGTCCTGATCGTGATCGTAGCCGGAATCGGCATCATGGTGGGCATTTACAACACAATGAACGATCGCAAGCGTGATATCGCGGTGATGCGAGCCCTTGGGGCTGGTCGCATGACGGTCATGTCCGTGATCCTGGCGGAATCCACAATCTTGGCCTTCTGTGGAGGCCTCGCCGGTTTTCTGCTGGGGCATGGCGGTATCGGCATAGTCAGTTCCCTCATGTCCGGCACAACCGGCGTGGAAATCCCATTTTGGTACCTGACGTGGCAAGAGTTAGTGCTTTTGCCGGGATTGATGGTGTTGGCGGCTTTGGCCGGATTCTGGCCGGCAATGTCCGCATACCGAACTGATGTCAGCAGGTCTTTGACGGCCACCCCCTAGCAGCGTAATAATGCTTGGTGGCCACTTGTTGGCTTCCGCCCGCCCCGGATCACAAGTCTCACCGTCCGCGAGTCGGTGCATGAGCGATGTTCATCGTCTTGTGTCCTTTGCGGTGAGACACATTCAGCTGATTGGCCCAAGACAATAATTGAAGCGTTCAAGGCAATTGGGTCATTCAAGCACAATACACAAACGATCCATTTCGACACTCCGGAGGAGTCTGTGATGCGGTTCCCCGAATTCCGTTGGCTTACAATTTGTTCCGTGGTGGCTGCCACCTTGCTTGTTGGCGCTGCCTTTGCTGTGGCGCCTGCCGGCGTCTCCGCGGCTAGTTGTCCTTTCTGCAATCCCGTGGCATTGACGTTGTCCGAAGAAATGGCCACGCGCGACCTGGCGGTTGTGGCCGAGTTGCTGGCTGACCCTCCGGCGATTCCTGATGACTTGGATGCCGAGGTGCCTAAGTCGAGATTCGCAGTCCGGCATGTGCTCAAGGGCCAGGAGTTTGTATCCGCCGGCGACGCACCGACCAGGTTTGAAGCCCACTACTACGGCAAAGGCAAAAAGGGCGACATGTTCCTGATGATGAGCGTTGAAGGCGACAACCAGGATTGGAACGCCCCCATCCCGCTGCCGACTCGCTGTGTTGATTATGTCCGTGAGTTGCCCAACTTGCCGGAATCCGGAGCGGACCGCTTGGCGTTCTTCCAAGACTATTTTGAAGACGAAGAAGAGCTGCTTGCCCGCGACGCCTATGACGAATTCGCCCGAGCGCCGTATGAAGACGTGATTGACCTTAAAGACCGAATGGAGCCGGCGAAGCTGTTGAATTGGATTACGGATCCGGAAATTGTCACCAGCCGCCGCCGACTTTACTTCACCATGCTGGGCGTCTGCGGAACCAAGGAACACGCGAATTCCATCAAGGACTTCATTGTTGAGAAGCGTGAAGATTCCTCCGCCGGCTTGGACGCGGCGATTGCCTGTTACTTGTCGCTGGCTGGCGAAGACGGAATGCCCTTTATTGAGGACAATTTCCTGGCCAATCATGACTCGCCGTATACGCAAACATATTCGGCCATCATGGCGTTGCGTTTTCACGGGACTTCAGAAGACCGCATCCCGCTGGACCGGATCAAGGTCGCCATGCGGTTGATGTTGGATCGACCGCAACTGGCGGATCTGGTGATCGCCGATCTCGCCCGCTGGGAAGATTGGACCGTGACAGACAAGTTGGTCGACTTGTTCAAGAACGCGGATGAGAAAACCAGCTGGGTGCGAGTTCCCGTCGTGCAGTACCTCTTGGCGAATCCCGATCCCAAGATGGATGAATTGATTGCGGAGTTAGAGAAGATCGATCGTGATGCCGTCAAGCGCGCGAAGTTCTTCTTGAGCCCCCGCTCCGCGGCAGGCGGCGGTGGAGCAAAGGTTCCGCCGGCTGGCGGCTCCCGCAACAATTAGATTATTCCGCGAATTTGATTGTCAACTTGGGCGACGCCCATCGCTAGCTCGTGAGCAGATTCATGACTCCCGGACCGCATGATTTCCCGCGCGGAATTCTGGGTGCGAAGGCATTGCGCACGTTCAAGCTCCCCGCATTGACGCACTCTATTGTGTCGCATTGTATTGCGGCGCTGCTTTTCATCGCGCTTGCGCTTGCCGCCGTACAAACTGCGGAAGCGTGCCCTTTTTGCGCGGCCGTTTCGCCAAGTCTGTCTGATCGATTGAACGTAGCGCACTTTGCCATCGTGGCGAAGCTGGCAGGCGAACCTGATCCGGCCAACCGCTATGTTCGCGAAATCAAATTCACGCCCACGAGATTCCTCAAAGGCAGTTCCGGCGATCTTGGCGACCAGGTGGTCATGGCTCCAATTCCGCAAGAGCCCGTCGCCGCTCAACAGTATTTCACAATGGGCGCCCCCGAGGCCGACATCGCTGGCGGAGAACGATTGGTGTGGAGCTTGCCGATTGCGATCTCCGATGATGCCGCCGACTATATCGCCACGCTTTCCACCTCGCCTGTTTGCGATGTTCCGCTAGTGGCGTACTTCATTCCGTTTCTTAATCACCCGGACCCGCTGATCGCCCGCGATGCTTACGATGAGTTTGGGGCCGCTCCGTATGACGATGTCAAAGCGGTTGCGGATCAATTACCGCGCGAGGATTTGAAACGTTGGGTGGCGGATGAAACAATCTTGCCGGACAGCCGCAGATTGTTCTTCACTCTCTTGGGGGTTTGCGGCCAAGAGACGGACGCTGACGAACTTGTCCCCATGATCAAGCGGAGTGTCGCCACGCCTGGGGCTGACGCCACTTTGGATGCCATGATCGCCTGCTATCTCACGCTCAAAGGCGAGTCCGGCCTGGCGACGATTGACTCGCTGATTCTCGCCAACGCAACCGCCAGCTTGGGCGATTTGCAATCGACTGTACTCGCCCTCCGCTTTCATGGCGAAGAAGAAACAAAGATCGAGCGGTCCGCTTTGCAGCAATCCATGCGACTGGTCTTAGACCGCCCTAAAGCTGCCGATCTGGTCATTCGCGATCTCGCCAGGTGGCAAGACTGGAGCGTGCTGAACAGGTTGGTCCAGTTGTTTGAAGACGCCGGCGATGAAAACTCTTTCTTGCGAGTGCCGATCGTCAAGTACCTGCAAGCCTGCCCCACGCCGGAAGCGGAAGCCGCGCTGGCCAAAATTGAACGCGAGTACCCGGATGTCGTCACCAGGGCGAATGTGCTGCCGTTTGAACTTGGCCAACGCCGCGACAAACAGGCTTCGCAACAGCCGGAAGTGCCGCAAGATCCGTCCACGGATACAACGGATGGAGATCAACCCACTGAAGCTACCGGCAATGACCCAGTCAAAGGCGAATCTTCTCCCTCAGACAGTGACGACACCGAAAGCAGCAACGTCGATACGGACAACTCGCAACAACCGGATGATGTTCCGCCAGTCGAACTCGATTCCAGTCAGGCCCCCTCGGCAGGCCAACTTCCGCCGCCGCAACCTCCCGGATTCTTCACAAACCTGAATGTCGGGTTGATCTTCGCCGGCGTCGGATTGCTCGCGGCCGGTGCGATTTTTCTGATTTTGTGGCATGGCTAACCTGTACGGCGAGCCTGGCCAGCGAACCGCGTCGACGATTTTGCCGTATCAAACGCGGTTGCTTGGCCTGCCGCGCCGGCGGTCTATAATGGGCCTACCTGCGCTTGGGTCGCTTCCTTCGTTCTCACCGCACAATTCGGGACGATTTTCTGAGCACTTGTTTCTGAGCACCTAGCATGTCCTCCAGCCTATTCAGCCAGAGCGAAACCAAACCCACAGCCGCGGACGTGCTGGCGGAAAGCCAATTGGCGGACAACCAACTTGCGGAAAATCAGCCGAGTGCTGAGGAGTACCGCGCAATGTCCGCGCCTGCCGTCATCAGCCTGGTGACTGGCTTGATGACCGCGCTGACTTTCACCAGCCCGGCATTTGGAGCTCTAGGGCTCGCCGGCATTGTGGTTGGCTTTGTCGCCCTCAAAAAGATCAAGGCCGAGCCGCATTACTACACCGGCGGCGTGTTGGCCGTGGTCGGCATCGTTGCGTCATTCGTATTCCTGGCCGGCGGAGGCAGTTACCATGCCTACGTTTACGCCACCGAAGTTCCCGAAGGCTACACGCGGATCAACTACGATCAATTGCGCGATCCCAACATCGCCTCCAGCGAATTCCAATTGCCGCCGGAATCCGCCAAGCAATTAGATAACGAGAAGATTTTCATCAAGGGGTACATGTACCCGCCACCGGGGAAACAACCGGGACAAAAAGTCAACTCGTTCGTCCTCTGCCGCGACAACGGTGACTGCTGTTTTGGCGGCGATCCGCCGGTACTGGAGCGGATTTGGGTCACAGTTCCGGAAGGCGAGACGGTTACCTACACCACCAGCATGCTGAAGCTGGCCGGGACATTCAATGTGTTTTATGATATCTCCCAACAAAACGAAACTGTAGGGACCGTATTCTACACTCTCGCCGTGGATCAAGTCCGATGACGAAACTCGCCAGGCTGCCAGCAAAGATTGCTCACCACATTCTTCTGTTGAGCGGACTGCTTGTCTTCCTTTGTGTGGCGGGTTGCGCGGACACTTCGGCAGATAGCTCAGGTAAGCCGACTCCAACAACGGTCGCCAAGAACACGTCGGAGACTTCAGGCACTTCTTCGCTGACTGAAGATCCGCCGGACCCAACAGAGCCGAAGCCCGATCCCCAAGAAAACAGTGGTGCGAATTCCGCCGACGGGCAATCGGACGATTCGGCTAACAACGCTTCGACCAACGACGATTCAACTGACGGCGCCGCGACAGATGATTCCACCAACAATGTTGGTGACAATTCTTCGACGGACTCGTCGACGGATGCATCTACGGATGATGGAGCGGCAAGCAATGATTCCAGCTCGGGCGATTCCAATTCCGGCGACACAAGTTCCACAGACTCCAACACTGATGGTTCAAACGCCAATGCGGCCAACGATACCGCCAACAATGCCACCAACAATGCCGCGAGAAATGGCGGCCAGTCCGGCAATGGCGATGCTCCGCCGGAGACTGTCGCAACAGTTGATCCCGAGCAAAGAAAGAAAGAACTGGAGGCCAAGCGCGGTCGCGACGGTGTGTACGAACTGACGTTCGACGACATCAAGTTCGACATGGAAACAGGCAGCAAGTTTGAACGCGATTACATTGGCGAAGCGATCGAGAGCCTGGGCAACAAACGGATCCGCATCCGCGGTTACATTTATCCCACCACGCAACAACATCCAGAGCAGTTCATCCTGGTGCGTGACAACATGGAATGCTGCTTTGGTCCCGGAGCCGCGTTGTACGATTGTGTTGCCGTGATCATGAACCCCGGCAAGCAGACAACCTTCACGACGCGGCCAGTCACCGTTGAAGGCACGTTCTCCGTCGAGGTTCGCGAGTTCGACGGCACCGTGTTTTCCATCTATCGCATGGATGCGGATTCCGCAAAGTAGCCGCCGCGTTCAAAACAGCTAAGCGGCAGGCTCGCACGTGAAACAGGCATTCAATCGTTCGGCCATGCGCGATACGCAACACATTCGTGAACGTGTTCTGGGCGGGCTGGCCTGGCTGTTGTTGCTCGCTATTCCACAAGTCGCTTTCGCCGATTGCCCTTTTTGTGATGCGGTTCGTCCCACATGGAGCCAACTGCGAGAACCGGCTGACGCCGTCGTCTTGGCCAAAGTCGTCAACAAAGGAACCAACGGGACGAAGCTGCGAGTGGAGACAGTCGCGCGCGGTGAGCATGTGCCTGACAGCCTGGAATTGAGTCTCAGCTCAGATCTTTCGCCAGGCGAAACCGTGCTGCTGTTGGGCGAACAAGCTTCTGACGATGGCGAATTTGCATATCGTTGGACAGACATCGCGATGAGTGACGCGGCCTTCAAATACCTGGACGCGGCTCCAGATTTGCGTGCACTGCCGACTGATCGGCTCCGTTACTTCGCGGCGCACTTAGAGCACGCCGAGCAGGACGTTGCCGAGGACGCTTACATGGAGTTCGCCCACGCGTCGTACAGCGACGTTGCCGCCATGGGGGATGCGTTCGATGGCGCTCAGCTTCGTGCGTGGCTGACTGATCCCAATGTGCCGGATTTGCGCAAGGGGTTTTACGCTTTGGCGTTGGCGTTGGCCGGTGGCGATCAAGAGCAGCAGCAGGCGAACATCGACTTCCTGCGAGACTGGGTCAATCACCCAGGCGACGATTTCCGCCGCGGACTGGATGGCGTGATGGGGGCCTTGTTGCTCGCCGAGAAGAATGACGCGCTGCAGTTGATCCGCGAGAAGTTTCTCGCCAACCCGGATGCGGCCAACGGGCACGTGCGAAACGCACTCGCCGCGATACGTTTCTACCACGAGTTCGGCGAAGCTCCCGATACGCAGGCGATTGCCTCGGCGGTGGCTTGCTTGCTGGACC
The DNA here is from genome assembly GCA_937982665.1 of uncultured Planctomycetales bacterium. GTDB lineage: Bacteria > Planctomycetota > Planctomycetia > Pirellulales > S012-138 > CALJLD01. The sequence continues at coordinate 26,391 of CALJLD010000040.1, forward strand.
GACCCGCCTTCGCGACCGAGGCTGTTATCGATCTGGCTCGCTGGGAAGCCTGGGAAGCGTTGCCGCAGGTTGTCGCTTTGTTTGAGAAGCCTGACTACGACAACACAACCAAGCACGCGGTGGTGGCCTATCTGCTGACCTGTGACGAGGACGTCGCGATTGACGAGTTGGAGCGCTTGCGCGAACTTGACGCTGACTTCGTCAACTCGGCCGAAGAGCGATTCTTGCTGTTTGGCGGGATTCGATAAGCGGCATCTCGTGCCTGCTGCGGGTATATTGTTGGCGAAGTTTCGTCAAATCTGTTTCGAGATGTTGAGGATTAGCCGAGGATACAATGCGCGCATTTTCGAACGCACTGGTTTGCCACGTATGGTTGTTGACATTCGGTCTCGTTGTTTGCTCTGGTTGCGGTGCGGACTATTCGGAGCCGGCCGCTGGCAACGGTAAGAACGGCGCTGACTCAGCGGGAACCATCGCTAAGGTCAACGCGGATGGGACGATTGATCTTGAGACACACCGCCAGACAATCTTGCACTTGGAGGGCACCGTTCGCGAGATGTTTTCTCTCTTGTCCGGATTTGACGCTGCGGACACGGCCACCGACGAACAGAAAGCGCAGCTAAAGGAAGTTGCGACGCCATTCAAGCTTGGCGAAGCCAAAGATGCGATCGCGCAGTTCTTCGACTGGATGGATCAACTCGATCAAAATCAGGTGCAGTCTTTGCGGCAGGCGCTGGATGGCATGCAAACCTGGATTGATGACATGAGGGCATGTTATCCGTTTGCAATCGGCGGCAACGTCGCCGCGCTCAAATCGCACATCGACAGCTTGGAGAAGGATGTCCAAGCAATCAAGGCAGATTTACCGCAATAGACTTTGCACTCAAAACTTCCACAACAGGACGGCCGAGTAGTCCAAGTCGTTCGCCTTTTTGCCGCCTGGCGTGCTGTCATAGCGATCGATGATTCCCAGCTTGAGGCTGACGTCCAGAACCTCATCCATCAGGATTTCCCAGTTGGCGGAACTATTCAAGCGAAAGTCGCCAAAGTCGGAGACGTCGGGGAAGTAGTCCGTTTTGGCGGTCAGCTTGGAACGCGGCGTCAACTGGTGTGACGCTTCCAGACCAAACGATCCTTCCGGGACGTACCGGTCGTCCATACCGCCGATTTCTCGCGAAAAGCCACCACCGAAACGGCCCTGCAGGGACGAGATATCGTTCTGCACGAAGTAGTAGCCCAAACCGGTGTCCGCGGTCACCCGAGCATTGTAGTCGCGGAACTCATCGTACTCGGCAGTCCCGTGAACAAAGACCGACCAACAAGGTTTGTCCGGCAAAAGCCATTCGTTGCGGCCTTCCGTGAATAGCAGATTGGCTGTCTCCGCGCCGTTGGCTTCGCTCTTGCGATACGTCAGGTCAACCGTCGACTTCTGCAGATTGGAGGTTCGCTGTAGATGGCCTGCCGTCCGCAGGTTGAAGACTTCGCTGTTTCCTTCTGATCCGCTGACGCCAAACTCCAGGCTGCGATCCCAACTGACCGGATCAATGACCGGGGTTGCCGCCGCGATGTCGCCCAAGATTTCCTCAGGAGGAGGCATGTTGTTTGGGTCAGGAATCACGAACTCAGGGCCAGCCTGCCCGGCTCCAGGCGGTGGAATGGTGCCAGGGACCGGCGGCTGCGCCCAACCTTGCGCGAGCACATTGCCGCCCATCGCGCTGACGAAGCACGCGACCAGACAACTCACACTCACGATAATTTGCAGATTCCGTTTCATACACCGAACTCAAAAAGAGGGGGCAGTGTCCAGTCCGCGGCGTGCGCAAAGTCTCCATGCGGCTCCGCAGGAAGACAGGTCGCTTGCCGTCGATTCTGAAAAGGGGCAGAATGCTAGCCAAACTTGCGAAACTCGACAACCCAAACGCATGCTGGCAAGGCTTTCGCTATCCGGATTCCACAGATTGATCGACAGCGCAAATGAATGTCCCAGCAATGCCGAGTCTGCCCGTGGGTTTCAAAGCCGCCGGGGTCTATTCCGGCGTAAAACGCAACTCCAGCAAGCTTGACTTGGGCCTGATTGTTTCGGACGTGCCATGTTCGGCCGCCGGCGTCTATACAACAAATCTGGTTTATGGGGCCCCGATTGGGTGGAACCGTCGGTTGACGCCCGGTACCGCTGTCCGCGGCGTTGTCATGAACGCTGGTGTCGCCAATGCCTGCACCGGTGAGCGAGGCGACCGGGATGCGGCCGAGATGGCTCGACTTGCCGCCGAGACATTCAAGGGGACCGCCGATCAGATGCTGGTTCTCTCAACAGGTGTGATCGGTGCGTTCCTGCCGATAGAGAAAATCGCCTCGGGAATCGCAACCGCCCACGGCCAACTTGGCACCGCAGAGACAAATCTCGAGGCTGCCGCCCGCTCGATCATGACCACGGACACCGTCCCAAAACTTGCAGGGCGACGCTTAACGCTCTCAGGCAAGGCGGTGCATGTGACCGGAATTGCGAAAGGGGCCGCGATGATCGCCCCGCGAATGGCAACGATGCTCGCAGTGGTGATGACAGATGCCGCGTTGCCGGCGCAGGTGGCGGATCGGGCACTAAGAGAGGCGGTGGATGACAGCTTCCATTGCATCAGCGTGGATGGTCACATGAGCACAAGTGATGCCGTGCTGCTCTTGGCCAATGGCTGTGCCTGTGCCAGTCCGCCAAACGAAGATGACCTGCGGGAGCTTTCAACGACCATTTCAGAAGTCTGCCAGGACCTGGCCAGGGCGATTCCCGCCGATGGCGAAGGCGCAACGCACCTGATTACCATCGATGTCCAAGGGGCTGCCGACACCTGTGCCGCGCGACAGATCGCCCGAACCGTCGCGGAAAGCCCTTTGGTGAAGACGGCAGTCGCAGGTGCTGATCCCAATTGGGGGCGAATCGTCTCCGCAGCCGGCTACGCCAACGTAACTCTTGACCCGCACGAAGTTTCGCTCTGGATCAATGATGTGCTGATCTATGAGAATGGCACACCGCTCCCCATCGACGAAGCCGCCGTTTCAACTTCAATCCGCGATAACCGCGAAACACGAGTGCGTTTGAACGTCGGTCAAGGCAGCGGGACAACGCGTTTCTGGACCACAGATCTCACCGCCGAATACGTGCGATTGAACGCAGACTATCGAACGTAAATGCCACCTTTATTGCGACGAATGCTGATCGGAGCAGGCGTCCTGGGACTCGTCACCATCGTTGGCGTGCTCGGGTTTCGGCACATTGGTGAACGTGACTGGCTTGACTCGCTTTACATGGTTGTCATCACGCTTTCCACAGTGGGCTTTGGGGAAGAGTCCTCGAGGCCCACCGGCGAAAAGATCTGGACAATCTGCGTCATCATCGTGGGCATTTCCGCGGTGGCCTACATCCTGGGAGGATTCATACAAAACATGACCGAAGGAGAAATACAACGCGCACTTGGCTTGCAGCGAGTCACAAAAGAAATCTCGCGTTTGGAGAATCATACAATCGTCTGCGGCTTTGGCCGCATGGGACGAATGGTTTGCGATGAGTTGGCAGCTCATGATCAGCAATTTGTTATTGTCGAGACCGATTCGGAACGTCATACCGAAGCGCGCAATTTGGGGTTCTTATCATGCCATGGCGATGCCACAGAGGAAGAGATTCTGGAGGGCGTGGGCATCGGCAAAGCGGCCAATCTCGTTTCCGCGTTAACCAGCGATGCCGACAACGTCTACATCACATTGACCGCGCGAAATCTCAACCAAAGCCTGAAGATCATCGCTCGCGGTGAGTTCCCCTCAACACGCAAGAAGTTGATGCAAGCGGGGGCGGACCGCGTGGTGCTGCCGGCGGCAATCGGTGCTCAGCGAATTGCGGCCATGATTGCTCGCCCTTTCACGGCCGAAATGCTGGAGACGGTCATCAGCGATCAAGATGTCGGAATCGAGATCGATGAGTTCACAATTCCCGCGGGAAGTTCGCTGGCGGGAAAGACTGTGCAGCAGGCGGCCATCCGCAGCCATTACAACTTGTTGGTCATTGCCGTACGCAGCAAGGAAGCAAAAATGCAGGTGAACCCCAACGAGAGCACAACTCTGGGGGAAGGCGATACCATCATCCTGCTAGGCGAGCGAGAAGCAGTCGATCGATTCCGAATCGAGAATCCGCTGTTGGGAGAATAGTCCTCGGCACACCCAGCAGTTTCGTTCTTCCGTGTTGCTGATTGAGAGATCGCCAACAAGCCCGCCGATTTGCGCGACCCAACCCAAGCATGCATGTTGCCAACGTCAATCCGGAGGCGCAAAAGGACTTCGCGGAGAATGCTGTGCGAATGCTTCGCGCGGCCGGTTTCGAATCCTATTGGGCCGGCGGCTGCGTGCGGGACCTGTTATTGGGCGGCATTCCCAAGGACTATGACGTTGCCACTTCGGCCACGCCCAAACAAGTGCGAAAGGTCTTTCGCAAATATCATACGCTGGGTGTGGGGGCCGCGTTTGGCGTAATGATTGTTGTCGGTCCGCGCGGCACCGGGCAGTTGGACGTGGCGACATTTCGCGCGGACGATGTCTACAGCGATGGTCGTCGCCCGGACAGCGTCACGTATTCTACCGCCGAGGAAGACGTCAAACGGCGGGATTTCACAATCAACGGATTGCTGTTCGATCCCCTGGAAAGCCGCGTCATTGACTATGTCGGCGGCCAGGAAGACCTCAAGCTGCAGGTTGTCCGTGCAATCGGTGACCCGGCCGCTCGATTGGCCGAAGACAAACTTCGCATGTTGCGGGCGGTGCGGTTTGCCTCACGCTTCGGATTCCTGTTGGAAGCGGAAACCCGGGCCGCGATCGAGAGCAAGGTGGCCGAAATCACCGTGGTCAGCGCGGAGCGTATCACAGAAGAACTCCGCGCGATGCTGGCCCATCCCACCCGTGCCGCGGCAATTTCCCTGTGCCGAGAGGTGGGGTTGTTGCAGTATTCCCTTCCAGAAGCGGAAGCTGCCCATGCCGGGCGAGAAATCGAATCGGCCTGGAAACGGACCCTGCGTTGTCTGGGCGCGCTTGAGGGTCCGAGCTTTCCGCTCGCTCTAACTGTTTTGCTGCGGGATTACTCGGCCGATGCGAACGGTCGGGCTCGCGCAAAAGCATTACTTCAGGTGGGCAAGCGGATGCGGATATCCAACGATGACGCACAACGGCTCGATTGGCTGGTACGCAATGAGGGTGCCCTGAACGGGGCGCGAAGCAAACCGTGGTCACAAGTGCAGCGGCTCCTGATCGATCCAGGCGCAGGCGAACTAATTGATTTGCATCAGGCGCTTCTCGTTGCGGAAACGGAGACCAGCACTGAGCATTCCACAATCCACGAAGCACAAGCTGATCTTGAATTCTGCCGCGAGCGGTTGCAGTTGCCGGATGACGAACTCAACCCATCTCCGCTGGTGACTGGTGATGATCTGATCGCCTGCGGGATTCCGCGTGGGAAACACTATCAGCAGATTCTCACAATCGTCCGCGATGCGCAACTCGACGCAAAGATTGGTACGAGAGATGCCGGCCTCGAGTTGGCTAACGAGACCTGGCTTCGGTTGAAATCCGAGCGATTGGAGTCGTGAACATGACCGCAACGGAAGAGTCAGCTTCTCAAGCAGAGGCGCCAGAGCAGGCTGCCAACACGAAGTATCGTTTTGGTCTGGGGTCACTGTTCATGCTGGTGCTTTCCGTCGCGTTGGTACTGGCGTGGATCACACAAATCATGTTGCCACAAGAACGGTTGCGCGAGGACGCGATCCGTGTGTTCATGAATTATGGCGGACGAGGTTATTCGCACTCATGGTCGCCATTTGGGATCAGCGTTTCGCTAGACTTGCGTTATTCCGAGATAACTTCGCGCGGCCTGCAAGAGTTGGCGGATAATCCCGTCGTCGTGGAGCTTAATCTTGCGTCGAGCCGGATCACTGACGACGATCTTCACGTCTTGGCAGGCGCAGAAGCTCTGGAGAAGCTCACGCTGACGGATACTCGAGTCAGCGACGCGGCCATCGAAGAATTGCGGGCAGCTCGACCAGATTTGGAGATCATCCTTGGCGAATCGGCTGAGGCAAAATAGTCCTCGCCGGCGTGCTGACCGTCAGAATCGGCCCGCCTTTTCTTAAGAAGCCGCAATCTTGCGCGGCAAAACTCAAGTTTCCTGCTTGGGCTGATGCGAAGTAAGATTTGGGGAGGAACGATCTTGTCTCAGTTTCTCGAAGTCAGATCCGCGAGCATTGGTGCGCTACATATAGTTGCCCCAGGCAGAAAACCCATGCCCGGCGAACATCTGGACATCTCGAGCGATCCTTTTGCCGAAGGCAAGTCGCCTGATAGCGATCAGGAATCGCGGGCCAATTCTCGCGTTGGACGACGGTTCTTGGGCGTGACCTTCGCTTGCTGTGACATCTATGCGCGCATCTACATCAACAAGGATGAGACCGCGTATGAAGGTCGCTGTCCGCGGTGCTGCAAGCCGTTGCAGCTGCGAATTGGCCCCGGCGGAGTGGATGCTCGCTTCTTTACCGCGTATTGAGCGGTTGCGAGAATTGCGTTAGAGTTCCCCGCCCAGATGCGCGAATCGATGCGAATCGGGTGCCACTGGCTCCGCCAGTGCATTTGATGAACCGCG
>CALJLD010000041.1 GCA_937982665.1 uncultured Planctomycetales bacterium
TCGCCTTGCCCACTGCGCAGCCTTCGTGGGAATTTGCCGTTTCGCTCTTTGACAACTTGGACTTCAGAAGCGCATGCGACTTCGCGTGCACCCGCGCAAAGTCAGCTGGCGTTCGAACGCACATCGCGCGGAGAATGCGCAGTTGTCGCCGTTCGGTCGGTAGCACTTCGCTTGGTGAATTGCAGCTTGACCGGTTCTGCAGGTCGCAGCGCCAGCTTGACATCCAACTCTGGCTCGCGAGCATTCGGCGGAAGGCTCATCTGCCAAGACTGCAAGAGTGTCGCGGCGGTCAACGTCATTTCGTGCATGGCAAGCATCTTGCCAATACAAGCCCTTGGGCCCGCACCGAATGGAAAGAACGCGAATTGTGGAATCTCACTTTCTCGCGGCGGCAAGAAGCGTTCTGGGTCAAAGGTCTCAGGCTTGGGAAACCAGCGTTCATCGCGGTGCGTGGCGAAGGATGAAAGCGTGACCAACGCGCCTTTGCGGAGTTTGTAACCGCCGATCTCAATGTCAGCGGTTGTTTGTCGCATGAAGATTCCAATCGCAGGCGGATACAATCGCAGCGTTTCGTTGACCGTTGCCGTCAAATAGGGCATCTGTTCGATGTCATCAAGGTGCAACGGATGATCGCCTTTTGACGCAACTTCGGCATGGCATTTCTCAGCAACTTGCGGATAGCGGGCAAGGCAATACATCAACCATTCCAAACCAGCGGCGGTGGTGTCATAACCGGCAAGGAGCATGGTCATGACCTCGTCACGGACTTGCCTGTCATCAAGCTTGAACCCGCCCGATTCGTCATCGACGGCATGCAGCAGAATGGAAAGCAGGTCATTTCCATCATGTCCGCTCGCCCGACGTTCGCGAATGATCTTCCACACCAAATCATCCAACGTTTGCATGGCCCATTTCTTACGTGCATTGCGCGGAGTGGGGAGCCAGATCGGCAAGCGAATCGGCGCTTGCATCTCGTCGAAGGCGATTGCGGACAAGGTTGCCACGGCCTTGGCGATATCATCCGGCACTTTTTCCGGATCAACGTCAAACATCGTCCGACAAATGTTTGAGAGCGCAAGCCGTGACATGGCCTGACTGGCGTCAATCTCGAATGTGTCGTTTGAGATACTGTCGGACAACTCCGCGGAATAGTCTCTCGCGGTTGCAACCACAGTCTCCGCATACTGCGTCATACGATGCGGCTGAAACCCTTGTTGCACTAAGCGACGCTGCCGAGCCCAGGCTTCACCTTCTGCAATCAACAGGCTGTTTCCGTTCCACTGTTGGAAGGTTCGCATGATTCGCGGGAAACGAATGGTCGACTTGGACTTTGTTACAAGGACTTCGCGGACTTGATCAGGGTGATAGAAGAAGTACAAGCGGTACGGCCCAACTTTGATCGAAACGACGTCGCCGAATTCTCGTTGGAATGCAACCGCGGTGCCCATGACGTCGTACTTCATGCGCCGAGTTGTGCGGAAGCCGAAAGCGAAGTCACGAGGACCCGGCGGATATTTGCGCGACATGATCGTTCCTGCCTACGTTCTTGGCGTTTTTTTTGGATGCTGATCGTTGCGTTCGATCATTCTACTGCACGATTGGTGCGATGATCTCTGCATTTGCAAACTACGCGGCCATCCTCATAAGGTTTTCAACCGCAATCCTCGCGAAAGAACAACAGATGCTCGGTTCCTTCTTGCAAGTTGCTGTGAATTCAGTGTGCAAAATGCGTTTTACTTTGTCCTTCGCGCGCAGAAAATCGTCGCGCAAATTGCAGTGTACGAACAAAGAACTGCGCGCTTTCAGGAATCGTCACTAAAGTTTCTTGACAAACGACCAAAGCGCCAGAAAATGGTGCCAACTTCGCCACTTTGGTTTGGTGTTTCACCTTCACGCAGATCGCGTGACGCTTTCATAAGCTTGAAAACGAATTCATTCTTCAGCGCGGCCGGTGCGCGCGTATTGTCGAATGTCGTTTTGGTTGCCATTCCCTTGTGCGAAGTTGCGGCAGTATTGGACACGCAGAGCACTAGGGGGCGGTGACCGAGAGGATCGACTATCGGCGACCTGGTCGCGGCCCGGATGTCCCCCCAGCTTTGCATCCGACAACTCAATTCTTGTATGACTGCGAAGCAATGATTGCTTCGCAGTTTGCATTTCAGGGTCAATGACCAACGGAAACGCAGTTCAACGCTTCAACCATGGCTGACTGTCTGATTGCCTTGGGTGCCAACCTTGGTGACCGCGCTGCGAACTTGCAAGCGGCAATCCAAGAGCTAGGGCAAACACCCGGCATCGCGGGACTTGTCGTCAGCCAATTGCTGGAAACCGCCGCGGTTGGCGGACCCAAAGACCAACCAGCATTTCTCAACGCGGCCGCGCGATTTACTTGCGAACTTTCGCCACTTAGCCTGGTGAGAAGGCTGCAGCAGATTGAAACACAACTAGGACGGGAGCGCGAGATTCGCTGGGAAGCCCGCAACATAGATCTCGATCTGCTGCTCTACGACGATTTCGTTTGCCATGTGAGTGAGTTGGAACTCCCGCATCCGCGAATGACACTCCGCAGTTTTGTCTTGCAGCCAGCTGCGGAAATTGCGGCAGACATGCGTCATCCCGGAACGGGGCTCACCCTTGCGGAACACTTGTCGCACATTGTGAAGTCTCCGCCGCAGCTGGCCATTCTCGGCGGCAGCGCGGAACAACGGCAGCGGATTGCTGAGCTTGCTGCGGACCTGTTGGGCGGCAGCGTTTGCACGGCAGGAGTGCCGAATACGGATGCCATTGCAGAACCGCAAGCCAACTTGCCATGGAGAATTCTGCCGGATTGGAAACTGCCACCAGGCCAGGACTCCACGGCTGGAGGAGCGCCAATACGCTTTTTTGCGCTCTTGGAAGGTGGACCGACAGAAACGGTGACCGATCAACAACCCACGGGCAATGCCACAATCAGCCAGGAGATGGCCATTGCGGTTACGAAATCATGCTGCGGAAGTTACTTGCGGGTGCACGCTCAGCAGCAGACCGACCAAATCGTCGCCGAGATTGTGGCAGCCGCCAACGCCAGCGAGTCTGGCTGACGGTCACTGCAACCGCGGAGCAAATTGTTATCATGGCCCCCAGATTCCGGCAAACGCGAACCAGATCTCCGTTGCGCGCAGTGTCTCATGCAGATTGTTGAAACGGCCGAGGAACTTCGCGCGGCGATTGCGGAGCTGCGCACAGCAGGGAAGCGAATTGGGTTTGTCCCAACCATGGGGGCGTTGCACCGCGGTCATCTTAGTCTGGTAACCGCCGCCCAACGCGAATGCGACGCAGTGGTCGTCAGTATTTTTGTTAACCCCACACAGTTTGGCGAAGGCGAAGACTTCGAGGATTACCCCCGTCCGGTCGAAAAGGACATCGCGCAGCTCACGGCGGAAAACGTCACTTTGGTTTTCACGCCGTCCGTGGAAACCATGTACCCGCCAGCCGCAACCACTTGGGTTGAAGTCACCGGTCCTTTGACTCAAATGTGGGAAGCCGCGCAACGGCCGGAGCATTTTCGCGGCGTGACAACAGTCGTAGCCACATTGTTTCACCTTGTGTGGCCAGATGTCGCGTACTTTGGCCAGAAGGATTATCAGCAAGTTGCCGTGATTCGTCGGATGACTCGTGATCTGCAATTTCCAATTGAAATTCAGGCCTGCCCGACTGTCCGCGAGCCGAATGGTTTGGCGCTCAGTTCGCGCAACGCCTACCTCAATGAGAAGCAACGTAGCGCGGCGCTGAGTTTATCCAAAGGCTTGTTCGCCGCACGAAAGAGTTTTGAATCGGGGGAGCGCGACGGGGCGGTCCTTCAGTCGGCTGTGAATGCGATCTTTGATGCGCATCCGTCCGTCAATGTTGATTACATCGCAGTTGTCGATCCTGACAGCTTGCAACCGCTGGAAGCGATTGAGAAAGCCGGCGTCATTCTTGTAGCGGCGCGCGTCGGCAAGACGCGACTGATCGACAATATCGTTCTTGGTGAATTCTAGCGGCGTAGCTCGGGCAGATTAGCCACGCGAAAGAAAGATGATCGCATGTCAGATGATTCCACCAACAGCGGCAACAAGAAACACTCTCGGCTCACGCTATACATCATCACTGCCATTGTCTTGGCCGTCATCACGGCCTTGCTCGTTCCGTGGCTTGTTGAATCAGTATTCGCGAGCGAAATGGAGAATGCCTCAAGGTTTTTCGGATTGATCGGGATCGGCGGTGAAATCTTTCTCCGATTGCTAAAGATGATGGTCGTGCCGCTGGTCGTCTCCTCCGTTATGAGCGGAATCCTTGGCTTGGGCGATATTCGCAAGCTTGGCAAGCCCGGCGGATATGCCGTGCTCTATTACCTCAGCACTACGATCCTGGCAGTGCTTGTAGGACTTGTTGTCGTCAACATCATTGAGCCCGGCGTTGGGACAGTTAGTGCAGAGAAGCAACGGGAGGTCACAACTAGCGGCGCTGATCCGGAAGCCCGAGAGCGAATCCTGGCTGATCTTTCCGAGCGGACCGGCCTCAGCGAGGAGAGCGTGGCACGAACCATTCCCGCGCTCAAGCCGGAGACTGAGGAAGAGGACCCCTCATTGAGGGCAATCGCTAACAACCTCGTTATGATGTTGTTCACCGAGAATCTGTTTGAATCCGCGGCAAGGACAGACTTATTGCCGCTGATTGTGTTTTCAATCATCTTTGCGGGCATGCTCACCACGATGGGCAAGCGCGTTGATTCGATCACGCTGTTAGTCAATCAAATCAATGATGCGCTAATGAGCTTCGTCATGTTGCTGATGCGAATCGCCCCGCTCGGAATCTTTTGCCTGGTCGCGGCGCGATTCGGTGAGGCCCAGGCTAAGGGTGAGTTCGTCGCGGAGCTCAAGCAAACAAGCTGGTACGTTGCTTCGGTTTTGTCGGGGCTCGGCATTCATGCGTTTGTCACGCTGCCGCTGATCCTGTGGCTCTTCACGCGGCGCAATCCCTTCCGCTTCATGTACCAGATGGCGCAGGCAATCTTGACAGCGTTCTCCACCGCAAGTTCTTCGGCGACACTGCCAGTCACAATGGAATGCGCCAAAGAAAGGGCTGGAGTTTCTGAGCGATCGACGGAGTTTGTCTTGCCGCTTGGGGCCACAATCAACATGGACGGAACGGCACTGTATGAAGCCGTCGCGGCGATCTTCATTGCTCAAGCTTACGCTGGTATCAACCCGGATTTCACACTGACGTTCATGGATCAGGCGACGATTGCCGTCACTGCGACACTTGCCGCGATTGGGGCCGCGGGAATCCCGGAAGCCGGCCTGTTTACCATGATGATTGTCTTGAATGCGGTGGGCTTGCCCGTTGAGTACGTGGCGTTGATCATTCCTGTTGATTGGCTGCTTGATCGCTTTCGCACGGCAATCAACGTGTTTGGCGACTCAGTGGGTACCGCGATTGTCGACAAGACATTTCCCAAGGACGCCTGACAGTCTTCAATTGTCTTCACCTTCAGAAGACATTGCGCGGCGCTGGCGATAGTACTTCAGGCCCGGCAAGAAGAATGCCGCAGCGGAGACAACGCCGAACATTGAGATCCCATAAGTTGGAAACGCGGCCATAAGCGGCGCGGTCGCGTATAAGGCGGCCGCCTGAATATAAAACCTCCCCGAGAGGATGCCGGCTTTCGACAAGAACACGGTGCCGCTCACAATTCCCAAGACCGGGGAAAGCGAAAGCACCTCCAAGCCCAGTTGCCACTCGATGAAGAAAACCATCGCAATGGACACCATACTGGATGCCCAAACATGTGCGATTTGCCGCTCAACAAATGTGACCGGACCGGCCCGACGTCGCATCCACCAGAAGACTCCGGCCCAAATCCCCAACGCGACCGTCCAAAGTCCCAGGTACGGCCCCACGGACGCTACGTTGCCTAACTTGAGCGCATTGGTAAGCAGACATACGGCCAGCAGTGCCGCGCTGTGCAGCATCCACAACAGCCCCCAGTTTTCCAATACGGTGGCATGATGCGTCTCCTGGAACAGTCGGGCAATGATTTGTGAGAAAGCACCACTTCTCGCGGTGACAGGCTCGCCATGCACATATGCTTGCAAGTCTTCCGCAAGCGCCTCTGCGGACTCGTACCGCAGGTGAATTGGCTTTTGCAAACAGCGGAGGGCGATCATCTCCAAATTTCGATCCGCCCGAGGGTTGATCACGCGCGGCGGTGGCGGATCTTGCTCCAATAGAAGCAGCACAGTGTCAACAGGTGTTGCCGCCTGAAATGGAGGGTGGCCCGTCAGCGTGGAGTACAGGATTGCTCCCAGGCTATAAACATCGCTTGCCGGGCCGATGTTGCCGCGGTTGCCGGCGGCTTGTTCGGGCGCCATATAACTGGGCGTACCCAGCACGGCTCCGGAACGCGTCAAACTGGCTGCGCGGTCAACTTGCTTCGCCAAGCCAAAGTCACTGACGTACGCACGGCCTTCGCTGTCCAACAAGATGTTTGAAGGCTTCAAGTCACGGTGCAGCACTCCATTGGCATGAGCGCACTGCACAGCTTCGGCAACTGCCAGCAGAATCTCGCCCGCTTCACGAGGAGGCAACGGTCCCTTGCTCAACCGCTGCGAAAGTGTTGTGCCTTCGACGAGTTTCATTGTGTAGAACGGCCGGCCTTCGCACTCGCCAACTTCGTAGACCGGCACAATGTGCGGATGCTCTAATCGTGCGGCAGCTTGAGCCTCGCTCCGAAACCGAGCCAGGTCGGCATCGGATGCCACATCCGCGCGAAGGATCATCTTGAGCGCGACAATCCGCCCCAGGCTTTTCTGCCGAGCCTTGAAGACAATCCCCATCCCGCCACGGCCAAGCTCCTCAAGAAGCTCATACTCACCGAACTGACGCGGCAATTGGCCAATCCAAGTTCCCGAGTCGGCACCCTCGCGGGGCGCGATTGTCGGTTCTTCGCCAGAGAGCCGATCTTCGCCGCCAGCCGCTGCCGAATTCCCGCCGGTGGAATCGCTGACGCAGGCTCCCACATCCTCAGCAATCAACACGGCGGCAAACAACCTTCTCAACTCATCGGCCAGCTCCGGATGGTCCGCCGCAACTTCGTCAACGTCAACCGTGGCGCCGTTTCTCAACTGATCCGTCAACTCATCCAGCATTCGCGCCAGAAGTTCATCGTGATCGTGGGAAGTCTTGTCCATGATTGCATGCTGGGAATGGCAGCACG
>CALJLD010000042.1 GCA_937982665.1 uncultured Planctomycetales bacterium
ATCGGCCGCATGAGGAGATCCGCACGTGGATCATTATTGGTTTCTCTTTGGCGTTGGGTGTGACCTGGTGCGCGATTGACTTTGCCAGCCGAAAGCAAGTGGGACCTTTCCCCGTGTTGCTAGGGCCAGTTCTCATCGGTGCTGTCGCGGCGGCCACCATCGCTTTGTTGCCGTTGCTTTCCGCGGCGAAGATGTGCGGAGTGCTGGTGGCCGTGATGACCGGCGCGGCGCTTTTCGCTCGAAAGAACCAGGAAGCGTTCGCCCGACCGGCGGCGGCTTTGTTTGCTGTGGTCTTTTGCGGGCTGCTCTATTCCGCGTATGCAGGCATTCCAGGGTCGTTTGCTGGCGAGAACTTTCGCCGAGATCTTGCCGCGACGCTGGCCGCCGTTTCGCCCTGGTTGTTCTTCTTGTTCGGTTGGGGAAAGAACGAAGATGGCCGACTCACCTGGTCGCGCGGTGGGCTGGTGACCGTGCTTTGCCTGGTGCCGGCGATCGCGGGACTTGCGTTGAGCTATCTGCAAGGCCAGTAGGGTTCGCTTTGTAGCGAGTGCACGAGTTGTAGCGACGGATGACCCTGTGCTTAGCCGGGACGCCGCGAATGCTGGTAGAGGCCTCTATCCCTGCCGGCGGTCCGCACTGTGGAAAGCTAGAGTTGTGAGAATCCGCGCTCAAGCTGCGCGCCGTTCCTTTGCACTCAACGGAAGTTCTTCCGCCTTACGCCAATGGCTGATTCATCGAAGTTGCCTGTCGATTCCAACGCGAAGAGTTTTTCGCCACGAGGATTGTTCCGGTTGTGGTGGCCCAGGTTCCTCAACCGGCGACGTGTTTGTTACTTGGTCGCGTTAATGTTTGTCGCGGCGTTCATGACGTACCTGTTCTTCCCTCGTCATGGAATTTGGGCGCGGGAATTAAATGAGACCGTCGAACTTCCGCTCTCGCCTCCCAGCGATTCACTTTGGGCGGTGGAGAACGCGTTCCCCAACGTCAGTTTCTTTGAGCCGACACAGATTGTCGCCGCCAAAGATGGCAGCGAGCGGATGTTCATCCTGGAGCGCCGTGGCACGATTCAAATGGTCAAGGATGATCCGGCCACAACCGAGAAGACGCTGTTCCTGGATGTGTTTGATGAGATCGACCGCGAACCGTACGAAGATGACGGCGCGCTGGGGATGGTCTTGCATCCGGAGTTTGGCCAGGCAGGTTCGCCGCATGCTGGCGAGTTTTTCGTTTGGTACACCGCCCGAGTGAATGGTGAGCGTCATGACCGCTTGGCGCGGTTCACCGTTCCGGCAGGAGCCACTGTTGCGGATCCGGCTTCGCGCGAAATCCTGATCGACCAGACGGATCAGAACATCTGGCACAACGGCGGCGGTCTGGCGTTTGGGCCTGATGGCTACTTGTATGTTGGCGTTGGCGATGAAGGCGGCAACGAACCGGACGAGTTCGAGAACGGACAGAAGATCAACGACAAGCTCTTCTCCGGCATTCTGCGAATCGACGTTGACCGACGCGGAGCGGAGTTCAGCCATGCGATTGTGAACCAGCCGGCCGACGGCCGCACCGCCGGCTATGACATTCCCAACGACAACCCGTTTGTTGGCATGCCTGGGGCATTGGAAGAGTTCTGGTCGATCGGTCTGCGGAACCCGCACCGCATCGCGTTCGATCTCGAGACTGGGCTCCTGTGGGTGGGTGACGTGGGCCAGCAACATCGCGAGGAGGTAAACATCGCCTCGCGCGGTAGCAACCACCAATGGAGCTATGCCGAGGGGCGGCTGCAACGGTCAGAGACGTATCTCAATGGCCAGCGTCCGCAACCATATCTTGGTGTGGAGACGCCGCCGGTTTGGGACTATCCGCACCTGCATGGCGATAACTGCGTGATTGGCGGCTTTGTTTATCGCGGCGCGCAATTCCCGGAACTGACGGGGCGATATCTCTACGGCGATAACGGCTCCGGCCGCATTTGGGCTTTGGAGTATGACGGCTCTCAAGTGGTTTCGAACTTCGAACTGTTGAATATGCCGGCGGCATCCAAGACAGGCTTGGCTTCTTTTGGTGAAGACGCGGACGGCGAGCCGCTGATCGTGGTGCTCGGTGAAGCGGACGAAGATGGCGGAACGATCTATCGGTTGGTGCGAGGTGATCCGGAAACGGCGTCGCCACTGCCACGATGGCTTTCCGAAACAGGGCTGTTTGAAGACGTGCAAACTTTGACGCCGAGTCCCGGCGTTTATCCATACGGCGTGAACTCCCCGCTGTGGTCAGACGGCGCCGTCAAGCGGCGCTGGATCATGCTGCCTGGCGACGGCGAAGACCCTGACCCGATGACCGATCGTGTTGTGTTTTCCGTCGATGGCGATTGGGTATTCCCGGCCGGCACCGTGTTCATCAAGCACTTCGATCTGCCCCTCGACGAAGCGGACGCCAGTAAGGTTCGCCGACTGGAGACACGCGTGCTCGTCCGCGATAGCCAAGGCGGCGCGTATGGGATGACGTACGTCTGGAACGAAGAGCAGACCGATGCCGAATTGATCGACGATGGGTTTAACGAACAAATCGAGGTCACAGCCGCGGACGGAACAACTCATATTCAAACATGGGCTTACCCTGGCCGGGCCACTTGCATGGTTTGTCACACAAAGCAGGCTGGTTACGTACTGGGGGTCAATGCCAGACAACTGAATGGTGACTTCGCCTATCCGGGCATCGGCGTGTTCAGTAACACGATTGTCGACAATCAATTGGATGCCTGGAGCCACGCCGGCTTGTTCACGCAAGAGTTGAGCGAGGAAGAAATCTCCAATACGCGAAGCCTTGTGGCGCTCAATGATGTGAGCGCGCCGCTCGAACATCGCGTGATGTCTTACCTTGACGCCAACTGCGCCCACTGCCACCGCCCTGGCGGCGTCCGCGCCGAGTTCGACGCCAGATTCCAAACTCCGATGGCCGCAAAGCAACTCATCGGCCACAAGCCGCTGACGCCGATGGGCCCCGACGCGCTGCTGGTCCGACCTGGCGATCCTTCGCGCTCGCTGTTGATTCGTCGCCTGTTGGATGGCGCGAAGCCGATGCCAACGGTGGGAGTGCTGCATCGCGATGTTCAAGCAGTGAGCACGTTCAGCCGCTGGATCGATAGTCTGCCGATTCCCCTGGATCTCGCGCCGGTGCAATGGAGCCCTGTCGAATTGGAAGATCCGGGCGCTGCCGAACCGCAACAAACAACTCAGGCTTCTCCTTCAGCCAACTAGCGCATCCACGCATGCAATTCTTGTATCTCATCTTTGCGATTGCAGGGCTCATTTGGGCTGGCGTGATCATGCTCCGCGGGGGCTTGATCGCTGGCTCTTTGGTTGTGCTGCTCGCCGGCAGTTGCTTCGGTCACGCGTTCTACAACCTGCCGGCCAACCCCATTCCAATCACATCTGACCGCTTGCTGTTGGTTGTGCTTGCGGTCCAAGCCGTGGTGTTCTGGAAGTTGGGATTGCTGAATGCCAAGTCATGGGGCAAGGCGGAATATGTGCTCGTTGCATTCATGGCCGTGTTGAGTTTGAGCACAATCACCCATGATTGGACGATTGATAACAACCAGCCGGCAGCCAAACTTGTGTTCTTCTACGGCATGCCGCTGATGTTGTATTGCATTGCTCGCCAGGCGACGATCACCGCGCGGCAAGCTCGCTGGATGTTTGGGCTCTTCGCCGGGTTTGGCGTGTATTTGTCGTTGACCGCTTATGCGGAAGTGCACGAAATGTGGGCTTGGGTTTTCCCTCGCTACATTGGTTGGGAAAAGTTCGAAGAGTATCTTGGCCGGGGACGCGGGCCTTTCCTGAATCCCACCGGCTGCGGTTTGATCATCACGCTCTGCATGTGCTGTGCGCTCACGTTCTGGAAAACTGCCGATCGCTTTGGCAGGGCGCTTATCGTGGTGCTGACGCTCGTGTATGCCGTGGGTATCTATTACACGTTGACGCGAAGCGTGTGGATGGGCGCGGCTGTTGCCTTGTTGATCATGATTGCCGCAGGCTTGAACGCCAAAGCACGAGTGGGCTTGATGGCGGCCAGTGGACTGGCTGGCATTGTGTTCCTGATCTGGCAATGGGATTCGCTCACGCATTTCAAGCGGGACCGTGACGTGTCGGTGTCGGACATGACGGAATCGGCCGAACTTCGTCCATTGTTGGCGGCCGTCTCCTGGCAGATGTTCCTGGATCGACCCGTGACGGGTTGCGGCTTTGGGCAGTACTCAGAGAAAAACAAGACCTATCTCTCGGATCGCTCGTTGGGCTTGAACCTGGAAAAAACTCGACCCTACGTGCAACACAACGTATTCCTGGCGTTGCTGACGGAAACAGGGCTGCTGGGCGCGGGGCTGTTTGTCTCGCTGCTGGGATTATGGGCGCATTCCGCCTGGCGGCTGTTCCGCAACCCGGGCGCTCCGGCTTGGGCTCGGCAACTGGGGTTGGTGTTTCTCGCTTTCCTGGCAGCGTATCTCATCAACGGCATGTTCCATGACACCGGAATCGTCCCGTCGCTGCACATGTACTTCTTCTTCATGGCTGCGGTAGTGAGCGGCCTGACGGCCGGCATTCCACGATTTGGTTCGCTGCCCTCTAATGCAGCCCAACGTGAGCAAGGCCCATCGTCTGATGTGGACGTGACTTTGCCGGAAGCATCTTTGGCGGCGCATTAGCTGGAGTTGCCGCGGCGGCGTTGCTGACTTTCTTTCCGCAGCCGGCTTGGGTAGATTCGCTTCGATTCCCTCAAGCGAACCGCGAAGAAAGAACCGATGCCTGCCCAATCATCCGCAAACGTTGTCGAACTCTCCGCCTCTGACGGCACCAAAGCTCAAATTGCCGTTGGCGTAGGCTTCAACTGTTTCAGTTTTCAGCCGGTCTTCGTTGATGGTCCGCAGGAAGTGCTCTGGCATGCCCCGGCTTTCCTGACCGGCGAAGCTCGTCCGGCCGGCAGCGGGATTCCGATTCTCTTCCCATTTCCCGGTCGCGTCCGTAGCGGCAGCTTCGACTATGCCGGAAAGCACTACGAAATCCCAGCTGGCGATGGGCGGGGGAACGCGATTCATGGCTTTGTGCTGGATCGATCGTGGGAAGTTGTGTCGCAAAGCGATGAGTCAATCACCGCGCGGTTTTGTGCAAGCGAGCATGCGCCCGAAGTGTTGCGAATTTGGCCGAGTGATTTTGAGATTTCCGTGCGCTATGAAGTGCGGCCAAAGCAGCTCATCAGCAACATTCGCATCACAAATCCTGGCGACACTCCGTTGCCCTACGGTTTGGGAACGCATCCGTACTTCCGTGTGCCGCTTTGTCCACAGAGCAACGCCGATGCCTGCCTGGTGAAGGTGCCTGCCAGTGAGTTTTGGGAGTTGCGCGATTTGATCCCCACTGGCGAGAAGCAAACCTGCGATGAGCCGCGGAACCTGACCAACGGAAAGCCTTTCGCGGAAACCGATCTCGACGATGTCTTGACCCGGCTGACGGCCAATGATGACGGCACTATCGTGACAAGCCTTGAAGACGTTGACGGCAAACGCACACTGACTTTCGAGTTCCCGCAATCTTTCCGTGAGTGTGTTGTCTACAACCCGCCGCACCGCGAAGCGATCTGCATCGAGCCGTATTCCT
Organism: uncultured Planctomycetales bacterium; assembly: GCA_937982665.1. GTDB lineage: Bacteria > Planctomycetota > Planctomycetia > Pirellulales > S012-138 > CALJLD01. Next base: position 5,643 of record CALJLD010000042.1, read on the forward strand.
GTGTGCCTGGCGCCATTGGCGACGTCCTCAGCGGAACGCTGGATGCAAAGCGTTTCGGCATTGAGTTCCTCAAGCCAAGCGAGAGCCGCGATGCCAAAATGACTATCCGCGTTGATTGATGGACAGCTTGTCTATACGGCGTCAGCTGTCCAGCCAGCTGCGCGGGTAGCTCTTATCCTCCACTCCCAGCACGTCGGCGGCCACAAAGAACGGTCGGAAGCTATCGACCATCACGGCCAACTCTTCTGTTCGTGTTTGACCGATCGAGGCTTCCGTCTTGCCGGGATGCGGCCCATGCGGGATGCCGGCGGGATGAAGCGTGAACGAACCGTACGAGATCCCCTTGCGGCTCATGAACTCGTCGTTCGCGTAGTACAGCACCTCATCGCTCATGACGTTGGAGTGCGCGTAGGGCGCGGGGATCGCCTCGGGATGGTAATCGAACATCCGCGGCACAAAAGAACACAGCACAAACCCATCGGACTGAAAAGTCTGATGCACTGGCGGCGGCTGATGCAGGCTGCCGGTGATTGGCTCGAAGTCATGAATCGACAACGCCCAGGGATAGAAGCAGCCATCCCAGCCGATGACATCGAGCGGATGATGATCCAGCACGAACTCGGTCAACACGTTGCGCTGCTTGACAATCAGGTGAAATTCGCCTGATTCGCTGTAAGCCGGTAACTGTTCCGGAGGGCGAATGTCTCGTTCGCAATAAGGGCTGTGCTCCAGAAACTGACCGCGCTCGTTGCAATAGCGTTTGGGTGGGCGGACATGGCTGGTGCTTTCCACAACCAACAAACGCAGCGGTTGCTCTACGGTCTTGTATCGATGCAAGATGCCGCGAGGGATGACAATATAGTCGCCTCGCCGAAATGTGAGTTCGCCAAACTCACTTTCCAGCACACCGCCGCCGTCGCTGATGTAGACAATCTCGTCCGCCTGACCATTGCGATAGAAGAACTCGTCGTCTTCGGAAGCCAAGACGAAGGAGATCACGGCGTCGTGGTTGTAGAGGATCGGCATCCGGTCCAGCGTGGGGCTGGGTTTGGCCGCCACTTCGGCAAGTTGAAAATGCCGCATTCGCAAGGCCGGGTCCGGATCAGGCGTCAGCGCGATCTCGCGAACCATTTTCTCGCTCTTGAGCGTGGTGGGGCGGTTCGCGTGGTACAGCAAAGATTGGGTCCCGGAAAAGCCCAGGTTGCTCATCAGGTGTTCGCTGTACAATTCTCCGCCCTGTTGGCGAAAGATCGTATGTCGCTTGCGGGGGATCTCGCCCAACCGGTGATAGTAGGTCATTTCGCAATCCCGTCACGGATCAGTTTTTGGCGCGAGTGCGCCCAGGGAATCTCAAAGTATTCTACCCGTTTCAAGGCAAAAGACATGGGGTGGCGACGCCGAGCAAACTCCGGGGATAAGTGCGCGGACGCCGGGATTCCCCGCCATTGCCGTCAAATTCCCAGGAAAGCCATACAAATTTCTGGTGACGGTGCGGTTCCTTGGCGCAGTAGTTATCCTGGACGTTCTGGCGGTTTGGCGCCGCCGATTTCTGTGGACGGTAGTTGGGTTCATGATTAGCGATTCCAGCGACACATCTCTGCTGCTCGGTCAGGCGGATGCGGGTGATCCGCATGCACTTGGGGAATTGCTTGAACGTAACCGCGAGCGGCTGGCAAGGATTGTTGGCTTCCGCATGGACCGCCGCCTGCAAGGCCGCATCGATGCGACGGATGTTGTTCAAGAGACATTTATCGATGCGACGCGGCGATTCGCCGAATTTGCGAAAGATCGCCCCGTTCCTTTTTTCCTGTGGCTACGATATTTGACGGTGCAGAAGTTGGCCGAATTGCATCGGCATCATCTGGGAGTCAAAGCCAGGGACGCCGGGCGCGAAGTTTCCATCTACCAAGGACCGCTTCCTCAGGCGACCAGCGCCGTGTTGGCAGCGCAGTTGCTGGGAAAGCAAACCAGCCCTAGCGAAGCTGCGGCTCAAGCGGAACTCAAACTCAAGCTGGAAGACAAATTGAATTCGCTAGACGAAATTGATCGCGAGGTGCTCGCACTGCGGCACTTCGAGCAACTTTCCAATGCCGAGGCCGCCCAGGTGTTGCAGATTTCGGAATCGGCCGCGAGCAATCGTTATGTCAGGGCGGTCAAGCGCCTCAAGGCGATCCTCAGTCCAAGCTTTGGCTAGACCACCGGATCGCACGACGAATTGGCAGTCACGTCCTCGTTCTTTCATGGTCACGTCATGACGACACGGACTCCCAATCAGCCGGAAGTCGCCCACGAACAGGAGAGTTCCGCGGATGCGAGTCAATCTCGGGAAAAGATTGACGCGCTGGCCGAGTCCTTCGTCAACAAGCTCAGGGCAGGCGAACGCCCATCGATTGACGAGATCGTCGCCATGCACCCAGACCTGGCTGATGAAATTCGTGACTTGTTTCCGACTTTGGAAATGCTGGAAGCCTGTGCTCCCGGCGAGGCCGAATCACCCAAGCTGATGTTCCCATTGGGGGACGAAGCCCCGCGAACTTTGGGCGACTATCGCGTGATTCGCGAAATCGGTCGGGGCGGAATGGGAGTTGTCTACGAGGCCGAGCACGCGACGATGAAGCGGCGCGTTGCGCTGAAGGTTCTGGCCAAGCAAGCGCTGGTCAACAGTTCATTCCTGGAGAGATTTCATCGCGAAGCACGAGCGGCTGGGCGATTGCATCACACGAACATCGTGCCGGTGTTTGAAGTTGGCCAGGACGATGGATTGCATTTCTACACAATGCAGTTCATTCAGGGCCAGAACCTGGACGTTGTGCTGGATGAATTGCGCCGGCTGAAGCGCAGGCAACGGCATTGGCCGGCTGATGCGGAACGAAACGCCGGACCGATGACCGTGCAGGAACGGCTCAGTCGAACTGTGGCGCGCAATTTTCTTTCCGGGGATTGCTACAAAGCGCGGCCATTCTTGACGGAGTTGTTTGAACTGCGGGAACGTTCCGCTCGAGCGAACGATGTCTCCGCGGCGGGGAAAGAAACAACGCGCCCGATGGATTCGGATGCGCGCCCTGGAGAGTCTGTCGCAAGTGAAACTCCGCGCGAAGCGGAACCCAGTGCCAACGAGTCATCCGTTCCAACGGATGAATCGACGGACGAATCGACCGATTCCACGGCCATCATGCGAGGGCTTCCGCACGCGGCCGCGCTGGGAGACTCCCACGAGACGTACTATCAACGAGTTGCGCGGGTGGGATTGCAGGCAGCCGAAGCTTTGGAGTACGCGCACGGGCAGGGGATTTTGCACCGTGACATCAAGCCGTCCAACATGATCCTGGACTCCGCCGGCGTTGTTTGGATCACGGACTTTGGGCTGGCGAAAGATGATGACGACAACTTCACGCATTCGGGGGATATCGTCGGCACGCTACGCTACATGGCCCCGGAACGCTTCTTAGGGCACTCGGACACGCGCAGCGATATCTACGGGCTGGGGCTTTCGCTCTATGAATTGCTGACGCTGCGGTATGCCTTCGACGCGACGGACAAAGCCGCGCTCGTTCAGGTAATCAAGGACCAGGAGCCGAGAAGCCCTCGGCAACATGATCCGAACATCCCCCGCGATCTGGAAACGATCACGCTCAAAGCCATTCACAAGTCGGCCTCGCATCGATACCAATCCGCAGCGGAGATGGCGGATGACTTGAGGGCGTTCTTGGCCAGTCGGCCGATTCAAGCCCGACGGATCTCCACGATGGAACGGACGTGGTTGTGGTGCCGTCGCAATCCGTTGCAAGCGGTGTTGATGTCATGCGTGGCGGTGCTGGTCACCATTCTCTTTGTCGGCGCAATTGTCTTTGGCATCCTGAGCAACAAGAATGCCGAGCAGCTCGCGGAGAAAACCGAGCATGCGCTGGACGCGGAAAAGAGGGCCGTGACCGCACAACGGCAAGCACAGCGCCGCTTGTACGACACATACTTTGGGCGGGCTCAAGCGGGCCGCTGGAGCGGGCGTCCCGGCCAGCACTTCAACAGCTTAGAGTCTCTGGCAGATGCCGCCGAACTGCTGCCAAGTTTCGACCTGAAGGCGGACCAACTTGAGCAGGAACGCCTGAAGCTGCGCAACGAAGCGATCGCGGCCTTGCCGCTTGTTGATCTGCATCGGGCCAAATCCTGGCCAATCGAACCCGGTTGGACCGCGGGAATTGCTTTCGATTCTGCGTATGAGCGAGTCGCGCAATCCGACGATACGGGCGCGATCACCATTCGCCGAGTCAGTGACGACGAACCGTTGATGAGATTCCCTGGGCCTGGCGAGCGCGCATGGCTCATTGAGTTCAGCCCCGATGGGCAATACATGTATGCCAAGCACCACTTGAGCGCTCCATACGCGTCAGCCGTTAGAGCCAGGGTCTGGCACTTGCCCACACAAACGGCAGTGATCGCATTGGACAGCAGCTTGACCAGCGCATGGATGTCATTCTCGCCGGACAGCAAACGAATCGCGATTGGCAGATCGACAGGCCACGTTGAAGTTTACGAACTTGAACATGGCGAACTTCTCGGTTCGATTGAAGTTGATGCAGTCAGACAGCGCCACGAGTTTCATCCAGGGATTGGCGAGAACAAATTAGCCATCTCATATGACGACAGGGCCGCAGTCTGGGACGTTTCGGCTTGGCCGGCAAAGCAACTGGTTTCCTGGCAAACCGAATCCCCGATCACCACCTGTACCTGGCGTCCAGATGGTCGCCGCGTCATTCTCGGCCAGACCGATGGCACGCTGCAGACTTGGGATGTTGAGCAGGACATCCCGACCGTGAATATTCGCTTCGTGGGCCATAGTTCGCAGATTGTGCGTTCGCGGTTTTCTCGCAGGGGCGACCTGGTCATCAGTGACTCATGGGACGGAACGGCCCGGCTCTGGAATGGCGAGACGGGTGAACATCTTTTGCGTCTGGATGGAATGGACTTCACCATCGGTCACTTCAGTGAGGACGATTCCAAGCTGGCGTTTTGGACGACTGTGGACTTTGGTTACTTGGAAGTGGGCAACAATTCCGCCTGGCGTGAACTGCGCGATGTCGAAGAAACGCCTTACCACCACTTGGCGCTTCATCCCACTTACCCTTGGCTGTTGGTGTGCGCCACGGAATACGACGTGAGCTTCTGGGATTTGCGCAGCTCAACGCGAATCCGGTTTTTGCCTTGGCAAGATCGCAAGGTTTGCCGATTTGCTCCTGATGGCAACACACTGTTCATCGCCGGGCCTGATGGAATTGAACGCTTGACGTTCGCGTGGGATGCGGCAACTCACGACCTCAGCCTTGGCGAGCCTGATCTGATCTCAGATCTTCCCTACGGCGAGGTTGTTCACTTGGACGATGGCTCACTGCGTTTTGTTGCACAGAACGATTATCGCACGACTCAGATTCGCAATCCGATTTCTGATGGGGAAGTCGTCTTGTCCAACCACGCAAACATGAACTTTTTCTGCATGACGCCAGATGGCCAAATGATTGCCACATCCACATGGCAGGGAGTAGGTGTAAAGCTTTGGAATCCGGAAACCGGCGAACTCATCCGTGACTTGATTCCCGAACAAACCACAGCTTGCGTGGCCATGAGCCCTGACGGCAAACACATGGTGGCAAGTTCCGGCTTGCGACAATACTTATGGCGCGTTGGCGATTGGGAAGATCCGCTGAATTGGGACCGCACTCATCCCGATGGGTGGCCAGGCAAGCCGATCTTCTCTCAAGACAGCCGACTAGTCGCGATGAATCACTCGCGGTTTGAAATGGCCGTGCGCGATGTTGCAACCGGCAAACTTCTCGCTGTTTTTCAAGCGCCGTTGCGGGAATCTCTTTCTGGGTGCGCATTCAGTTCGGATAACCGCTATCTGGCACTTTCCGGGGAACATTCCGTCCAAGTCTGGGATCTAAGTCTTGTTCGGCAGCAACTTCGGACGATCAACCTTGACTGGGTGTCCACTGCCGAAGGCATGCAAAATGCGTCGAGCTTGCTACTAGTGGAATAGCTGGTCGTAACTCACACGCGGTGCGAAAAAACGCCGACCAGAACGTTTTTTGTTGCTATTTTGCGTTGCGCCAACGTCGCCGGCGTTGCATGTGGGAATCGGATCATTTTGCATTTATCGTAACTTCACCCCCCGCTAGAATGGTGGTGGTCAGCCGCGCATCAAAAGCGAGCCCGCATTGAAGCGAGCCAATGTCATCGCAAGCACCCAAACCTGAGAAGTTTGACGCCTACCATCGCTGGCTTGGCATCCCTCCGCATCAACAGCCACCGGATCATTATCAACTGCTGGGCGTCCAACGTTTTGAAGCTGATGCGGATGTGATAGAGACGGCCGCTGACCGCCAGTCCGCGCACGTGCGAACCTACGCAAGCGGCCAGCATGGAAAGCTGGCCTCAAAGCTTCTTAATCAGATTGCCGCCGCTCGCATTTGCCTGCTCAAGCAGGAAACCAAAGCGGAATACGATACTCGGTTGCGAGCGCATCTGAATAAGAAGAAGCAGGCTGCGCAAGCGCCTACCAAATCAGATGCCAAGCAACCGCCTGTTGTTGATATCGAAGTTACGCGCCCCGTTACAAAACGAGTTCGCGCTGCTCGCGGTCAACGGACAAACTTGCGGCTTTGGATTGCCGCCGCTGCTGTGCTGATCTTGGCGGTGGGTGTTTCTTCCGCAGCTTTGTTGTTCATGGGCGATGACCCGCAGCCCAGCGCACAACAATCCAGCGACCCGCCAGCTAAAGCACAACAGCCGGTCGTCGAATCCACGAACAATGGGCGAAATCAAAACTCGCAAACACAACCTCAAGTCACACCACCGGTGCAGCCGCCGAACAACGGCGCAGGCGACACCTCCTCGAGCGATAGTGACGCCAACGACAACGCCACTACGGAAGTCGCCAACAACGAAGTTGCCAATAACAATACAAGCACATCAACAGCACCACCAGAGCAGGACAGCGAGCCGCCGATTGTGGCGCCACCACCTTCTCAGCCTATCGAAGCAACGGCTTCCACTGAGCAGAGCAAGCCGCCGGCACAAGTTGACGAGGCTCAGGAGCCTGTCACGGAGATTGTGACGGAAGCCACAATCAACATGGACAAAGAGGGGGCAATTCTTCTTGAAATCCCCAACATTGAATCCCTCCCTGAGGATGCTGGGGAATTGACGTTGGAGATTCTCGATGTCTCAGGTTTTGAGACGGAAGCTAGGCGCGACATTAACTATGCAGCACTTGGCAACCGAATCTTCCTGGACGCGCCCAAGGAAGAGGCTGATGTAGAGCTGACATTTCACTTCTTGAGAAACCGCACCATCAAGTTCTCTGCGACAGCCGGATCTGCCGGCATTCAGCCGGTCGATTTGAGCCGGCTCAAGCAAACACAGGAATTGACGAAGAAGAATCTGCAGGACAACCAAAACGCACTTGCCGGCGCAGCGCAGGCCCAAGCGGTGGCTCAATCTGCCTTGCAAAGAGCGTTGAACATGAGTCGCAGCCACCCCGGGAAGCCGGCGGCCGTAGATGCGGCACAAACGGCCCTGCGCAACGCAAACAGCAGAATCTCCAGCTTGTTGCGAATCAAGGAACGGTTGGAGCACCGGAACAAAGCATTGCCGTACTATGAAAAGGTCTACGATCGTCTGAACAAGGCGACGGTGCAAATCCGTGTCTTCTTGGCGCCAGAAGACGACTCGTAAACATCCGCTGATTTTCTCGGATTCTCTGGTGCCTCAAGCACGAACTCTTCCCGTGTTTTCGCGTATCGAATGAACCCTGGTGCGGGGATTTGCGTCCCTTCTCTTGATGGCAGCAGGCTGCGGGCGCCAAATACCGAACCAGACGCCTTCCGGTGTGAGCAATCGGCCATTTGTCCTTCTTTTTGCCTGCGCTCTGCTCACCCCGAAAGTCATACCAAGCGACGCAAACACCTAAGCCACAAGCACTTGCAGGCGATTCACTCAGTCGCCACGTGAATCGCAAGATTCACCATCACGACGGTAACTATCATACAGCTATGGCAATTCCGACCGTCGAGGCAGCCACGAATGGGCATGCCGGAGCCGCGATCGACTGGCAGGCAACGCTCGCCAGTCACGAACGCTGGCTGCGGATGATCGTGGGTGCGCGGGTGGGGGAGCCCCAGGCGATCGATGAAGTGATGCAGGAAGTCGCAATGGCCGCCGTCCGGCAACGCGCGCCAATCCAGGACGAGAGCAAGGTCGCGCCCTGGTTGTATCAGCTTGCCGTTCGCCAATCGCTTCTCTATCGCCGGAAGATGGGCCGGTCACGGAAACTGACCGAGCGGTACGCCGCCAGGCAAGACCCGGCCTCGCAAACTGGCGGTGATCCGTTGACGTGGCTGCTCAAGAACGAACGTCGGGCCATGGTTCGAGTCGCCATGAAGCGGCTTCCCAGACGTGACGCCGAGATTCTCATGTTCAAATATGCTGAAGGTTGGAGCTATTTGAAAATCGCTGAGACCTTGGGCGTTTCGACTAGTGCGGTCGAGGCACGGTTGCATCGCGCCCGTGCCAGGCTACGCAAGGAACTTACTGCCATGGATATCGGCGCTAACGAGACTTAGCAGAATCCCTCAGCCAGCTCAGAGAAAGCATCGAACAAATCTCTACCGACCCAAGAAACAAAGCCAAGAATCATTCCGAACGGACGGAACGAACCATGACATCACCCACATCCCCGCATAATCCCGATGGCTCGGCAAGCGAGTTTGGCTCAGGCGTTGATTTGCGCCAAGCCGACGACCGGGAATTGGACCGATGGATTGATCGGTTGGTTGATAATGAGATTGCCGAGGCAGCCCGCCGCGCGTTGTTGGTGGAGTTAGACCGACGCCCTCAAGGCTGGCGGCGGTGCGCTCTGGCATTCCTCGAAGCGCAGGCCTGGCGGCTGGGCGTAGGCGAAGTATCCGAGCAATGCGATGAAGCCAACGATCGTTCGGCGATGTTCGCCAGCATCTTTGCGGATGATGTACCGCTCAGAGTGGTTCCAAGTCCTTCGCAGGGTCCTTCGCCAGCTAACGGCCAACCCAGCTACGGAAAAACCAACAATGGCCGCAACAGCAATGGCCACAATCGAATCTCTCGTGTGCGAATCGCCGGTTTGTCGAACGAGGAGTCTTCAGGGCCATCGTCGGCCGTTGGCCGCGTGAAATACTTCGAACTGACGCCGCAGCGGCCTGACAAGCAAAAAGTAGACATGGGGACAGAGAAAGAAACGCGCCCCTTGCCAAAACCTCAAACTCGGAATGCTTCGCGCTTTCTTGCCGCAATGCGATCGCCAGGAGGGCTTGTCTCGACAATGGCCGCTTGTTTCCTGCTTGCGTTTGTGCTCGGCCTGGCCATCAACAGTGGCAATAACTCGCCAGATAAAACAACAGACGGTGCAAGCAATTTGCAAAACCAGCTCGCAGCGAACGAGCAAGGCGCAAGCCAACCGGACGTGAAGCAACAATCCCCAGTCAATGCGCAAGGGAATGGTAGTACGGCGTTGGCGAATGATCGCAGCGTTTCCGGTAGTGGAACCTGGGGCACGGTTTCTTTGGCCAGCAATTCTTCAGACCCGCAATCTCCGCCGCTGGAATTCCCCGTTGTGGATGGACCGAGCATGACAGATTGGTTGTCCACTCTGCCGCCGCCGGTCGACTCCAAGACGCTAGCAGAGCTGCGCCGAACGGGTCACGAGGTCATTACAGAGACCAAATGGGTCACCGTGAGATTGCAAGACGGAAGATTTGCCATCGTTCCGGTAGATGAAGTGCAAGTTCGTTACGTCGGTGGCAACAATGTTCAATAGACGGGGCAATAGATTGGGTGGAGTGGCCGCGAAATCGTGGCCCAAGGCCCTCTTTGATTGATATCAAAAACTGGCGGTGTGGAGCAGTTGCTGGTGGCGACTGCATGACAAGCAGCAGCGTCAAACCCGGCCCACACCCGGACTGGATGTTCTTCCCAAAGGACGGAACAAGATGAAACGTTGGTACAAATCTCTGGCTCCCGCGGCCTTGATGCTCGCGGCGCCTGCGGTTGGGTTTGCTCAGCAGGACGAAAATGATGGTCCCCCGGCTCCTCCGCCGATCGAAGACTCGCAACCGGTGGAATCAGGCGCTGAGCCTCAGGACAACCAGGACGTTAACGTAGCGCGCCAGAACGTAGAGCAGAAAAATCAAGAGCGTCGCGCGATTGTCACCGCGCTTCAGGATGCCGTTGACGTTCTTGCCGGTGAAGTTGATGTGATCGCCAGTGATGTTGTTGTGAACCAGCCGCAACAAGTCGTCTTTTCTGATGGCGATGACTACTGGATTGGCGTCGTGTGCGAAGATTGCGAAGACACCGTCCGCGATGAACTCAACCTGGACGACCACGGCCTGGTCATCAAACAGGTCGTTGAGGATTCGCCTGCGGCTGATGCCGGCCTCAAAGTTGAGGACATTCTGGTTTCGCTGGGCGATGCACGCTTGACCAACATTGAAACCTTGGGCGAAGCGATCCAGGAATCGAAAGGCGAGATTGTCTATGTGGACGTCATTCGTGACGGACAGGACGTCAAGCTTGAACTCAAGCCTGCCAAGCGGCAGGTGTTGCGTGTGGACAATAACATCCGCTTGCATCATCGCCTGCAACAAGATGGCGAAGATCGTGACGTGATCTTGCACACCATTAAGGAAAAGCCGCATCAATCGTTCTCATTCCAGGTGGTTCGTCCTGGCGTGATTGCTGGCTCTGACATGGCCGGCCAGGTACTCAAGCTTGTCAGTCCGGATGAAGTGCAAGTCATCGAACTGGAAGGCAAAATCAAAGCCGCCATTCAAGGGCACGGTGATGTACTGCTGCATACCGACGACGAAGTCCATGAGCACTTGTTGCATGGCGTTCTGCACTCGCATCAAGATGATGAAGACAGCGCGAGTGACGCCAAGCATGAGGATCATGACGTTCGGATTGAATTCACTCAGAAAGATGGTGAAGACTCGCACTATGTCATTGTGATTGATGGCAAGAAGTACGAAGTCAAAGGCGATAACTTTGACGAACTGCCCGAGAACGTCCGCGATCATGTCAAGTTTCTCAAAGGCGGCCGAATGATCTTCGGCAACGGCGGAAACCTCTTCCAGCGCCTGCGGCTGCATGGACATGACGATGATGGACATGACGATGACGACCACGCTCATCAACATGATGATGACGGTGACGATGATGCGCAAGACCACATCATCCGCCGTTCGTTCACTTACAACGTCTCCGGCGATGATGACCAGGACGAGCAACGCATTGAATTGCGGATCGAGAAGTCCAACGATCAGCCGGCCAAGATCGTCGTCAAGAAGGGTGACAATACTTGGACCGTGGACGAAGACAGCCTGGACGAGCTCCCGGAAGAAGTTCGTGGCAAGATCAAGCTTTGGCAGTCCAAAGACGGCAACGTTTTCACCTTTGGTGGTGGCGAGAACGTTTTTGAATTCAAGCAAGGCAACAAAGGTGTCTTCCGCGTTTTCGGCAACAAGGGAGATTTCAAGTTTGAGCCCAAAGGCGAGTTCAAGTTTGAAATGCCCAAGTTTGAAGGGCGGCAGCTGAAGGTTGAAAACAATCTTCAACTCGGCAATCGCCAATTCAATCGATTGCGTCTCGCGCCGGGCAATCGTTTCTTCCTTGCTCCCGGTTCAGATGATGACGACGCATCCTCGGATGACTCGGACCTGGCCGCCAGAATTGATGCCCTGAACAAGGAGATTCAGGCTCTCCGCAAGGCCATTGAGAAGCTGGCCGACGAGATTGATGACTGACAACCACAACCTTTGAGTTGTGCAATATTTCTCGCCCGCAGTGGGGATTGGCGGGCGGCGATACTCTGGCGGCGTGCTTATTCGATTTGTTGCCGGGCAAATCGGTAAGTCACGCCGCCAGTTTTTTGCGCGCAGGTTCCGTACACCCGTCGTGCGATGCAATCGCCGATTGCTACAATTGAGCTGCGTTTGCCATCAACACCCCATCGCGCTCTTATCATATGCATCCAATCTGGCGTCACCTTGCGCTGATCTTATTGCTGCTGGCCTCCGGCTGTGGCGATGCCCGTCCGGTCCTGCGCATCGGCGTGACCACGTCCATTCGTGATAGCGGGTTGATTGACGAGATTGTGCCGGTATTTGAACAGCAGCATGGTGTTCGAGTCGATGTCATCGCCGCCGGGACCGGCAATGTGCTCAAGCTTGGCGAGGATGGCAACCTGGACGTTGTCTGGGTTCACGCCCGATCGCTGGAAGATGCCTTCATGGAAGCGGGGCATGGCATTCGCCGCGAGGACGTGATGCATAACTACTTTCAGCTGCTGGGACCGGTGGATGACCCCGCGGAAATTCGCGGAATGCCTGTGGCGGAGGCGTTGCGAAAGATCCACAAGTCAAAAGCCCGATTCGTCAGCCGCGGTGACAACAGCGGAACGCATCTTCGCGAGATAGTGCTTTGGAGCGCCGCATTTCCCACTGCCGAAGGTGAGCAGCCTGCGGGTTTGCGGCGTTGGGAAAACTACTTCGAAACCGGCCAAGGCATGGGGGCATCCTTAATTGTTGCCGAGCAAAAGCAGGCTTACTTCCTGGCCGACCGCGGAACCTTCTTGAACTATCGAGCCAAGAAGATCGAACTCACTGCCTTGGCCCCAGACTCGGCCGAACTCCGTAACGATTACGGAATCATCGTCGTCAACCCCACTAAGCACTCCGCCATTAATGGAACCCTGGCCCACACGTTCGTCGATTACATCATCTCGACCGATACCCAGCAGCGGATCGCAGATTTTCAAATTGATGGCGAGTCGTTGTTCGTGCCGCGTCATATGCCTGATGAATGAAGCGGACGGCTTTTGGATTTGCCGCGTTGCGTTTTGGCGATTAGTCTTGCTGGATTGAGTTGGATCGGCTGGTGTTTGCCGGCGACGTGCTCAAACATCAACGTTGACCACGCGGATGAATTACATTTTTGACGGACTCCGCGAAGCCGGACGCCTGATCTTGACGCTTGATGCGGATGTCATGGATGCGGCCGCTCGCAGCCTTTGGGTCTCTAGCGCTGCGGTGATCTTGGCCATGTTGCTGGGCATTCCGCTGGGCGTGCTGCTGGCGCGGGTGGCCTTTCCCGGGCGTCGAGCGGTGATTGTGGTTTCGCGCGCTGCCATGGCTGTGCCGACTGTCTTTGTTGGTGTGGTTTGCTACGCGATGTTCAACCGCAGCGGGCCGTTGGGGCCGCTCGAGATTCTGCTTACGCCTTGGGCGATTGTGATTGGCGAATTCCTGTTGGCGTTGCCGATCATCATCTCGCTGACGCACAATGCCGTAGCTTCGCTGGACGCCCGAGTTGGCGAAACTGCCTGGACACTGGGCGCAGGGCGGTTGCGTCGCTGGCTGACTTATCTGTCCGAAGCCCGCAGCGGCGTGGCCCTGGCGACGCTGACCGCTTTTGCCCGTTGCGTGACGGAATTGGGCGTGGCGATGATTGTCGGCGGAAATCTCCCGGATCGCACGCGCACGCTGGCCACAGCGGCAGCTCTGGAAAACAGCAAGGGCGAGTTCGCCCGAGGACTGGCGATGGGCATCTTGTTGTTGTGTATTTCCTTAGGTGTGACCTGCGTGATCGCCCGAGTGGGAAGAGAGCGCCAAACGAGCTAATTTGTGAGCAGCATTTACTTCATGATTGAAGTTGACAACTTGAGCGTCAGCAAGAGCGGTCAGACGATCTGCGCTGTCAGCTCGTTTTCGCTCGCAGAGGGCGAAGTGGCTGTTGCCGTGGGACAAAACGGCTCTGGCAAATCCACCTTCTTGCGCGTGCTTGCCGGGTTAGAGCGCGATTACGCCGGCAAGTGCGATGTGAGTGTTGCTAGTCGCCAGCGCGTGTTCGTGCACCAAACGCCGTACTTGTTTCGCGGCACGGTGTGGTCCAACGTGATGTACGGGCTCAAAGCACATGGCGTCGCCAATCGCGATCAACACGCTGAGAATTGGTTGCAGCGATTTGGTATTGGACAACTCGCCAACCGTGGTGTGGATCAGCTTTCAGGCGGCGAGAAGAAACGCACAGCGCTGGCGAGGGCCTTCGCCATTGGAGCGAAGCTGATCTTGCTGGATGAGCCGTTCTCCGAAATCGACGACGAAGGCACGGCGATCATCACCGAAGTGCTTAAGAGCGCGAACGAAGCAACGATTGTGCTCACAACGCCCAGTGATCGCTATCAGCGGTTGGAGTCCGCCAAAGAACTGCGAATCACCGCACCAGCGCAGAGTGCCGTGGCGAGCGGCAAGAATTGACAGAAGCTTGCGCGACAAATGCCTATCGTATGCAGGCTCGCAGCTTATTGGTTCGCATCGTTTTGATTCGCATCGTCGTCTTGGTTCGATGACTCGTCATCATCGTCGGGCTTTGTGCCTTCGGACTTGGCCGCATCACTTGTATTTTTCTTGGCATCCGCTTCAGGCACGTCATCGCTGACTGGCATTTCATGCTTTGACACCGGCACACCGGCCGAATCTCGACTGTAGGGCGGCAAGCCAGGGCCCACATCTTCCGGCATGTAAACTTCAGAAACCGGGACGCCTTCGGCATGGTTTCGCAAGAGCACATAAATGCCGGAGGCGGCCGACCAGAAGAATGTGAACGCGAAAGCCACCACCGTGGTTTGGATTACAGCTGTCCAACAACGAATAAGGAACGAACCTACTCGGCTGATATCACCGGAAGTCCGCTGATATTCCAACTGCGATATCGACAACATTTCGTCCGCCGCTGAACCTGGGCCATCCGGAGCTCCCCAACTGGCCCCCCAGGCGGTCAACCGCAGCACCTGATCGGCGACTAACGTTACAACCAGCCAAGCAACGCCACCGATCACGGCGACGAACATGATGTACAGCAGATACTTGAAGATGTGTTGATAGCCATACTCGAATGCGCGGCTGATCGCGCCGAATGCGTCCGCATCTTCTTCACGCTCAGCGGCCACGGCCACGGCCATCAACGGCCAGCCAAAGAGCAAACCCAAAGCCAGCACGGCCATGATTAGCCCGAACAAAAGAGCCAGCGGCCACAACAGTCCGGAAATTGCATAGAAGAAACTGCCAGGACGGGAAACCAAGCCAATGATCATCACGGGAATTGAAGCCATTAAGATTCCCGTGAGCATGACACCTGGCGCTCCGGTAAAGGCCTTCCATCGTGTGACAGAGTAGCGCAAGCCCTCCATCATGCTTGTTCGCCGGTCCTGAGTGAATTCAACGACGGAAATCCGCGCGATGGCCCCGCCGATAATCGTCCAGACGGCAATCATCCAAACGGTTTTCAAGGCGGCTAAGACGAATGCCCAAAACGAAATCGGCTGCTCGATGACTTGAGTCTCGACTTGAGCTTGAGCTGCATTAGATGAATCATCGTGCGTTTTTTGCTGTGCCCGATTTACGCCTCGTGGAACTTGCTGATCAGGCTCGACAGTTGACTCGGAACGAACTTCAACCTCTGTTTCGACGATCTC
This sequence comes from uncultured Planctomycetales bacterium, assembly GCA_937982665.1. Lineage (GTDB taxonomy): Bacteria > Planctomycetota > Planctomycetia > Pirellulales > S012-138 > CALJLD01. The sequence continues at coordinate 21,202 of CALJLD010000042.1, forward strand.
AAACAAGTCCAGGCCTGGTCGCACATAATACACAGCAGTGCTGAGCACAATGTTTTGCCGCGGGTGGCTGGGATCAAATTGTTCTTCAAAGTCTGTCAGCGACAAACTATCTTCTCGCCACGGCCAGTGCACGTTGTCGCGAATGTCTTCGACCGAATTATCATCGCTGCCGCGAAATACGCTGCCAATCGCCCACCAGCCAACGGATGTCGCCAACAACGCAATCACGGCCAAGGCTAACTTGCCGGGCCCTAGCGCCATGCGAAAACTTCTGGCCAAGGAAAGCCAGGGAAAGACGCGCCGCCAATTCACGGCATCAATCGCCAACCGATCGTCATCGCCAATCATGGCCGCCACGCTGCGCTGTCCATAGTGTTTGCACCTCAGAGCCACTCACAGCGGTCAACTCCGTTGCTTGCGCGAGTTCAAATACTTGCTCGCGCTGCCGAGTTCGCATGCAAGTGAGCGCAAGTTGAGTCGAAGAATCCGCCGTGCTGGCGGCATTATAAGCGGCCATTGCCAGCAACACACGGGAAATCAGCACGTAGTTTTCGACGGATTTTTCTAATGATCGAAGCCTTCGGAGTACTTGTCGAAACCGCCGTTTCCGTGCTTGTCGTGCGGCAAGTCGTCGTGCCCCAATTCTTCATCTAACGGATCCCCTGGCACGGAATAATTCTCCCCCAACCAGCGGCCCAGGTCGATCGTCTTGCATCGCGTACTGCAAAATGGCATCGCCGGCGAGTTCTCGCGCAAAAACATCTTACTGCAGATAGGGCAACGCCGCATCCGAGGGTTCGGGCCATCGCCTTGTTGAGGTGAAGACATGGGTTGCAGTCTAATTGTGCTGCTCTATTGCTTCCGCCTGACCATTCCCATCTCATCATAGAGATCAGGCGGAGGCAAGCCGATTAACTCCCGATGTTCGGTTCTCGACGCCAAGGTCGCTTCTCGATTCTTGGCCCACCATGCGCGTACGCCGCCGACCTTGCCATCATAGAAATCATCTTCGAATTCCCAAATCGGAATGCCGATTTCCGACAACGCATCGAAGAGTGAGAATTTGTCGAACTGGGGATCATCGCTGGCAATGGCCAAGAGAACCGGCACGGCAGCATCACCACGACATGCAAGCGCCCGAACCGCGTGATTGGCGGGGATGCGATCTTCGATGGAAGTCGGCCCGTCCCACTTGAAATCACTGTTGTGCAGTTGGCTGACGTAGTAATACACCGACTTCTCGGCAGCTTCTGGATAGGCCGTTGTTGAACTTGTGGGCCGTTGCGGCGATTCATTGGGGCGTCCGCACCCGACAAAGAGCACGCCTGTGACGAGTGCAGCTATCAGTGAAGCGCAGGTATTTGCCCTTATGTTTGCTGCCATTGCCCTCGCTGCATTTCAAATCATCGAAGTTGACTACGCCTTCGGCCGTACGTCATAGAACTTCCCGCCGGACTCCGCCAGTTCCAACAACAATTTCGTTGGCTGCATACGTTCGCCCAGCGCTTCGTACGGTTTCAACTTCTCAATGATCGCTTTGGCGCCCAATGTATCCGCCCAGAAGAACAATCCACCCAGGAACGGCGGAAACCCAATCCCAAAGATCAAGCCGAGGTCAACGTCGCGCGGATCACGGACAATGCCTTCCTGCAAGATGCGGCTGGCTTCCAGCAACATCGGCAAGAACAAACGGTCTTGAATTTCCTGCTGAGTGAAATCTCTTTGTCCGCGAACCAAAGGTTGCAGCAACGCCGTAAGTGACGGATCCGGCTCACCTTTCTTCTTCGGATCGTCATACTTGAAGAAGCCCAGACCGGTTTTTTGTCCCAAGCGTTTGGCTTTGACCATGGCTTCCATGACTTGTGATACACCGCAGCGATCTGGGAAGGCTTCCACCATGGTCAAACCGGCGAAGTACGCCGTGTCCAGGCCAACAACGTCATACAATGTGATCGGTCCCATCGGCATACCGAAGCTCTTGGATGCCTTCTCAATGTCCTTGATGCTGGCGCCATCCTGCAAGAGTTCCAACGACTCATTCATGTATGGCAACAGGCAACGATTGACCAGAAAGCCGGGTCCGTCATTGACCACAATGGGCGACTTGCCGATGGCTTTGGCATAGCCCACCGCCGTGGCGATAGTCTGATCCGAAGTTTGCGGTCCGCGGATGACTTCCACCAACTTCATCTTGCGGACCGGATTGAAGAAGTGAATCCCGCAGAATCGCTCCGGGTGTTTGAGGTCAGCCGCCAGGCTTTCCAGCGGAATCGTCGAAGTGTTGGTCGCCAGGATCTTTTCCGGCGGCAAGTCGGCTTCAAAGCTGGCGTACAACTTCTTCTTGATGTCTTCATTCTCGACGATCGCCTCAAGCACGATGTCGGCTTCGCACATTTCCTCGACCGATTCCGTGGCGTTGACCATGGCCGCCAGGGCGATGGACTTCTCCGCGCTGGGCCCACCCACCGCACGGTCATACGAGGCTTCTTCCAGCAGGTTCTTCACGCCACGTTGCAGAGCTTCGGCGTTCGCATCGCTGATGGAAACGGCCAGACCTCGCTTGACAGTTGCGGCCGCAATTGCCGAACCCATTAGGCCGGCGCCAAACACGGAAAACGACTGCACCTTGGCCGGCTCAATCGACTTGTCGGCAATGCCGCGGTCCTTCTTGTTGCGGTCCGTCAGGAAGAATACGTTCAGCAACGAACTGTTCACCGGCGAGCCGAAGATATCCGCGAAGGCTTCCGCCTCAAGTTGGTTCGCTTCTTCAATCGGTCTGGTTGACGATTCCAGCATCAACTCCAGCGCGGCGATGGGCGCAGGGTAGTGCCCTTTCGTCTGTTGCTGGATGTAGGCGTTGGCCGTTGCGCCCAGGAAGTAGAGCTCGGTCTCGCTCATTGAAATTGGCTGCGACCAGGCCTCGCGATCTTTGAGGTATTGTCCGCTCTCTTGCTCCGCGCGAATCAAACGGATTGCTGCCGCGTCCAGATCATCGGAAGCGGCCGTATCGCTGGTGAGTCCCATGCCGGCGGCCGCGCTGGCGTTGGTGTTTTCGCCTCCGGTGATCATCTCCACGGCGTTGGAAAGGCCCACAATCCGCGGCAGGCGCGCTGTGCCGCCCCAGCCGGGGAACATGCCGAGCTTAACCTCAGGCAATCCGAAAGCCGCCTTAGGATTGGTTGACATGATGCGTCGATCACACCACATGGCCAGTTCCGCGCCTCCGCCCAAAGCCACGCCATCGATCGCCGCGACAGAAACATAGTTGCTGTTCCCCAAACGGCGGAACAAGCTCTGCCCTCGGTTGGAGACGTCGATCACCCATTGGCGATCAACACCGCCTTCGCCCCCTTTTTCGATCGCGGCGACGAACTCTCGCACGTCCGCGCCGGCGATGAACATGCCTGGCTTGCCGGAACGCACTACAACACCGGCCAGGTTGTCTTTGCCATCCAGTTCGTTGAGGATGCTTTCAAGTTCGTCGAGCACAGATGCGGACAAAACATTCGCCCCCTTGCCCGGCATATCGAGCGTGATGGCGGCGATGTCGTCTTCCAACATCGAGAGCGTAAGCGTGGGATCAGCCATGACAGTTCTGCAGTGGATGGATGAATCGCGGCGCGCGACGAAAGCTCGCGTCGTACGGCCGATTATATCTGTTCATACCGCTCTCGATAGCCGACCGCCGCAAAGCGATCGTTCGCTACTCTTCCGTGAGCTTTGCCAGCCTGGCTTCCGCCTGAGTTTTTAGCAGCGTTTTTTGCGATGCTTCGGCATCCGCAATCGCTTGCTCAAACATTCGGATCGCGGCATTCTTGTCGAACAGGCTTGTCTCAGCAGTATGCGCGTAGTGGCAACCGTGGATGTAGGCCATGGGGCCGCGAATGTGAACGGGCAATCGGTCTTTGATGTTGACCCACGCTATTGGGGCGCTGGGGAAGATGTGCGCCATCGTCTCTTGCACCAGGTCTTGCTCACTCAACTCCCCGCTGCGGTAGCTTTCGAGACCTTCCTCCATGAGCTCCCAGATGATGCGGTTGTCCGCGATTGACAACGGGGGATCCAGATCCTTGGATTGCTGCACCTGGTGCCGATACAGTTCCCAGCCTGTCAGCAAAACCTGGATGAAATTCGCTCGATCCGCAGACAACTCGCGCAAGGCAATCTGCTTGGCAGCCTGATGTCCACGTTCAGTCTTCCAAATATTCTTCAGCACCATCAAGACCCACTCGTCCGGCATCAAGCCCCGTTGCATGAACTGCATAATCGCGGATTCGCCAAATCCGTCCGAGAGCACGTCCTTCAAAATACGATTGGCTTCGGCCGCGTCCAACTCGCCGCACAATCCACCCAGCATCGAATGCGTATAGACCTGCACGATATGGCCATGTGCTTTGGACTTGGCAAAGCCGGATTTCCAAAGCTCCATCGCCCCTTCGGCATCACCATCCATTTCCCGCACAAACCCACCAACAAGACATGCATCAATCCACCAGGCAACTTGCTCATCCGTTTCATCGCTGGCGATGCGAAAGAACTCGTCAATGGCCTCCTGGGCTTCCGAAAGTCGATTCAGGTGTGCCAGCGCTCGCGCTTTGTGAATGTAGAGTGAACTACGGTCTTGGTCGTTAGGATTCTCCGCGGCCAGCATTCGGTCGATGTCTTGAATGCCGTCTCCAGCCTGATTCAACAGGTTCAAAATCCCAACTCGATGGCCGATAAGCACTGAAAGGTGGTCCGAATCGAGAGAGTCAAAGTCCTGTACAAGTTCATCGCACAAAGTCAAAGCATCGCCTAAATCACCCTTCAGTTCATGCAGGACCATCATCCTGCCCTTTGTGGCCACGAGTTGATAGTCACTCACCCCTCCCATGACATCTTGGATTGTCAAGATAAGTTTGAGTTGGTCAGCGTACTTGTAGTCACGTCGAACGACGTCATACCCGCCCGTCTTGACTCGCTCCAGATACGAATCAACGATTTGCTGCCGATCTTCATCCGGAAACAGCGTCGCAAGCTCTTGCTTGCTGTAATCGGCCGCAAGCGTTGTCAGTGTCGAGTCCGCAGAAGCGTAGTCATCATCCTTGATGCAGCGCAACAACTGCCGGCATCTGGCAGGCATCACGAACTGAGTTCCTTCTTCGCGGGTAATCGTTTCCAACGCCTGTCGTTCTTGCTCGGGGTCAGGCGTAACTAGAGAACTTCGCAACAGGAATTCGTGTCGGACAATCTTGCTTCCGCTGCGCTTGGCGATGTCTAGAAAGATATCGGCTGCTTCCTGAAACCTCTTTTGTTGGATCAAATCATTCGCACGTTCAATCTCTTCGATTGCGCCGTCCACTTGCGCGGTATTGACCTGGCTGATGGCATGCATGCTCAGCAGCTTGCTGCCTGGCGGAATCGCAACGGCAAAAACTCCAGTGCGATGCAACCCGATATCGAAAAGATCATCAAAGCTAAACTCAAACAGCGTTTCGTCGCCGGGGCGTCCTTGTCGGAACGTGAATTTGAGCTGCTGGAGTGCCTTTTCCGCAATCAACGAGACTTGCTTGGATTCGGCATTGATGGGCACTCGGCGCTGCCGTAGCAGTACCGGACCGCGATAAAGCTGCATCAGCACGTCGACTTGACCATCGGTTGGTCGCACAGGCGGTTGCGGTTTCCCGTCTTCGCCCTTCCGCGGCAACCCCCGCACCAGAAAGTAGTAACCTGCCGCAACTTCTTTGGCCTGATCTTCCGTGTCTGCCTGACTGGAACGGGCAACGGAATCCTCCGGCCGATAGTCAATCATCACGCCAAGTGGCTCAGCCAGATCCCAATCGCTGGTATCAAAAGCCAGGTTTGCCGTGACATTCCCCAGTGATTGGACCGAAGTGGCACGTTGCAAATCCGCGGGATCGAAACTCGCAAACAATTCCGACGTATCCTGTTGTTCGGCATCGAAATCGATCACAACCTGCGGTTTGGCGAGCAAACCATCGAGCTTGATCCTCAGACTTTCCGCGCGATCCGTACTGCGCGTTGCAAGCCGGGTGATCAGCTTTTCGATGTCATCGCGATTTGCAATCAGGTCGTCTCGTAGCGAATGCATCTGAAAGTCAATCGAATCCGCCATGCGATCGGCAATGCGATCCTTCACATCTTGATGAGCGGATGTCGACAGCTTCTGCAGCCGTTGTTCTTTCTCAATGACCGCGTCAAGGTTGAGCGAAACCCAATCATTGCCGTCGGTCAGCTCGTCAATTTCGTTCTGGAGCAGCAGCACCTCCATGTCTCGTGCGCGACGTTCATAGTCCAACGCAACCAGCCAGCCAACGATCATCCCGGCCACCACCAGAAGTGCGATCGCCACTGCTAAAGGGTTTCGGCGGCTCCAGCGCATGGCCTTGGCGGCACGGGAGACCGGGCGCGCGGTGATGGTCTTACTTTCTTGGAATCGGGCGAGGTCATCGGCCAGATCCTTCGCGCTTTGGTAGCGCTGATCCGGATCTTTGTTCAGGCACTTAAGCGCGATCGTTTCCAAATCTTTTTGAATCGCCGGATTGAGTGATCTTGGGGCAGCCGGCTCAAGTTCGCAAACTTGATGCAGCGTCTGGCTGACAGTGGCGGATTGGAACGGCGGGCGGCCAGTAATTACAAAATACAGCAGGGCGCCCAATCCATAGATGTCTGACCGTTGATCGATTGTCGTTTCGCCCCGCGCTTGTTCCGGCGACATATAGCTGGGCGTGCCGAGCACTTGCCCTGAATGGGTCAAGTCACTTTGCGCTGCCTGACGCTTGGCAAGTCCAAAGTCCGTGATTCTTGGGCTGTCATCGCTGCTCAGTAATACATTGCTGGGCTTCAAGTCGCGATGGATGATGCCATGCTTGTGCGCGAAGTCCACCGCCAACGCGAGGCTCGCCACGAGCTTTGCCGCAGGCTTGTTCTCCAAAGGACCATTCCGCTGAATGCGCTCACGCAAACAATCGCCTTCGACAAGCGCCATGGAAAAGTACTGCCGGCCGTCGCATTCGCCGTAGTCATAAACGGGGACAATGCCGGGGTGATCAAGCTTGGCCGCGGACTCCGCCTCCGCGCGAAATCGCTGGATCTCCTCGGGCCCGGCAAATTCGCCTCGCGCAATCATCTTGAGCGCGACAATCCGCTTCAATGACTTCTGTCGCGCGCGATAGACAACGCCCATTCCGCCTTGGCCAAGCGGCTCCAGCAATTCGTAATCGGCAAAAGAACCGGGATCTGGTTGTGCGGCCTTTGAAGCGGAACCTTGTGATGATCCGCCTGAAGGCGCAACAGTTTCTTGCGAACCGGTCGCCTTATTGTGCGTCGAGTGTTCGTTCAGGATTCCTGCGAGCCAGGCATCCTTCGGCGGGAACAGCGAAAGATACCGCGAGACATCCAGCGCAGCCTGAAGCTTCGATCGGTAATCAATATCGATCTCAACCAACTCGCGCAGCAACCGCGTGCGACTTGGCTCGGCCCAATCACCCAGGTATTCCAATATCTGGGGCTCGGCACCGCTCTGCCAGGCGGCCTCAAACTCGTTGCATGCCGAGTCAATGTTCTCCAGTTCAACCAGCCGGTCCGGCTTCCCGCGATTTGGCGAATCCCCTGACATTCATTGCTCCCCGTCATGTTGAAAAAGGCACTCTCGTATTCTGGCGATTTTCCTGTCGCGATGCAAAGCACAAGTTCTGCACAGCCTTGGCCAGACCGTCCAGGGAATTCTGACGCCGCACGATGCTGTTGACCGATGCTTTTCTGTTACGTAGCGATGTCCGCCAGCCGCTGGTACAGCTCGCATTTCACGCTGCAGATTCTTCCGCTGAGATTCCTACAAAAATGGAAAACATGTTTGCGCATTTGACAACCTGGCTGCAACAATGGACGCGAGGACAACCGGATACGAGGCTCCCGCCACATGGCGAGATCGGAACCCGCATTGAACTTCCAATGGGGGACTGTTCTCGGAACCGCGTTTTCTGGCAACGAGGTGCCACAGAAATACGACCAACGGCCAACTTAGCGCCGTATTCGACGTAACTTCAACAAGCAAAGGGGCTAACGATGCATGACCTTCGACAAACGCTTAGCGCAGTGCGATTATTCACCGCGAGGTTCATCATCACCGGAAAATCTTCTCATCGCTTCGGAAAAGATTTTTCGAGCACGGCGAAAAGTTTTGCACGCACCGAAAACCATTTCAGGCGGGCCGCAAATGATTTCAAACGTTAACGATCTCCGCGCGAAAACGTGGTCGCCATGCTCTTTATTGCGAGAAACAACGCAAAACCCAAATCACCTGATGTGAAGCACCGCGCACGCAACGAAGTTTATTGAATCTGAAAGTTCCACAACCCATGAAACCAACCTTCCAGTGCGCGCGCAGACCAGTTCTCGCGGTGTGGCTGTTCTTCGCAGTTGCTGTCGCGGGCCTTCCGGCTGCAGCCGCATTTGCGCAAGAACCCCCACGCGGTTATGCGGAAATTCGCGTTATCGATTCCGAGACCGGACGCGGCGTTCCGCTTGTCGAATTGGAAACCGTCAACAACTTGCGGTTTGTGACAGACAACGCGGGTCGGGTTGCATTCAACGAGCCAGGCTTGCTGGGGACCGAAGTATTTTTCTTCGTCCGCAGTCACGGTTATGAATTTCTCAAAGACGGCTTTGGCATGCAGGGCGTCCGCTTGACTCCCCGCGCCGGCGAAACGGCCGAGATCAAAATCCAGCGAGTGAACATCGCGGAGCGAATGTGCCGTTTGACCGGCCAAGGCCTTTACCGTGATACGCGGTTGTTGGGCATGGACCCGCCGGAGAACGTTCCCTGCAATGGATTGGTCTCCGGCCAGGATTCCGTTCAAGCCGCCGTCTACAAAGACAAAGTGTTTTGGATCTGGGGCGACACCAGCCGTTTGAAGTATCCGCTCGGTTTGTTTCGCGCCGCCGGAGCAACAACGCCAATTCCTGATCCCAACGACGAAAGTTCGGATCCCGCCGGCGGCATTCCCTTTAACTACTTTGTTGACGAGACCGGATTCGCCAGGGCAATGATCCCCATCGCGGATCGGCCAGAAGGCGTGGTTTGGATTTTTGGGATGTGTACCGTCAAGGACGCAACCGGCGCTGAAAAGTTGATCGCCCACTATTCACGCAGGGCTAGTCTGGCCGAAGAGCTGGAGCAAGGAATTTGCGTCTTCAATGACAAGCTGCAAATCTTCGAACCAGTCAAGCAACTCCCCCCAGACGAAACCTGGCGGCGACCGCGCGGTAACCCCGTCATATTCGAAGAAGACGGTCACCAGTGGTTGCTGATTGGCAGCCCTGCGATGAACGTCCGCGTTCCGGCCACTCTCGAAGCTGTGCTTGACCCGCAACAATATGAAGCCTTGACTTGCGCCGCGACAAATCCACAGCGAGGTTTGCCAGAAGTGCAACAAGCGCCAAACGGACGCGCCAATTGGCGGTGGCAGAAAGAACTGCCGCCAATGGACTCTCGCACCGAGCTACAACTCGTCCGCGCCGGCAAGCTGGACGGAAAAGACACTCGGTTCTGCCCCAAAGATGTGGATAACGAATCAAAGCGCGTCATCTTGCACAGCGGGACAGTACGATGGAACGAATATCGCCAGCGTTGGGTGATGCTGGCCGGGCAGGTGGAAGGCGAATCGTCGTACTTGGGCGAAGTCTGGTATGCCGAAGCGGATCACCCCAGTGGGCCGTTCGCCCAAGCGGTCAAAGTCGTCACGCATGACCAGTACAGTTTCTACAACGTCCGCCATCAGGAGTTTCTTGATCGCGATGGCGGACGCTCCATCCACTTTGAAGGCACCTACAGCCACACTTTCTCTGGCAACTCGGTGCAAACGCCGCGCTACGATTACAACCAGGTTTTGTATCGACTGGACTTGGACGATGAGCAATTGAATGGTGCGCGACTGAACGCCGTTGGCGACAATTGATGACGGAAGAAAAACAACTCGGGCAGAAGTCGTTCGACGACGTTCGCATGCGCGGGTTCGCGCAACGGACCAGCGTGGAAGCCGCGCAAGCTTGGGTGAATGATCACGCGGCTCCGCTTGCTGGAGAATTCGTCCCGTTGCAAAACGCCGCTGGCCGCGTGCTGGCGGAAGATGTGCGTGCCGGCATGGACGTGCCGACTTTCGACCGCTCGATGATGGACGGCTTTGCGCTTCAGGCGGAAGCAACACACGGCGCGACTTCGTTCAACATGTTGCCGCTTCTTATCGTTGGTCAGTCCTACCCAGGCCAACCATTCCCGCGGCAGTTGCAACACGGCGAGTGCATTCGCATTATGACCGGCGCGCCGATGCCGGCAGGTGCGAATGCGGTTCTCCCGGCTGAAAAAGCCAGCACCAGCACAGAGAACGGACGCGAGATACTGCACGTCCAGGGCGATGTCGCCGTCGGCAAGCACATCGGTCCGCGCGGAGAAGATGTCCGTTCAGGGGAACTTGTGCTGCAAAGCGGCCGCCGTCTGCGACCACAAGACTTGGGTTTAGCCGCATCGATCGGCATCAGTGAGTTGTGCGTTGTGAAACGTCCTCGCGTGCGTGTGATTGTCACCGGCAACGAGGTGCAAGGCTCAGGTCAAACGCACAAGCCGCAGCACATCTTCGACGCCAATGGCCCGATGCTCACATCTTTGGCTCAGCGCGACGGAGCAGTTGTGCAAAGCGCAGGCATCACGCCGGACGATCCCCAAGCCATTTTGCGCGCGATACAGGAAGGCACTTCAGATGATTCCAAACAAAGTCCGGAGCCGGCGGATGTGATCTTGATTTCCGGCGGCTCATCCGTCGGCGCGGAGGATCATGCCGCACGGCTGTTGGCCGAACATGGCGAGCTGGCCATCCACGGCATCGCGATGCGGCCGAGCAGCCCTAGCGGAATGGGGCTGCTGCCGCGAACTGACAAGCCAGCGTCTGCGTTGGTGTTTCTGCTGCCAGGCAATCCCGTCTCATGCCTTTGCGCTTACGATTTCTTCGCAGGCAGGGCGATCCGCAGCTTGGGCGGTTTGCCTCGCGAATGGCCTTATCGAAAGTCGCGGCACAAGCTCACACGAAAACTTGTCTCGCAGATCGGCCGCGTTGATTACGCCCGCGTGCGTTTGTTGCCTGGGGATGCGTTTGCTGAAGATCAGTTACCAAGCCGTAACGACGATTCGCCACAAGCTATTGAGCCATTGGTGATTGGCGGCGCCTCAACACTTTCTTCGGCCGTCAAGGCAGACGGCTTTGTCATTATTCCTGCACCAAGCGAAGGCTACCCGGCTAGCGCAACGGTGGACATGTGGCGATACGACGAGTGAGCAGCTCTTTCTTTTTGGCGAATCACCAGGGGCATGCATTCGATCACGTCTTCATCTTGCAGTTGCGAAAGCGGCGAACTGTTCCGCGACCTCCTCGATCAATTGCCAGTCGCTGATCGTCCGACAGATCTGTTTGGGGATTGCGGAAACGCCATGTGCCGCGCCTACGATTTGTCCGGTAAGTGCGGCAATCGTGTCCGTATCGCCGCCGCACGCAACCGCCGCCTGAATCGCGACAAGCACATCAGCGGTCGCGTGTTCCGCCGCGATGATCAATGCCAACGGAACGCTGTCGGCAACAAAGCCGGACGCGCCACACTTGCGCGCCAGTTCCTGGGACGATGTGGACGAACGCAAAGCAATCAGCTGAGCCAAGCGGTCACGGACTTGCGAATCCGGGAGCGAACTAACAACGGCGTTCAACAGTTCTTGATGGAGCGAGCAGCCATCGAAGGCCAGGCACCGTATCGCAGTTACGATCGCCAGCGCGCCAATGTAAGCTTCATCGTGATGATGCGTAATCCGGCACACGTCGCGAAGACAAGTTCGATCGCCTGCCAGATTTGGATCAAGCAAGAATGCCAGCGGGGCCGCCCGCATCGCGGCACCGTTCCCAGCGGACCGCTCGCCCCGCGCTCCGGAAAGTGCCCAGTGCCCGCCGGCATCCAGATCGCGCAGGGCTTTGAGCGTGCTGGAGCCCAATCCGCTCAGCCGACGTTCACGAAACCAAACCAGAAATTGCGCCGCGATCGATTCGGGATTAACGCTGCCCGCCGAGGTCATCGCTTCACATGTGGCAAGCGTGAGTTGAGTGTCGTCAGAGATTCGCGCGGAGTCTGGCAATCGAAATTCAACCGGGAGCGGCTTCCCTTCATACGGACCACCTAACGCATCTCCCAATGCGCCGCCATACAGACAACCCAAAATGCGGTCCGCAAGAGAAATATCGCTCATGCATATTCCGTCAGTCGTGCGATGGCGATCGAAAGCAAATCAACTCTTGCCTTGTTGGGCTTGAACACACATCGCCCCCACTAATCCTGCCATGGTGTACTCCTTCGCCTCGGCCGCAACTTCATAACCAAGTTCTCGCAAAGTTGCCGAAGTCACAGGGCTGATGCTCGCCAGTTGTGTTCGCTGGAGCGAATCGCCAAACAAGTTGGCCAAACTGCCGGCGATTGCGGAACTCGTTACGGTCACCCAATCGATTTCGCCGGCGTCAAGCGCGGTGGCAATCTCCGCGTCAGGCTGCGTTACGTCGCGGCTTTGATAAACAACAACCTGCGTGACATCTCCTCCGGCGGCGCGCAATGTCTCGGCCAGGACTTCGCGACCACGGCTGGCGCGGATCAACAGGAACCTCTTGCCGCGCGCGTCTCGCCCAAGTTCTTCGGCCAGCGCCTCCGCGCGAAACTCGTCCGGCGTGAGGTCCGCGTTCAAGTGATACTCGGCCAGTGCGCTGGCAGTTGCCGAGCCAATAACCGCCAACCGCGCGCCGGCCAAAGCCCGCAAGTCATGGCCGGTTTCCAAAATACAATTCAGAAAACTGCGCACGCCATTGCCGCTGGAGAACACAATCCAATCGAACGGTTGCCGGGTTTGCTGTTCGATCGCCTGATCGACTTCGCTCCAATCATGCAACGCGGCAATCTCGATCGCAGGTTGCAGCAACACGCCGGCACCTTGTTCTTCCAGCAACTCCGCCAGAGCGTTCGCTTGATGGCTCGGGCGAGTGACCAGAACTCGCTGGCCAAACAAAGGACGATCGGCAAACCAATCGACGGACTCGGCTTCGCGAACGACTTCGCCAAGGATCACCGTCACCGGCGGCCGCAATTTGCGACGCTCGATCTCTTCGGCAATTGTTCCCAACGTGCAGCGCGCGATGAGTTGATCCGGCCACGAACAACGGCGAATGATGGCTGCCGGCTCGTCGGCGCTTCGCCCAGCTTCAATCAAGGAGGTGGTCCACTCTCGCGCGGTGGTCACGCCCATGTAGCAGACCAGCGTGCCAGGGAATTTCGCCAAGGCGGCGAAGTCCAGCGGCGGAGCGTCAGGGCCTTGCCGGCCAGTGACCAACGCCACGGCCGAAGCGTGCCGGCGATGCGTAAGCGGTACGCCTGCGTAACTTCCGGCCGCCAACGCCGCGGTCATGCCGCTGACCACTTCAAAGGGAATTCCAGCGGCGGACAGCGCTTCAACTTCTTCCGCCGCCCTGGCGAAAACCAGCGGGTCGCCACTTTTCAATCGCGCGACAGTTCGCCCCGCGCGGGCTGCGGTGATCATCCGCTCAATCACTTCTTCCGGCGGCATGATTCGCCCTTGCCCATGCCGTCCCAGGCAAACCAACTCCGCATCATCGCTCGCGTGAGCCAACACTCGCGGATTGACCAGGTAGTCGTACAACACCAGGTCCGCTTTGGCCAAACATGCGACCGCGCGGAGCGTAATCGCCGACGGATCGCCAGGACCAGCTCCGATGAGGAAAACGTGCGCGCGTGTTGGTGAGGGGGACAATGGGTGAGGCTAGGAGAGAAGAGGTAAGGGCAAAGAGGTAAGGGAAAAGGGGAAAGGGATAAGAACAGGAAGGGAGATTGTTTGGAGTTTGAACGCGTGTTGGGCGGCGCGTTAGGTGTAGTCTTCGCGGATTGGATGAAAGACATCCAGGATGATGGAGAACTCATCGCCGACGAGCAGCTTGTGTTTGACGCCGCCAGGGATCACCCACATGTCGCCAGGGCCGATGGTTCGCGTTTCATCGCCGATGGTGAACTCGCCGCCACCTTTGATGACAATGCCCACCTGCTCGTGCGGATGATCATGCAAGGGAACTTCCGAGCCTGGCTGCAGTTCCACATAGGAGATCATCATCTCCTTGCCGTGCGTGGTGAACAGGTCAAAGCCGGGCAAAGGGCTCAAGTGATGGCAATCAGCCTTTTGGCGAAAGTATGCGGACACGGAGTTTCTCCCAGTGGTTCGAACAATCGGCTGCGGTTTGCAAACAACAAGACTCAAGCGTTTGTGCTGCGAATAACTTTCGCATTCTAGAGGCAAAGATGACAATACCGGAGGCGTGTTTTGGCAAAATGTCTCCGGCAACGGCTGCTAACCACTAAACTGCAGAGTATGACCAACTCCAACAAGAACCAACCAACCGGCAAACCGCGGAAGAGGCGTCTGCAGTTTGGGCTGCGGTTCTTGCTGATTGTGTTTACGTTGGCCATTGTTGGTGTCGCCAGTTGGCGGAGCCTTGTCTATCCGTGGCTGGAGCGCGATGCCGTGCGGTCGCGCATTCGCGAGTTGGGCGGCGGCTACACATCGCACACCGGTCCTGATTGGATTGCCTGGCTGTTGGGCGAGAACCGCTGTCAGGTTGTCACCGAAGTGCGATTCCCAATGCCGGAAGTGCTGGGAGCAAACCATGATGAATCGTTCTTCCGGTCGCTCGGCAAGCTGACGGAGTTGGAAATCCTTGAAGTGCCCGGCCGCAACATCACGGACGAGACTCTCAGCGCATGGCGCGGACTGACAAAACTTAAGAGCCTGAACCTGACCAGCACTTTGGTGGAAGACCCCGCCAGCTGGCCGGATTGGCCGCTGCAAGAACTCAGCATGGGGGCAACTCGTCTTGAAGATGCGGACTATGCAAGTCTGCTGAAGTACGAAGAGCTCACGTCGCTCTCTGCTAACAATGGTCTTGGCGATGGCGCTGTGGAATCCTTGGCGGGACTGCCTGAGCTGAAAGAAATGTACTTTTATTTCTCGCGCGTCACACCAGACAGTTGGGAAGTGCTCGCCAGCTACCCTGCTTTGGATCCTAAGCTCCAGGTGCTATGGTTTCTGCCCAATCCTTCGGCCACGGGGCACCTTTTTCCAATGAACAAAGAGGGCAACCCGGATTTGTCACTTTCCACGCTTCCACCGGCGGAAGAATTTGCCACGGCCTCGCGGTTGGCAATCAGAGAACGGCAAAACAACTTCGATGCTATGCCGATAGTCAGCAGTATCAGACCGTCATGCGACTATGGCTTCTTTGGGATCGAGACGCTCTACATCGATTCGCTGGGAGTCCGGCCGGATGCCAAGGTTGTCAAAATCAACAGCCCTTACATGGACGATGAACATTTTGCCTGCATGAAAAACTTCCCCAACTTGGAAGCGCTCGCACTGGAAGGCAGTTGGGTAACGGATGACGGCCTGGCAGAATTGGCAAATTGTCGGAAGTTGCGATCACTATCCTTAAGAGACTCCAGGATCTCCGATCAAGGATTAGCTCAATTGCTGGCCGCATGCCCACAACTTGAGTCGCTCAGTTTGGCGGGCACACATGTCACGGAGCATGGGTTGCCACAGCTTGCGAAATTCTCGGAGCTGCAGTTACTCATCATTCCAGTCGGAGCGTTTCGTGGCGCGGAGCTTCAGGAACTCAAGCATGCACCGAAACTCGAACATCTGTGGGTTGCGGAGCCAGGGCGTTGGGACAAACACTCACGCCTGGCGCCGCCATGGACTGCGGCGGATATCAGGGCGATTCAAAGCCTGGAGAAACATTTCGGCCCTGTTGAGCCCCACTACCCCAACGACTCGTCGATGGATATCGATGAGTTTGTCTATTCCGAAAAAGTGGGCTATTCACAAGACTACTTCGAATGGATGACTTTCACGGCCGAGGCCAGGGAAATGCTGACGGACGAACAATGGCGCGCCGTTCGGGACGCCCGCAGGCGGGTGCGGAACTGGTAGCTAAATGGTGCCGCCTTGGTAAAAGCCAGTTCTCTCTCGCAGCAAAGACGATCTGAACCGGCAATGAAACTCGATCTGCCAATTCACACCTACGACAGTTACGGCGGGGCCGTTGAGTTTGCCCCGGTCATGGCCTTGGTTGAGTTGTGTTCGGAGGACTTTGGCAGCGCGCTGCAAGAGATTGAACTTTGTCTTGTATTCCGCTGCAGCGACTCATACCAACCGCAGGATTCTGATTTTAGAGACACCTTCAATGAATTCCATAACGAGTATTGTGCGCGACTGCCGGAGAGGCGGTTCTTGCGAAAGAAAGCTCGCCTGACTTTGAAAGCGTTGGCGGAGTTTGCCACCGCGGAAGAGACCCACAGGCTGACAACAACTTTCATTCTGGAATGGCAGCACGCGGTCCTTGATTTATTAATTGGCGAACTCAAAGCCTGCCGGCGGAAGTTCAAGGCCACCGACGATTTTCGCCTAGACGATTTCATCACCTGGCTGCAGGCTCAGCACCAGAATCTTCCCCGCACGCAAGAAGAGGCAAAAGCGCTCGACGCTGAGTTGAGACGCAAGCAACTCGTCGAATCGGCCCAAATGTCCGATTGGGAACAACTGGGCCTGGATTGGGAGGACTACCATCCCAACGCGCGAGAGGTTGTGACGGACCCGCGTTTGTGGAGCTTGGGCCACGAGTTTGCTCCCAACGGCAATGATGACGGCGCGGACATTCTTGGGATCTTCCGCGAACAGAAGTCGCGCTGGAAACGCGGCGGCGGCAAAGCCTTCTATAACAACCTGGCGGAAGGGTGGGGCTTTAGCATCGAGACTTCGCCGGCGGACACAATTGAATATGACATGTATCGCCGCGCAGCTGTCGCGTTGCCGTTTGTGTTCCTCAAGCTCTTCGCGGAATGCCCTAACTGGCTGGCATACAAAGCCATCAGCGTGATCGACGGCTACAAGTCCTACTTGGAAACTCACGATCTGGATTGGGATCACCGCGACGAATGCCTGGAATACCAGGGCTTGATGTTGGAGTGTTTGCGAAGCTGCCCAAGATCATAGCGGGACGCATTCCACATCATCCGATACGACCTCGAGGAGCATTTTGTCACTCACCGGCATTCCCCGTGATAAGTCGCACGCCTGAAATTCCTCGTCCGGCCAGCGGCGGTGGAAATCGGCCATGGTGAATTCAGGCACGTCGTCTCTCCGCGTGACTTCGCCGGTTACGCCATGCACATAGTATCCCACCAACGGGTTTCCCAGTTGTTTATCCAGGAAAGAAAACACATAGCAATCGTCAACAATGAAGTGATGCTGGGAGTACATTGCGCCGCCGGCTTGTTGAGCAAGCTTTAACGCTTGGCTCGGAGAGATCGAGAGTGCACCGGCCTGCACGATGTATTCCGGCGTACTCCAATAATAGATATTCAATCCGTCAGCTGGCCGCACTTTGCTCTGGATCAACGGATCCGCGAATGTTCCGCAGCCGAAGACAGTGATCGCGAGCAGCAGCGACAGAATTCCTACACGGCTATGCTGACGACGGTTCATTTCTTGCGTGCGGGTTGGTTCCGATCACTGGGCGATGCTTGAATCAAGAGAAGATCGCACCCTCGGCTTCGCTTTGCCGCGTCTGGAGTCTCGCGGTCAGGCAGAATCAGCACGATGCAGTCGTTGGGCTTCAGATCGAACTCCCGTTTGGTACTGAGGAGAATCCGAATGGGATCGTCCTGCATTTGTGCCTGCTGGTTCGGGGGCAGCTTGCCGCGATTGTTCAAAACGCCGGGTTTAAGTTCCGAGACGCTTGCTTCGAATTTGACCGTAAGCGTTCCGTCAGAGAGTTTCATTGGCAGAAGTTTCACACTTGTGCCAAACGGCTTATAAGTGAGCTCCCGGTTGCCTTGGGCGTCTCGGGTTAGCAGCGGGATTTCTCCGCCTGAGTTGAGCCAGGCTTCACGACCAATCACCGTCACGAGTGAGGGTTCCGCCAAGAGTTTGATCTTTTTCTCCGCTGTAAGCGCCGCCAGGCGATCGCGCAACCTTTGGGCTTGTTGACTCGTCAACCGGCGTGGTTTCGAGTCTAGCTGAGCAGAGTCAGTCTGCTTGTCGTTCACTTTTGCTTCTGCGCCAGTTGCTTCCAGGCCAAGCTCCCGGATCGGCTCCAGCCCTGGCGGTAATTGAAACATCTGGATTCTGAAGATGACTTGCTGCGGCTCCCCTTCTTGCGCTGTGGAGAACACGGTCGAAGACATCCAGATGAATGCAACAAGCAGAACGTGCAGAATTCGCCAGTAGTACGGCATCGTGCCAAGACCTTGATCGTTTACGATTGGTGTATTCGCGTATGCGTTGCAACTCAAATCCAAGGCATCTCCGTACACGGATGGCCCAATTGCATCAATCCCAAAGGTTGGCACGCGTTTGCTTTCATGTGACAAACACGAAAAACTCCGCGAAGTCTGCTCGCGGTGCAAGCAGCTGCGATCCAAGGCGAGGTGCCTCGCCCAAGCGAACGTTGGCATGCTCGCTCCATTCGCGCTATGCTGATTGCGTCCGCCAGATCAAACCAACACGTAGCTCATTTGCCGAGATCACAGCCGATGCCGCAACCTCAACTTGTCAGCTTCCGCCGGATGCGAGATGCCACGGCTGAGGATTACGCCATCATCGCGGCCAACGATGAGTTGACTGCACGGGAGTTGCCGGATCGGTTGCTGGCTCAGCTGCGCTGGCTGGATGAAGATGATGGGGCATACCAGATCAGTCGGTTGCAACACGTGCTGCAGTGTGCCACCCGAGCGGAGCGCGACGGCGCGGACGATGACTGGATTGCCGCGGCGCTCTTGCACGATGTCGGCGATGTGCTCGCGCCGTACACGCATGCGGAAGTGGCTGCGGAGATTCTTCGCCCGTTTGTTCGAGAAGAGGTCACTTGGGTGGTTCGCCACCACGGCATCTTCCAACGGTATTACAACGTGAGCTTGAGTGACGACCAGCGCAACGCTCGCGAGCGGTTCCGCGACCATCCGTACTTCCAAACGGCTGTAAACTTCTGCGAGAACTGGGATCAATGTTCATTTGATCCTGAGTATGACACACACGGCCTGGCGCATTTCGAGCCGGTCCTGAGACGCGTGCTGGGGCGAAAGCCATTTGCAAACCAATGACCTTGCTGCGTTGTCAACGACGCGCGTTTGGCCTGATGGTGAGAACAATGTCTCGAACAAAATGGGACAAAGCGGCCCTGGAAAGCGCGAAGATCAACTCGGCCGATAGCGAGTTTATGGCCGACATTGGATTGAAAGGGCTTGATTCCAACGAACTGGCATACGCGCCGCAAGACTTGGCGGCGGTTGTCCCCGGCACGGACTGCCATCGAATTGGCGCAATGACACTTGGCGAAGTGCCTTTGTACGTGCGTGAGTCCATTGCCGGTGTCTGGACGATTGACGAAACGCAGGGCAGGCCGGTGCTTGTGAATTCTTCGGCCAGGACTTTCAGTCTCTTTGTGGTGCTTTGGCAGAAGTACCTTTGTGATTTCACGCAGCATGTTCCGCAAAGATACCAAGAGCGATTTCTTCGCGTGATCCAAGACTCGATGAAAGAGCTGGATTCCGCCGCATTTTATTCAGAGTCGCACTGGAGTTTCTTCATGGAGCATCTCTGTGATCTGCACCCGCATGTTGACCGTGAATAGCTGGCGCGCATCGCAAACATGATCTTAACAAACACCAATGGCATCTTCGCCAAGGCTAGGAATCCGCGCGCTCATCACATACGATTTCGCTTGGGCCAGGCCGATTCTCACTTGCATTCACAATTGATGTCTTGGAGTTGATCATGCGCGTCCTGCCCTGGTGTTGTTTTGCCGTCGGACTGATCTGTTTTTCCGGCTGCGGCGCGGCCGGAACAGCCAGCGAAGTTGGCATGTCCAAGGTTCCGGTCATGCCAGGCTCATCGTTAGATGAAGAGGAATCGATGCCCTTCAGCGCTGGCGAGTCCTTGAACAACATGATTAGCATGACGATCACAACCTGGCGGTACAAGGTGGACGCCACGGCGGATGAGATCAAAGCGTTCTATCTGGACAAGTATCCCAATGCCGAAGTTGACGAATACGAAGGCGACGACGAAGAAGATGAGATCAACCTGTGGATCAACACAACTGAGTCTCTCGTCGACGAGCTGACGATCTCAATCTATGACGGCGTCTATTCCATTTCCGAAACGGTCGTGGATTGAATCGCCGCCCTCTTGCAAATGCAAACGTCGGTCCAATGGAGGGCACTGTTTACGGAGGGCATCGTTCACGCCGGTCGGCCCATCAGGCAAACCAGCGAGCGTGCTTTCACCGTGAGCGGAAACTTCGCCACGGGAGCATTATCGATGGCCTCGTTGTCGATCGCCGGCTCCGCTCCGCTGGTCTTGGGCACTTGCACGATATCCCGCGGTGCTTTGGCAAACGTATCGATCACCACCCGCCAGCGGTCTGACCTAAACAGTTCCGGAACGACAAACGCCTGAGGCTGATCGCTGGCGTTGGTCAAGATCATCACATCATGCGGAACTTTGTCAGGCAGGTCAGCGGTCGCCACTGCGGCAATATTCGCTTTGAATTCGCGCGAGGCGGACCGCGCGAACAGCGAAAGCCAACGTTGACTTGAAGTCCGCGAACTTGCGCTTGCAGCAACTTTGGCCAGGCCGCTTTCGTTTGTGGCGGCCGTAGCGGCCAACGCTTCCGCTGGCGATGCGGCAAGAACACACGCCAGGCATGACTTCATGTCTTGCCAGGTTGCAGTACGGCCATCCGGGCCATACCAACTCACGTCCGGGATTTCTTCGCCTGCTCGCGCTTGTCCCGCCAGGAAACTGCGCTGTCGCAAAGTGGGCTCGGCTTTGCGCAGGGCCGTGAGCATGCTGACAAAGCGGATCAATTCCTTGTTGCGATCAACGAGTCGCCAGTCAAACCAACTTGTCTCATTGTCCTGACACCAGGCGTTGTTGTTGCCACCCTGCGTGCGCCGGCACTCGTCACCTGCGGTGATCATCGGCACGCCCTGGCTGAGCAGCAACGTCGCCAGAAAATTCTTGATCTGCCGCAATCGCAAGGCGTCGATGGCCGCGTCATCCGTCGGACCCTCGACACCATAGTTCGCGCTATAGTTATTGTTGTCGCCGTCGCGATTGCCTTCGTTGTTGGCTTCGTTGTGCTTGTGGCTGTAACTCACTAGGTCATTGAGCGGAAAGCCATCATGCGAAGTCACAAAGTTAATGCTGTGGTAAGGGCTGCGACCAGACGTCTGGTACAAATCGCTGGAGCCGGCCAACCGTGTGGCCAGCGCGCCGGTCACGCCAGCATCGCCGCGCCAATATCGGCGAACTTCATCGCGATACCGTCCGTTCCATTCGGCCCAACGCATGGTGGCAAACGTCCCCACCTGGTATCCGCCGGCGGCGTCCCAGGCTTCCGCAATAATCTTCGTGTCGGCCAAGAGCGGATCTTCCGCAATCACCTCAACCATGGGCGGGTTGGGAATAAGTTCCCCTTGCCGGTTGCGGCTTAAGATGGAAGCCAAGTCAAAGCGAAAGCCATCCACGTGGTAGTTCAACACCCAGTGCCTAAGGCAATGAAAGATCATCTCCCGCACCACGGGATGATTTCCGTTGACCGTATTCCCGCAGCCGGAATAGTTGCGGTAATACTTGCCGCCTTGCTCCAGCATGTAATAGACGCGGTTTTCAAGCCCCTTGAAAGAAAGCGTGGGGCCAAGTTCGTTGCCTTCGCACGTGTGGTTGAAAACGACATCCAGAATCACCTCGATGCCGGCGCGATGCAGCTCGCGAACCATTTGCTTGAACTCACGCACTTGCGCGCCTGGCTCCTGGCTGTGTGCATAACCGCGATGCGGAGCAAAGAACGCCAGCGGGTCATATCCCCAATAATTGAAGCGATCCGGCGAACGCCCATCCCAGCCCAAGATCGGGAACTCGTGGACAGGCATTAACTCCACCGCGGTCACGCCCAAGCTCTTGAGATAGGGGATCTTGTCGATCAAGCCCAAGTATGTGCCAGGCGCTGCAATATCGGATGTCGGTGACTTCGTGAAGCCGCCGACATGCAGTTCGTAGATCACGGTGTCCGCCAGCGGACGACGCACATGCCGGTCACCGGCCCAATCAAAGAAGTCGTCAACCACCACGCATCGCGGCGGCCGCACAATGCCATCGGTGTTCCGCTGGAAATCACCAGCGAGCGCCTGAGCGTAGGGGTCAATCAACCGCGCTTCCGAATCAAAGCGTTGGCCGGCGTCGGGTTCGAAGGGACCATCAGCTTGAATGTGATACAACTGCCCTGCGGACAAGCCAGGAACAAACACGCTCCATACGTCCCCCCAGCGATCGCTTTTCGGGCTCAGCTCAACAATGTCATACGGCTCGGCGGCAAGTTTGTCCGCATACAGCAAGACGCGCATGCCGGTGGCGGAGCGGCTGAACACGGTGAATTGCACGCCGCCATCGCGCACCCGCGCTCCATACGGAAGCGGATAATCAAAGTCCAGCGGTGAGTGCGAATGGGGCATCGGCTCGGCAGGTCCAGACGTCGGTGAGTGCCACAAAACCATAGCATTTTTCCACGTGGCAACGAAGTTCACTCGGGAATCTTGCCTGCCCTAACAGCCTGCTATCCCACGGAAAAAGAAGTTATTCGACAATTACTCGGCGAATCGTCACGCTAGGGGCATCTGCTGGCCCTAGGCAATCTCGCGCCGCAAAGGGCAAACGCTCCAAAGCGTATCGCTCAAGAACACATCGTCGAGCCGTGGCAACTCGTCGCCAGCTGTCACTCGTAATCAGGGGAAAAGCATGCTGCAAAAATGTCGCCAGTATGGTTGGTTGCTCGCGCCGCTGGTGGTCGCTTTCATGGCCGGGATGATGAGTTTTGGCTTCGCGCAGCAAGACCGCAATGCCGGCGGAGCAGAAGCCCCCGGCAGTTCTCGCGTTGGAGCTGGGTTGCGTGTCGCAGGTGTTACGCCAGACGGCTTCATGACGTTAGCGCCAGAATCCCAGACCTTGACGGCAAAACAATCCACGCAACGGATTCGCCAGGTGATGCGGCAACGCATTGACTTCCATCTGCAGGATCATTCGCTGACTGGGTTCGCCAAGAGTTTGCAGGACTCACTCGGCGTTGCGGTCACGTTGGACACACAGGAATTCGAGTTTATGGGTCTGGACCCGGAAACCACGTTTCTCAGTTGCTCCTATACGGAAGTGCAGATTGATACCGTGCTGCGGGATTTGCTGCCGACGATAGATTGTGGCTACTACATTGACGGTAACATGGTTGTGATCACGTCGCACGAGAGAGCTGACTGTGAGCTTCTTACCATCGTCTACGACTGCGAAGACTTGTTGCTGGCGGAGCAGGAACGCCTGGACGCAATGCGACCGCTCGAGGACGAAGACGATCCAGACATGGAAGACAACGCGGACACTTGCAATTCTCAAATCTGCTTCACCGGCAGCAACATCAGCCAGATTCAACCCAAGGCTCCTTGGGAGCACACGCCAGAAGACAATCTGTTGGAGATCATCACCTCCACAACGGGCACAACCGGCGACAACGGCTGGCTGGACGAAGGGACCGGCGCCGGCACATTGGGCTTCTATGCCGGCAACCTCGTCGTCTCGCAAACGCTGGAAGTTCACGATGAGATTGAGGACTTGCTCGCGCTCATCCGCGAAGCGCTGGCGACTCGACAGTGAGCATGCTGCATGAGCGTAAAGTTCGCTCACCGCTAACGCAATCGTAGCAAGACGTAAGAGTTAGCCACAAGATTCACATTGATAGTCATTCTGGATAAGGGGAATAACATGTCGCAGAAACTTCGCCGGTATTGTTGGTTGCTCGTGCTGCTGTTCGCCGTATTCACGGCAAGTACGATGAGTCGTGGCTTTGCCGAACAGGACCGCAATGCCGCTGGTACATCGTCCAGCAGTGTGCAGGTAGGCGAAGCCGCTGCAGGAACTGGTTCTCAGAATGCGAATGCGACAAATGCGGACGACTTTATGACATTCGTCCCGAACCCCCAGGGACTCACGGCACAGCAATCCGCGCAACGGATTCGCCAAGTGATGCGGCTGCGGATTGATCTTCGCGTGCCAAATCATTCGCTGATTGAGTTTGGTGAGAGCCTTGCAGAAAAACTCGGCGTTGGCGTGACATTAGACAGGGTGGAGTTGGAAATGATCGGCCTGGACCCGGCGATTACATTTCTCAAAGGTTCCTATTCCGGCGTGCAGGTTGATACGGCCCTGCGCGACTTGCTGCCGATGTACGATTGCGGTTACTACATCAGCGGTAACATGATTGTGATTACGTCGCGCGACAAAGCGGACACGCAGTTTCTGACGGTGGTCTATGACTGCAAGGATCTGTTGCAAGCCGAGCAAGAGTACTTGGACACAACAAGGCCGTCAGAGGTTGAGGATAGTGGGGAGGCGGCCCACGGCGATTTCGTTTTGAATGTCTCCTTGTTTGCAGACAGCGGCCCGCCGCGGGGTCCGGATGTGGGCCTTGGCAAAGATCCCAACGATGTCTCTGGCCGCAGCGCGCCGGAAGACCACCTGTTTGAGATCATCACTTCCGCAACGGGCACATCTGGCAACAACGGTTGGCTGCACGAAGGAACCGGCGCTGGGACCATGGGCTTTTTTGCCCACAACCTCGTCGTCTCGCAAACGCTGAAAACTCACGATGAGATTGAAGACCTGCTCGCGCTCCTTCGCGAAGCGCTTGCTACTCGGCAGTGAACCTGGCGTTCGACAGCCAGGCCGTGATTGGCGATAGCTAGTACGCTAATCCGCCGATTCGTTGGGCTGCGCCGTCGAAGGCATCGTCCAACTTCTCGGAACGGTCTTGGTCTTCTTGTGCCGTCCGGCCTGGCGGATGAGCCAGCGCTTGGGCTGAAAGTTGGCGGCGTTGATGGTTTGCAAGATGGGATAGTCGCTCTGTTCGTGCAGGCGGATTTGGTCTGCCTCATCGAAGGCATAGACCTCTGCCTGACCGGACAACTCCCCAAAGAACATCTTGGCGTCCGCCGGCGCTTGTTTGCCTGGCGGTGTTGGCAGGTGGATGCGACCTGTCCAGTTATCTTCGCCGGAACGCAGCGGTTCCCGGTCAGGGATGTCGGCCATGCACAAATCGACAATCGGCCGCGCTCGCCGCGTAACGCTGATCTTCACCGGCGTGTTGTATTGCCCTGAAATGACAGCGTGATCATACGGTGTGCGGAACACCGTTCGCTCCACCCAGGCGAAGAACCGCACCGTGTTGAACGCGCGGATCAGAAACACGCTCGCTTCATTCCGCGCGTTCGCGGCGGCGTCTTCCAGCAGCACGTTGATCGAGAACTCGCGAAAGCGGATGCCGTAGAATCGCGTGTCGGTGGCGCTCATCATCAACTCAGCTTTGCCATCAATGGACTTCGGCTGCAACGCCTGAGGTTCCAGCAACTCCACAAACGGCGTCAAATCGGCCCTGGCGAATAAGGTGACCTCTCGCACCGGCGAGACCTCGGCCGCGGTCTTGGGAAGTTGTGCGGTTGAGCTGGGCATAGTTTGCAAGAAGTCGTTGCCGCGTCGAATTGTCGCAAGGCGAACAATAACGCCTGCGAAGATTGCCCCGTCATCAATCTGCATTCGGCGAGAACCTCTGAATCTTGCCCTTCACAGTCACGCCGACGCGCCTAAAAGGTTGATCGCATGAACGTTGCAGTTAGGTGAGCCCTATCTCTACATGCCATGAGGATTTTGACCTCTGGCGTCATTACAGCGCAGCTAGTTCGAGTCAGGCAGAAGCTGCATGAATTGCTCATCGTAGCTCTTCCTGTCAAAGATGAACGTGCCTAACTTCGAATAGTTCCAATCACGGTGAACTTGCTCGAAGTCAGACCAGGTGACCGTATTCTCAGTGAACGTCATACGGCACACAAAGTCCCAGCATCCTTCGCAACCGCAGGTGCAAATCAAAATGGCAGTCTTGTCATCGTGAGCGAGAATCGGCAGTGGCGCGCCAAGAAAGTGTTGACATGGCAAGAGTGTCGCATTGATTGATAAGCTGTGATATTGACCAGCAATCTGTGGCGAGCCCTCTTCATCAGCGTAAGGAGTCTCAATGTCTTTCAGCACGTCGATGAGTCGTTTGCCATCAATCACGATGTCCACTGGGCGGTAGTCGCCTGTTCTCGAAGGATCTTCAACAACGATCAGTTTGATTTCGTTCAAGCCCACTCCATCCTCCGGTCACGCAATCCGTTCGAGCTTTCCAAGGAACTTGCGCTGCTCCTTGCAAGTCACAGGGCAAGTCACAGGCGGTCTTCTTCAAAGACTAGCGACATCCGCATCAATGCCGTGGTTCGCGAGATTCTTACAGCTCGAATGCACCGTTCAAATTCGAATGTGCCTACCCCATGATGCCAATTGGCTGCGGTGGTGTCATCACGCTGACCGCCGTAAACGCAACCCACACGGCTAACGCAACGCCGGCAGCGGCGAACAAGAACATGGCGATCTCGATGATGACGCCTGAGCGACCGTAGGAGAAGCAGCTCTCATCGGCTTGCATGTCCGACCTCTTGCCATCGCAGGCTTTCTTGATTGTTGGCGAAAAGAGGATTGCGAAATTGGCTGCATTCCATGCAACCGCCAACCCAGCAAGGAGGATCATCTTGGCCGGCGACAGACCGGTAACAACCATGCCCACGATTGCCAGCGAAGTTACGGCGAGGATCTGGCACAGCGACTCGAACGCCGCCACCTTTCGCGCGCCGTGATTGCATCCGGTCAAACTCATCCCCAGCAAGATGTTGAAGACTCCCACAGCAAGAAAGATAACCCACATCTTCATGTCCGGCGCACCGCACTGTCCAACAAACGCGGTGCCATAGAACAGTGCTACGACCGACATCACGGTAAACAGCAGCCCTATGGCAAAACGCGCCAGGCCAAAGAGGTGCA
>CALJLD010000043.1 GCA_937982665.1 uncultured Planctomycetales bacterium
GACGACAACTCACACGCCTAAACAACACCTGCAACCACGGACAACCCCATGCCGCCGGCAATTCTTCGTACCGTCGTCTGCCTGATGGCCATCGTGGGCATGACTGGCTGTCCTGCCCCAACGCCTGGCGAAAGAGTCGAGCAGCTGGGGGCGGTGGTCACCGAGAAAGGTAACGGCGTCGTCGATCTCGATCTCTCAGGCACCAACGTTACGGACGCTGACATGTCATACATTGGGGCCTTTTGCAGCAACAGCTCGCGGTACACCTCGGTCCATACGCTGGACCTTTCCGACACGGCTGTCACGGACGCCGCGATCGATCACATGACACTGCAAAGTGAGTTCCCCAGCGGAGGCTTGCAAGTGCTGGTGATCCGCAACACCAAGATCACCGACGCCGCCGTGGAAAAATTCCAACAGAAGTTCCCGAGTTGCGAAGTCGTGCGGTGAAACCGCGGGTGCCACGGGCAAGCGCGGGTGCCACGGGCAAGCGAAGTCTGCCCGTGCTTCTTTAGCACTTGGTTACCACGGGCAAGTCCAGTCCGCCGTGCATTTTCTTCGACTGAATCATCCTGCTAACCAAGCAGCTATTGCCCTTCCGGCGGTTGCCAAAGCTCAACCTTGTTCCCCTCGGGATCGATAACCCAGGCAAAGATGCCGAACTCCGATTCGTCAATCTTGTCGAGCACGTTGCAGCCTTCCTCGCGCAAAACTTTGGCAAGCTCGCGGGCGTCTTCCACGCGATAGTTCACCATGAACGAAGCCGTGCTCGGTGCAAAGGAATCGCTCTCGGCGGAATTCACGGACCAGATGGTTGTGCCAGCGACGGGATTGCCTTCGTCGTCCGCCCAACGGAACGCGGCCCCGCCCCATTCCTGAACATCAATGCCCAAGTGTTGCTTGTACCAGGCATGCAAGGCCGCGGGATCCTTGGCCTTGAAGAAAATGCCTCCAATTCCGGTGACGCGCTTCATGTGACCTCCGATTGCTTGACGGGTGCCCGGTTCAGCTTTCAGACTAGAGTTTCCTCCGCGCCAATCAACCGCTGCCTGGCAACTTCTGGAAAGGAATGCGAAGTGTCAGGGACGTGAAGCCCCGCAACGTTTACTTGCAGTTGGCAAGATGGCTGTCACGATCTACGCGCATGTCGCTAGTGGCATCAATTTCTATACAGCAGCCATTTTCTATACACTTGAGCGGTGGATACTCTTACTCGACGGAAACGATATTTATCGTGGCAAAAAGAAAATCAAAGCCAGCGCGTTCGGATACGGAATTCTTCGAATCCCAGATTCGTCGTCTCGTACGCTATTTGACGAAGGATCGCGGCTTCAAGGTCGTTAGTGAAGAATCGTATAGAGAAGGCATTTTTGTTTTGTTGTCCAATGATTCATTGGGGCTAATCATCCAAGAAGAGTGTCGCATGTCAGAACTCTTTGTGTTTCTGTTTGACAACTCTGCTGGATTGACGGAACAGCCCTACGGGAAAAAGGACATAACGGGAATCTGGCTTAGAGAAGTGCTCAAGTGCAAGGATGATGCACATCGCGACCGTATTTTCTGGTCACTTCAATTTCTTCAGACGAAGACCGCGATAAGAGACTACATCAAGGCACTTCTCGATGGCCTGGCACTTACCCCGGACAAGGACCTCAAGGCGGCTTTGAGGAAAAAGTCCCAGCTTCAAACGGTGGCCTTGTATTTTTGACGCGGCCGCTGATGAAATCATGAAGGATGTCGCGCGGCGGGTGCCACGGGTAACTCGTTACCCGTGCAGGTTGGAGCACGCCTAACGTGAACGGCAAGAAGGAGGCGTTCGCAGCGTGTGTTCTTTTGGGAAGCCAATGGTCGTGCAGAAGCACGGGTAGCGAGTTACCCGTGGCACCCAGGCGAGGGCGAGGCTGGTCCGGCTACAGTCGAGCAAGAATATCGTTGATTTGTTCTTGGTCCGTTGGAGATTTCTCGCCAAACTCTTTGCACACAAGCCGGATGTATTGTCCAAGTTGTTCAGTCGATATGACGATGCTTTGTTCAAACAACGAAAACCTCACGCCCTCGAACGACTCTTCATCTGGTTCCAAGTCGTCAGGGAACGAACAATCACAGTCGTTTATCGAATAGCCCACACCTTTTGTAAGCGAATCCACTACACGCAAGAAAGAGTCATCACCGACTGCATTGAAGAATGCTTGAATCGGGAAAAGAGACTCGTCGGCAAGTGTCAATCGACTTGGCATTTCACCCTAGAAATCCGTAGGGTGGGTGGAGCGCAGCGCAACCCACCTTCTCTGCGCTACGCAATTGCTGGACGGGCGGCGGTTTCTGTTTGCGTTGCAAAGTGCGAACGCAAATTCAATTGCAAACCAAACCAATGAAAGGTGGGTTGCGCTTTGCTCCACCCACCCTACGTTTACTACTTTGACTTCAGTTGCGAAAATGACGGCAAGCTCTGCGTGTCGCTGGTGCCATTGCCTCCTGCACTAACCGGCTTGCCGAATCCAATCTCTTATGTTCATGCCCACGCGTTCGATATCTTCCCGAGCGAGAACGCCACCATGCATGACGATGTTTCGAGCTCGTTCTAAAGTAGCGAGAACGGCCTTTGCCCACTCCAGATTTGCCAACACATCCTCGAACACAGTCCAATTGGTCACAATGATGGAAGACAAGTCGCCAAAATCACAGTACATAATTTCTGTTGCACCACGTGAGCCGTGATACCGAAACTTCGCATCCTCCTCCATTCGAGTCTTAACTCTCTTCCTAATCTTCTCGGAAACCTCGGACCACCAACTCTCACCAAATTCTTCCGCCATGGCTCCCATTACGAACTCACGAACAGTGTTCTCAAATGCGTGCACTGCCGTGTAGACGATTGCCATTTGTTGTGCAATTGCCAACCGATCTCGATCAAGCATCTCAAATGCTAATGACTCGCGAAGCATCAACGCTTCGGCAGTGGTAAGGTTTCGGCGCCTTTGTCGACCAACGCGGTCGAGATTTGTATCGGCCAAGACGCCGCGATAGACAAAAGTGTATATGTCGTCCATGGCTACCTACCAAGATGGTCTTTGAGACTACGGAAGATCGCATCGTAAACTGCTTGGTCACGGCTTTCGGGTAAAACAATATTGATGTGGTACTGGAGCGAGTCGAGCGAAACACCTGTTGAGCTTACTTGCGTAGCCTGATCACGGGGTTGGATCGATGGGGAATGTTCAGCGTCCACACGCGCGACGGGTTGGCCGTTGGTTTGCTCGACTGCCTCAGCAAATGCCAACTCGGAGCGCGGACCCTCGGAGAAATCGGCAATCTCACATAAGGCTGTAAACGTTTTAGCGATCCGGCCAATTACCTGATCACTTTTTGCACCCGCAAACAGCGTTCTTAACTTGTTGTTCACATCATCGGATGACATCTCGTGCGCCCGCTGGTTCACCTTGTATAGATCTGCGTAAGCTTCACGAATGCCCTCCGCGAGAACCCGCTCCCAGTGGGAGCGGTCGTGGAACCTATAGTAACGCTCTGTCGGAACACTATCCGTATCCAGGAAACCGAGATCCTTAAGTATGCTCATGAAGAGTCGGTCATTTGTGCTTTTAAAGCCTAAGTTTTCGAGGAAGCGAGTGGTAAAGCGTTCGGGTGCCTGGGCATTGAGGATCGCCTCAAAGTATGCAGGGATTGCACCAGGTTTTTGCGTATAGCTGTTTGGAAGTGCCATGATTGCCCTCGATCCAATGGCTTGTTTACTAGTCTGACGCACTACCACGAATCGTATCTGAACCGCAGACAGATTGACACAAGATAGACACTCGGAATCACAGTTGGTTCGGGATCGTCGGCTTTTGACATGAATGGCCCGTTGGGGCGGCGCAGCCGACAAGATGATGACTGTTGGCGATGTAACCCAAAGGTGCCATCACACGAACGTTGAGCCGGCCGCGAGCTAAGACTGACGATGAATGCTTACCAACGGCTGCCACAAAAGCTGCGCGTTGCCAAAGAGTAATTTCCGGCTAACAGAAAAACTTTTTTCGCGTGCAAATTTGCGGCTTTCCGAGTGTTACGCTGCCAGTCGAAAACAGCTGTCGCCGCGCTTGGCGGTCGCGGAGCTTCGAAATGCCTGCAATCCTGGGTGTAACCCCGGCAAAATAGCCCGTGACCCAGGATGTAATGCCGGATGCAACGCCGGGTGTAACGGCGGGTGGTAACCCCGGGTGTAATCCAGGATGTAATCCCGGATTGGGATCTTGGCCGAGAAGCATTTTTCGCGCGAGATTCGCGCGCGGAGATTTTTTGAAAACTCACATTGCCCACTGCGCAGCTTTTGTGGGAATTTGCCGTTCGCTCTTTGGCAATCTGGAAATTTATGAAACGCGCGACCCTGGCAGCTGTCGAGAAGCCGCGTGAGGAACTCGTCCGCGCGATGAGATTCATCGGTGGTGCGGCGGGTGTCACGGGTAACTCGTTTACCCGTGCCGGGTGAAGCACGCTGACCGTAAACGGCAAGAAAGAGCGTTCGCAACATGTGTTCTATCGACAAACTATCGGTCGTCCAGAAGCACGGGTAGCGAGCTACCCGTGGCACCCAGGCGCGATGACAAGCAATCGGTGGCACCCTCGCAGCCAGGCGAGAGCAAGCCGCAACACTCAGCGTTGCGCGGGAGTGCCGGCTATTCCAGTTCTTCCAGCCACAGGCGGATCTCGTTCTCGTATTCGCTGGCGAGATCGCTCTTGATGAGTTGGCGGTGGATGCCGGCGGCGCCGTTCTTATCGAGCTCGGCTTCTTCCGCCGAGGCGAAGCGGGCCATGGGGTCAGGCGAGACCAGGCGGCGGCAGAAGTTCACCAGGAGATCATTCACGGTCACTTCCTCAGGCAGCACCTTGGGAAGTTTCTTGACGATCGCCCTTTTCGCCTGCAAGAGTTCGCGAGGGTTTTCCATGTCGGGGAACATCGGCGCGCCTGAGAGAACCTCGATCAGCACGTAACCCAAGCTGCAAAGATCAGAGCGTGGCGAGATGTCGCGGCCTTCCAGAACTTCCGGAGCCGCGTACTTAGGCGTGCAGCCGCGGGCGCGAGGGTTGTCTTCCAGATCCACGGCCGAGCCGATATCGATCAGCTTGGCGTTGCCGGTCCGCTTGAGCATGATGTTGGCCGGCTTCAGGTCGCCATGCACAATGCCGTGACGATGCAGTGCGGCCAGCCCTGCCAGGCATTGGCGAATGACGTTGATAGCAATCCCGGCCTTGAGTCTGGGAACGCTGGTGCCTGGCGTGACGATGACGTTGTTGATGTACTCCCAGCGACGTTGGCTGACGCGGTCTTTCGCCCTTTGTAGCATCTCTGGCGTCAGCAAACGGCGGAGGTCGTAGCCGTCGACCCACTCCATTTGCATCAAGCGAATGCGGCGACGTTCCACAAAGTTGTGGACGTCCAGGAGGTTGTCCTGCTGAATCTGCGCGATGCGGGCCGCCGTGCGGGCGATGCTGAACATGGCCTCGTCGTAAGATCGGGCATCGGCAAAGCCGGCCGGCGAAAAGACTTTTACGGCCACAGGAATGGTGAAGTCATCCGCGCCGCGGCGTTCGCTCAGGAACACTTGCCCTTGCCCTCCCGAGCCTAAGAGCCGGATCAGCCGCAGGTGTTCCGTCCAGTTGAAGCGTTGCTCTCCTACGAGTTGCTCATACTTGGGGAGCAATTCGTTATCCGCATGCTGCGCTTCCGAGCCCGCGAAAGTTCGCGTGACGGAATCAAAGGAGAGCGTGGTTTGGGGGATTTCCATGCAGCTATGAGCAGAAAGGACGCCGCCCTGGTCGGGGAGCGAAGTGCCGGGAGAGCGCCCGGACCAAAGAGGTATTTTAGACTGCGCCCTGTCCAGGGTCCACAACAACCGGAGCGGCGATTAGCGGATGGTTGACGGGCAAGAATGCACAAAATGCTTGCATGATTGGGACTTGCGCCGCACAATCGGTCGAGCGCACCATCTGTCGTCACCTGGCGTCGCTGGATGCCGCCTCCCTGACTGTCCTCGCGATATCGATTCCCGCGTAGTCCGCTGAGTCATATTCGCCAGCCAGGCTCCCACCCCGCACAAGCCATTTGCGTGGCCGTTTCCGCAAGGCTGTTCATCGGCCAAACTCCTGCCTAACGAGGTTCTCCCGCATGTCGAAGCCCGCTCGCCAGCCATCTCAAGTTACCAAGCCCCACCAAGAGCGGAAGACTGTGAGCCGTCGCCGCTTCTTGAAG
This sequence comes from uncultured Planctomycetales bacterium, assembly GCA_937982665.1. Classification (GTDB taxonomy): domain Bacteria; phylum Planctomycetota; class Planctomycetia; order Pirellulales; family S012-138; genus CALJLD01. Next base: position 6,248 of record CALJLD010000043.1, read on the forward strand.
ACAGCGGCTGCCAGCAGCGCGGTGTTTTCCACATTCGCGATTGCCGGCACCAAGGCATCTGGCCGCATCCTGGGAGCGAACGACACCGTGCGACTTGCCGTGGCCGGAATCAACGGGCGCGGACAAGCCCACATCAGCGGGTTCAGTCGATCTAAGGATGTTGAGATCGCTTACCTTGTCGATCCCGACACCCGGCTGTTTGAAAGTCGTTCCAAGCAAGTCGAGGAACACAACAACAATACGCCTAAGTGCGTGCAAGATATTCGCGAAGTGCTGGATGACCCCAACGTTGACGCCATCAGTATCGCGACTTGCAACCACTGGCACTCGCTGATGACGGTTTGGGCGTGCATGGCCGGCAAGAACGTGTACGTGGAAAAGCCCATGTCACACAATGTGTTTGAAGGTCGACAATGCGTTAAGGCCGCGCAGAACAACAACTGTGTGGTTCAGCATGGAACACAACAGCGTTCAAGCGGCAGCCGAGCGCGAGAGATTGCCGCGCTGCAATCTGGCAACTACGGCAAGTTGTTGGTTTCCAAAGGTTATGCCAGCAAGCCGCGCTGGAGCATTGGCAACAAACCGGTCAAGCCCATCCCCAACGGACTGGATTATGACCTGTGGCTGGGCCCAGCCGATGAAACGCCCTACCACGAGAATCTCGTTCATTACAACTGGCACTGGAGCTGGAATACCGGCAACGGCGAAATCGGCAACCAGGGCGTCCACCAGATGGACATTGCCCGCTGGGCGATCAAAGACGCCACGCTTCCCAACAAGGTCATCAGCCTGGGCGGCCGATTTGGGTATGAAGATCAAGGCGAAACGCCCAACACCCAAGTCACCGTCTATGAGTTTGGTGACGTGATGCTGGTGTTTGAAGTTCGCGGACTTGTCGGCAAGAAGGGCGACATCGACACCAAGTATGGCAGCGAAATCCGCAACGAGTATTACACCACCGAAGGCCGCATCGCTGATGGCAAGTTCTTCGCCAACGGCAGCAGCCAGGGCGAAACGCTGGATGACTTGGGCGGCGAAGTTTACCCCGGCGGTGAATGGGGAAGCTTCATCAACGCCGTGCGGGAAAACAACCCGGACATGGTGAACGGTGGCGTTGAGGATGCTCATTACTCATCCGCGTTGTGCCACCTGGGCAACATTTCCTATCGGCTTGGTTCCACAACAACCATGGCCGGCGTCAATTCGCCGTACGCCAACAACCAGCAGGTGAATGACTCGATCGAGAAGATCAAGGAGAACCTGGGCCGCATCAATCTCCGCCTGGACCAGGCCGAGTGCCAGGTTGGGCCGATGCTGGAGTTTGACCCCGCGAAAGAACAGTTCATCGATAACGACGCGGCCAACGCGATGTTGACGCGGAACTATCGCGGCGAGTTCACAGTGCCGAAGGACATTTAGCGCTGCGGTTGTTTTCCCGAGTAGCAACTTGTTGACGAATGGCGGCGTCAGTTCGTCAGCGCTTGGCATTGTTGCGCAGTTGGCACTTCGCTTGAGATTCTCGCTGCCACCGCGGCGCGAAACTCCACAAGTGCGGACAGCCCACTGGCAAGCGTTGCGTTGCGCTCCTGCAGAGCGAACAACAAAGTCCGCAGCGACCCGCCGGCGCGAAAGTCCTCGACTGATGTTGCCAGCGCGGATTCGCTGTCGCGCCAGGCTGATTCCCACGTGGATAACTGGCCAGCGAAGTTGCTTGCGATCGTGGTGGCGTTGCGGTCGGTCGCGTTGTCAGCTTCGGCAAGGGCTTGCTGCTCAAACTGTGTGTAATTCGCGGCGGTCCCGGTTGGGAAAACAACCTGGCTGCCGCTGACGAGTGTTGGCGTAAGCTGGGCCAGCTCAAAGTTCGTGGTGTGCACTTGAAGTTCCGCGTTCAGGCGATCGGCGGTCACCTCGGCAAGAGTTGCGTGCAGCATCAGCATCTCGCGAGTGCGGCGAGGGTCGTTCGTCATCGACAGGAAGTCTTGTTGCAGGCTGCGAAGCGTGACTTCCTTTTGTTGTTGTTGATTAAGTTTCGCCGCGGCCAGGCATGCCTGCCAAAAACGCTCGGCCACGTTCGCGCGATTCTGCGGAGCAACTGCGTTCCAGCAATCGCATAGAGTGACGCGTCGCGAGTTCGCAGTCTCACTGGTTTGCGCGGCGGCCAGGTATTGCGTCAGCGTCGTTGCGGCAGAATCCAGCGGGCCACGAAAGTTCGATTGGTAGCGCTCACGCAAAGGCCGCATTTGCGAGGCCGGCGTTGGTTGCCCAGTGTTGTTCTGGTTTACATTATTCTGGTTTGTGCTGTCTTGGCTGGCGGGGTTTGGGTTTGTGCCGTTTGGGTCTGGCGAGTCGGGCCGCATGTACCCGGGAACTGGTTCCCAGCCGGGCGTGTTCGTGTTCTGCGGTGTGGGCGAATTAGTAGTTGCATTGTTGCTGCCGGAGGTGTTGGGGGACGCGCCGCGCAGCGGGCTGGCATTGATGGGCGGCTGGAATTCGCGCGGAGCGCCGGCCGCGGCGCCAGAAGAAGAGTCCGCGAGTGTAGGCGCGCCGCGATTCGCCGGTGTGGAGCTTGTTCCGGCCGCGCGAAAGCCATCGGAACCGCTGGCGGGAACCACGCGCTCGGCCACATCGCCCAAATGATTGGGAATCACGCGATCCTTGATCAGCATGCCAACGAGAGTTTGCGGCGTCTGTCCGCCACCGACCGCCAGCGCGTAATCCGCGATGTCCGCGTTGTAAGCGTAGACGCTTTCCAGGAATGCCAGTTCACTTGCGTGCAAGTGTGCCGCGACCGCAAGCGTATCCGCAAACTGTGCTGAGCCTGAGCGGGCCGCTGCGAGGAACGCCTGATGAGCGTCCCACGCGGCAATCACGCAATTCGCTCTGGCGTCAACAATCGCCCGGCGTGCGGGAATTTGTTCATTGAGTTGTTGAACTGCGGCCGCCGCCGTTTGATTGGCAAAGATCTCATCGAAGCGAGTGTCATAGCCGCCGGTGTGAGGAAGACTCTCCGGCAAAGTGATATCAGCAAACGTCCCGCCCAGGGCTGCAGCAAAGGATTGAGCGGACCGCGCATACTCCGTTTGGGCAGCTTTCCAGGCAGCTTCCGTCTGACGAATCGCCACGTTCGCCAACTCGCGGTCAAGTTCCGTAGCGGCAGCCTGACGGCATTCGTCAAGCCGCGCAAGTTGGCGTTCCAGCGCGCAACGTTGCGCATGAATGTGCGACAATTCCCAGTAGGCTTCAATTGCGTCCGCGCGCTGCACGCCGCCGACCGAGGCAAGCGCCTCAACCAACTTCACGCGTCGAAGCTGGTTCGCATTGGACTCCGAGATCAACAGTCGCTGGATCAGTTGCGCGGCCGATTTCCCAGGCGCGTCAAACCCGGCCGTCCGCGCCAGTGCCTGGTCGATTACTGGTTGCGTTTGACTGGCCGATGCGGGTTCGGTGTCGATGGCGGATGAATTCACCGCACTTGATGCCGTGTTACCGGATGGCTTCACCAGTGCCGATCGCAGTCCGTCATCACCAACTTGAAACAGCGCGAGCGTGGAAATCAAGAACGAGGCGACATCCATGTCACTTCCGCCTTTAGCATTGGGTCAATTCGCGAAGATGCGAAACGCAGCACGGGTTCATGCGTTGCATTCGCCGATGCGACAACGTGACATGAAACGCAGGCAGCGGTCAATCCGAGTCCCGGCGTGCTAGCGCTGCTGGCGGAGAGATACCACGGTGTTTTTCGTCATTCCCGCGCAGGCGGGAATCCAGTCAATGTAGTTCCTGTTACGACTGACGAACATCGAGTCGCACGCGGTCGTCTCACGTCCAATCCGATTGCGCTACCGCAAATGGCTCTTAGCGTTGACTGGATCCCCGCCTTCGCGGGGATGACGGATTATTCTGAGCGTTGCGATGTGCGGAGAAACGCTTCTTGACGTGTCGCGGACAAGTGCCGCTTCACTGGTAGAGATTGGGATTTGCGTTGACCCAAAGCTAAGCACTGCTGGACAAGCCAGCAGTGGCACCCAAATCGAAATGTCTCGCGCAAAAGTCGATACTTTGCTCAATACAAAACGCCAGACACTGACAAGTTGCAGCTGTGGGTATGCTGGTCGAGAGCGATGCCAGGACTATCTACGGCGTGCCTTGCGTGTTCGGCAGAATCACGAACTCGATTCGCCGGTTGC
>CALJLD010000044.1 GCA_937982665.1 uncultured Planctomycetales bacterium
CCCATGTGCACCGACAAACAACGCATCCTCGACGAAATTCGTAAACGGGCAGACGAGAACGGCGGCGTGCCGATGGGCTGGAAGAAGTTCAGCCGCGTCACGGGCATGCGGCTGTTTGAATGGTACGGCAAGTATTGGAAGCGCTGGAGCGAAGCGACCGCCGCGGCCGGACTGACGCCGAACACGAAAACGCAAAGGATCAGCGACGAGCATTTGTTTGAATCACTGGTGTCGTGCATTCGCGAGCTGGGGCGGTACCCTGTGGTGGCGGAGCTGCTGATTCGCGGCCGGAATCAGCCAGGCTTTCCCAGCACCACGGCATTCAAAAATCGATTTGGAAATCGACCGGACATCATTCGCAAGCTGATTGACTATTGCCAGTCACGACCAGAAGACGTGCGGGCCAGCTATGACGATGTGCTGCAGATTTGTCAGCCGTTGTTGAAGGAACTTGACGAACAGCCAAAGAAGCGGAGGAAGCCGAACGCCCGAAAACCGGGACCCAAGAAGAAGGAACGCAAGCCGCGGCATGGCTATGTGTATCTGTTCGAGTCCGCGGGGCTGTTCAAGATTGGTTGCAGCTACGATGTGCTGCGGCGGGGGCGCGACCTCTCATGGCTGCTGCCGGACAGAGGGTCGTTGGTGCATGTGATTCGCACGGAGGATCCGCACGGGATTGAAGCCTATTGGCATTCAAGGTTTGCCGGGAAGCGCATGCACTCCGAGTGGTTCCGCCTGAGCCCTGAGGATGTGCATGCGTTTCAGAAGTGGCGGGAGATGTGATGTTGCGCAGTCTTGGCGTCGTGCGATGAATTGTGCGCGCGATGAATTGTGCGCGCTGCGAGTTGGCGCGATGGGTGGAGGGAGGTTGATGACTTGATGCCGCAATGTGGCGCGATTTGGCGGGATTTCATACGGCGGCGGCGAGGTTACTCGCTGGCCTGGCCGGAGGGGTTGTCTTGCTGCGAGGTGGCTTTGTGTGTTGCCTTGGACCATTTGATTGTTGGCAGCGCGGCAACTTTGCGCACGGACTTGCGAACGCGGCGAACGGCCGGCCAGCAAGTTTGATAGAAGTTCAACAACGTCTTGCCGAACATGGCTTTGGGGGCGGCTACCATCCGGCCGATGGTGTATTTGGAAGTGATGAAGCTGGAGGTTGACGCGGTTATGGGGCCCATGCGATCGGCCTCGTGCCATTGGGAGTTTTCAAACATCCGTTCCAGGATCAGATGCAACAGCACGCGCCCAGGGCTGTAGTCAGAGAACTCGTCGTCATAGCTGATCTTGAATCCGTGATAGACGCCTTTGGCGTTCAAGCCATATTCGAACGCGATGGCGCGATCATTGTGCTGCAGAAAGCTGAGTTGCAACTGGCCGTTTTGTGCGAGCACTTTTGCCTGACGCACGAAGAACTCAAACATACCAGGCGTCTTCAGCACGGAAGTTTGCCCTTCGCCCTTCCAGCCACGGTCTTCAATTTCAAACGCTTGGCGGAGGTGTGTTTCAAGCTCATCGCCGGAGAACTCTGTCAGCACGTTGAGCTTGAGTTCGCCCTCACCTTCGGCTCGCTTGATCGCTCGTTTGATTTGGCGGCGGAAGTTCTTGGAGCGGCTGTTCACATATTCTGACCAGTCGCCGTCTGTTGCCACGCGTCCGACATCGAATCGCGAATGGACATCCACGTTGATCTTGGCGCGTTGGAACGCGGCCAACAACGCCTGATAGCGCGAAGCGTCAATGTTGACATCGTCCAACCACAACAGCGGCCAGGGCACGTCTCGCAGACCGGCAACCAACAGATCCAGCGCTTGGTCTACATCGGCCGTGGGATCGAGCAGCAGTTCGCCGCCGCCGGGCGACCAGTCATTTCGCGGCAGACCGCCAGCGGGCACAACGCGGCCAATTTTGCGGCCAACCAACGGGATCGCGGCCACAAGCTGCCCTTGATCTTCAACAGCAAGACAGTGGAAGCGGGACTGCGGCGCGAAGTGTTGCAACCATTGCGTGACGAATTCGGCACACGCCGTCGGCAGCGTGACGTCGCTGCGTCGCCACAGGTCATCCCAGGCGGGAGCGGCTTCCAGCAGGCTTGCCGTGGATACGTATTCTGCAAGTTGGAGCGACAAGGTGAGACCTTCTCAGCAGCGGAAAGGCTTGGGTGCCTGAACAAGATCGAAGACGCCTGGCGTATAGTCGTGGCGATTGGTGCGGTTGTTCCGCATCTGCGGAGCAAGTTCGGCTCGAGCATTTCCGCACGTACGAATCGCCAGTCAACTATAGGTCGCTATGCCGTGGCAATAGCACGTCACGCGCCGCCGCAAACTGATCGAGCCAAGGCCCAACAAACAACATACGGCCCTGGGCTAAACCCACAGCTTCAGCCGGCCATCCAGCATGTCCGGCAAGCGCTTTTCAACATGCCGGCAAAACTGTCGGGCGTTGTAACGCGTTGAGGAATGGCCTGCGATGATCAGCTCGTTCTTGAACTTGTCGCGCCGCGCAATCAAATCGTCCAAGTGCATATGGCCGAATTTGTGGATCTTCTCCTTGCGATGTCGCGGGGCGGCGAACGTCATCTCCGTGATCAGCACTTCGGCCTCAAACAATGCCGGCGTGCGATCAAGTCCCTGCGGCGCGGTGTCACCGGTGTAAGCCACGCGAGGCTGACGGATTTCGTGCGTGATCTCCACACCGGACATTCGCAGGTCGCGAATCTTTTCGCCGGGTAGGTCCAGGTACTCCGGCTTCAGCTTCTTCCGCCGCTCCCAGACAATAAACGCCAAAGCCGGCACCGTGTGTTGGCATTCGCTCACGCTGACAACCAGCTCGCGCGAAAGTTCGATCTCGTCGCCTGGCTTCACGGCGATCAGCTCGCAAGGCATGCGACCGCGGTCCATGCGGGAATACAATCGCAGGATTTTTTGCAGCGGGTCGACCGTGTTCTCCGGCAGGTAGATCATCGGCGGGTCCATCTTCATCATCCGCCGCCGCGCGATGTAGACAGGTGCCGCCGCGATGTGATCCAGATGTCCATGCGTGACGAACCAGTTGGGCGTGCCCATGAACGACCACGGCTGTGCACCCAGGTCAAAGCCAACCTTCAATTCCGGGATCCGCCAATAGCTTTGCACGGCCGCGCGGGAATAGCCTTCGATCGTGAGATCTTTGAAGGTCATCGATTTGACAGGCGCGTTATCAACCATGCGGCTTTGACTTCAAGTTGGCAAACTGGCGAGCGACTTAGTTTAGGCAAGATTGACAGCGACGCTAGCCACTGCGGCAGTTCGTCACCACAGGCATCGGGTGCCCCGGAGAAAGCTCATCGCCCACGGCAATTGACAGAAAAGGCACACGCCCGCTTGCCCTGACAGCGGCGCAGGCAGATCGCAAATTTTGCGTTCGGCTCAACCCCCATGTCTGCTCAACCGATAAAGTCACCACGGTTGCGGACAAGGTTCGCGGCCAACCCGGGGGGGAGTACGGCAGCACCTGTCCGATCCATGATCGAAGCTCCCGCAATAGATCCGCAATTGCTGCAGCAAACGCGGCAGCGGATTGATGGCAATCTCGCTCGCTTGGCGAAGCTGGCCAGAACGGAAGTTCTCGCTTCGCGCTTCTATGGCGAGCTGCTCCGCGGCGTGGTAACAACGCTCGCCGCCTTGGACGGCGCCATCTGGACCACCGAACGCGATGGCGGCGTTCGAATCGCTCATCGCATCTCTGATGACAACGAAGACTCAGCCGAACGCGAGTCGATTGTTCTCGAAGCTGTTAAGAATCGACAGTCCGCGATCAAACGGCTGACCTCGATTGAAAGTGTCGAAGAAACCTCGACGTCCGGCGATCTCGTGCTCGCGGTGCCAATTCCCGGTCGGCAGTCGCCTATCGGCGTGCTGGAAATCCGGCAACGTGGCGATACGCCCCGCGCGACGCAACAAGGTAACTTGCGGTTTTGCGAAAAGGCTGCCGCGATCGCCGCCGACTTCGAGCGGGCCCGACGCTTGGCCGTCCTTGAACAAAATCAACTTGTCGCCAAACAGGAAAGCGAATTCATTGCCGCCGTTTTTGGCAATCTTTCCGTGAAAGAAACAGCCGCGCATGTTGCCAACGAGGCTCGCCGGTTTTGCGATGTTGACCGCGTTGCCGTGCTGCTTCGCAATGGCAGCCGGTACACGGTCGAATCGATCAGTGGCGCGGAGAGCATTCATCGCCGCAGCGACGCTGTCACCGCACTGCGTCGCATGGCTGATCGCGTTGCGAAGTTCGGCGGCGGCAAGAGCTCTGCAGTGCTGACCTGGTCCAAGGAAGAAGAGGAATCGGATTCGTCGTCGCGCGCTCACAGCGAGTTGGCAGCCTACGCGGAGAAGATCGGCCTGGCCAACGTGATGATCGTTCCCTTGGACGGTCAATCCTCCGTGGCGGATGGGGAACCCGCCAGCAAGAAGAAGAGCGCCTCAACCAAACGCAACTCCAAAACAAGCGCAGCCAATCCCAAGACCGCCAAACCCAACACCGCAAGACCAAATGCCATCGCCATCCTGGAACAGCGAGAGCCACCAGTGCAACGGGAGCGATTGGAAGCGAGGGTGTCTGTGGTGCGGGAGCACGGTGGTCGAGCTTTGTCCAATGCCATGTTGCATGAGAACTCGCTTCTCCTGCCATGGCGTCGCGGCCAGGCTCGATCTTCCGGAGCCTCCCGCGCCCGCATCCTCCCGCGATGGCTGCTGTTCTTGATGGTGCTTTGTGGTTTGGTTGCGGTGATGGTGCTTGTGCCTGCGAACTTCACGCTGGAAGCGCGGGGAACGCTGGAGCCGACGATTCGCCGCAACGTCTTTGCCACCGCGGATGGTGTTGTGCAACGTGTGCTTGTGCAGCACGGACAGCAAGTGGCCGGCGGCGACGCTTTGGCGGAACTTGTGAACGTTGATTTGGAAGTGGAGTTCGCCGCCAAGCAAGGCGAGTTGGCCGCGACCATCGAACGGCAAACGGCCGTGCGAAATGCGCTGTTGAATGCTTCGCAGCTGCATGCCTCGCAGCGCGATCAACTCACCGGCGAGGTCGAACAACTCCGCCGCACCAAGGAAAGTTTGCAGCGGCAATTGCAGATCCTGGATCGCAAGCTCGCGCAGAATCAAATCCTCAGTCCTATCGATGGCGAAGTTGTCACCTGGAACGTGGCCGAGTTGCTTTCGCACCGACCAGTCCGGCAAGGACAAAAACTGTTGACGGTTGCCAATCCGTCCGGCGAGTGGGAACTCGAACTCCAATTGCCGGAATCGCGATTGGGTCACTTGCTGGAAGCGCAGCGTCAGGCGAATTCGGAAGAGAACAACTCGGAAGACGTCTCGATGCAAGATGTAGTGGTTGAGTTCATCCTGGCAACGGAACCCGGCGTGACCTACCAAGGTCGCATCAAGGAAATCCATCGTCGTGCGGAGTTGGCCGGAGCGGACGGCAACGCCGTGCTGGTCAAAGTCGCCGTGAACCGGGACGAGCTGGAACAACTCCATCCCGGCGCAAGCGTTGTCGCGAAGTTTCATTGCGGCCAGCGGCCCTTGGGCTATGTCCTTTTCCGCGACGTTGTCGAGTTCGCCCAACGCAGTGTTCTTTTCCGCTTTTGATTGATACCAATTGTTTGCGAGACCGCGCGCGGAAACGCCATGAATACAACCTTGGTCATAATGACGTTGATGACGGGAATCTCCGGTCCGGGACCGGAATATCAAAGTCCCAACATCTACCGCACGGAAGATTGTTTGATTTCGTGGCTGCGCGAAACGGATGTGCCGGCGCAGACTCCTGGCATGATCAACGCGATGGATGTTGTTGAAGGAGCGTTGATTGGCGGCGGTGACCGCGTGGCGCAGGTAGATGACTCCAAAGCGCGGATGTCACACTCCGTGGCGAACGCGATTTACAACGAAGCCAAAGAAAAGGCCGAGAACGACACCAACGTTCGTTACGCAAAATCGGCCGCGGCCGTCGCCGAAACGGAATACAATCAGGCTCTGGCCGCCAACAAACAGCGCGCCGGCGTTGTGCAGGAGTTGGAGTTGCGGCGTTTGCAGCTTTCGTTGCACCGCGCCAATCTGGCCGTGGAACAGGCCATGACAGATCAGCGCATCCTCGGCTTCTCGCTGCAAGCCAAAGAACAGGAAGTTCACGCGGCCGAAGCGGAACTCGCCCGACACCAGGTTGTCGCGCTGTGTGACGGCATGGTCACGGAAATCTATCGCCATGTTGGCGAATGGGTGCAGCCAGGCGACCCTGTGATGCGAATTGCGCCGATGGACCGGCTGCGTGTGGAGACGCTGTTGCGGGCTTCCGAATTGGGAGCCGCTGAAGTTGCCGGGCGGCGCGTACGGGTCATCGCCAAGTTGGAACGTGGCCGGACTGCCGAATTCTTCGGGACGGTGACCCACGTTCATCAACAGGTCTACGCAGGCGAGTACCGCGTTTGGGCGGAAGTTGAAAATCGCATGGAGAATGGGCAATGGCTGCTCCGGCCCGGCGGCGACGCGGATTTGGAGATTGACCTCTCCAGCGAAGTTGCGCCCCGCGCGAGAACGGCCGAGCCAACTGCGACCGGTTCGATCCAACAAACGGCTTATCCGCCCAGGGCAAACGCAAGTCGCTATCAGAATCCCATTCGGCAATGAGCGGGCGGCGCAACTGCGAAATGATCTTCTCTCAGCGCAATTGGCATGTCTTCGCCTTCTGACCAAATTCCGATTCCGCCTGACCAGCCGCTGCGGCTGCGCTCGCGCTCGGATTTGGTTGTCAGCCAACAGGTCTTCCAAGGCAAAGACCACTTTGTGCTGAAAGATCCCGTCTCGCTGCGGTACTTTCGCTTGCAGGCGGAAGAGTACGCCATCTGGCAGTTGATCGATGGGAAACGCACGCTCAACGAAGTGCATGCCGAATTGCAACAACGCTTCGCCGGGATTGATCTCAAGCTTGTTGAACTTTGGCGATTTGTCTCGACGTTGTTCGGCCGCGGGTTGTTGCTCTCTGATGGCCCTGGCTATGGTCAACATCTGTTGAAAGCCGAATCGGTACGCAAGCGCCGCCAGCGAACATCAACCATGTTCAGCGTGCTGGCGATCAAACTGCCTGGCATCAACCCCACGCGAATTCTCGACGGCTTGTTGCCGTGGACGAGCTGGTTGTTCTCGCCGCTTGTGGTGATGTTCAACCTGATGTTTGCGTTGGCGGCGGCAGGTCTTGTGCTGGTGGAATTCGAGACCTTTCAATCGCGGCTGCCGGCCTTTCAAGAGTTCTTCACCGTGGGCAATGCGCTGTGGCTGGCTGTGGCGTTGTGTTTCGCCAAGGCGTTGCATGAGCTGGGGCACGGACTGAGCTGCAAAAGATACGGCGGCGAATGCACGGAAATTGGCGTGATGTTTCTGGTCATGACGCCGTGCCTTTACTGCGACGTCAGCGACTCTTGGATGTTGCCCAACAAGTGGCGAAGAGCGGCCATTGGCGCAGCTGGCATGTACGTGGAAGTCACGCTCGCGGCCATCTGCACGTTTGTCTGGTGGTTTAGCGAGCCTGGCTTGCTCAATCACTTGGCGCTCTCGCTGATGTTTGTTTGTTCCGTCAGCACGCTGTTGTTCAACGCCAACCCACTGCTGCGCTATGACGGCTATTACATCCTTTCAGACCTGATTGAGATCCCGAACTTACGGACCAAGGCCAACACCATCTTCAAGCGGGCGTTGGTTCGGCTGGCGCTGGGCGTGCGTCTGCCTCGTGATCCGTTTTTGCCCACCCGGGGGCGGCCGTTCTTCATTGCGTTTGCCATCGCGGCGTTCGCATATCGCTTCTTGATTGTGTTTTCCATCTTGTGGTTTTTGACGTCCGCGTTTCATCCTTTCGGCTTGAAGATTGTCGGCCAGACGCTGGCAGTTGTTGCCGGCTTGGGCATGTTGGCCTTCCCCATCTTGCAAGGAATGCGGTACACGCTGCGCGCGGTAAGGAGCAATCACGTGAACATGTTTCGAATGGCGGCAACAGGGCTGGTTGTTGGCGGTTTGGTTGTGGTGGCCTTTCGCGTGCCGGTCTCGCATGACGTCTTCTGCTCGTTGGAGATTCGCCCCGTGGACGCGGTTTCCGTCTACGCGGATTCCGGCGGGATGCTGCAAGAAATGGCCGTTGAGCCGGGACAGCAAGTGGCCGCCGGGCAGATCATCGCCAAGCTTGAGAACATTGACCTCGGCTATGAGATTGAACAGCTGCGGCTACAGCGCGACATGCTGGAATCGAAGCTTGCCTCGCTGCGTCGCACTCGACTGCGCGATCAACATGCCGGCGATGCCATCCCGGCGATTGAAGAAGCGCTCGCCAGCGCGAATGAACAACTCGAGCTGAAGCTGGAAGAGCGCGGCCATCTCACCATTCGCGCGGCCCGCGCTGGCGTGGTCCTGCCGCCGCCCAGCCGGCCCAAACCGCAGCACAATGACTTGGAACTGTCCGATTGGACCGGTTCGCCCTTCGCGGATCAGAACGTTGGCTGCAGGCTCAACCGCGGCGATCTGGTGTGTCAGATCTCCGGCGACGCCGCAAAGATGGAAGCAATGCTCGTCATCGATCAAGGTGAGATCGAGTTCGTCAAAGCCGGACAGCAGGTTACGCTGTTGTTGGATCAAGATGCCAACCGCAAGGTGACCGGCGTCATCCAGGGAGTCGCGCGGAAGGAGCTTTCGCACGTGCCCACGGCACTGTCCAACAAGCACGGCGGCCGGATTCCCACCATGACGGAAGCCGACGGTCTGGAAAGCCCTCAAGGTGTGGTCTATCAGGCAACTGTCCTGATTGATGATACGGACGGAAATTTGCGGCCAGGGTTGATCGGTCAGGCGAAAATCGCCGTTGGCGAGCGAACAATCGCCGATCGCGTCGGCCGGTTCTTGGCCCAGACGTTTCGACTGCGATAAGATTCCCAGGTGAGTTTCAGTTGTTATTCCCGCGAAGGCGCGAATGACGGGTGTTTTTCATCGACGATAGAACCACTTAATCCCAACACTCAGAACGGACATTCAGTGCCAGCCGCGGAACAATACCTCAAGCCGGAAGTCATTCGCCAGATCAAGCGACTGGACTTGCGCGCGCAGTTCATCGTCCGCGGCTTTCTGCACGGCTTGCACTCCAGCCCTTTCCATGGCTTCTCCGTGGAGTTCTCGGAGCATCGCAAGTACGCGCCTGGCGATGACCTTAAAGACTTGGACTGGCTGGTCTACGCCAAGACGGACAAGTACTACATCAAGAAGTTTGAGTCTGAGACCAACATCACCGGCTACCTGATGATGGACCTCAGCGAGTCGATGGCCTACACCTACCGCCAGGAACTTTCCAAGTTTGAGTACAGCATCTGCCTGGCCGCGGCCTTGTGCTACTTGATGATCAACCAGCAAGACCCTTGCGGTTTGATCGCGTTTGACGAAAAAATTCGCCACAGCCTGGCACCAAAATCCAAGCGCACGCAGCTGGGAATCTTGCTGAGCTTGCTGGCCAACCTTAAGCCCACCGGCAAGACGGAGATTGCCAAGTGCCTGACGCAAACGGCGGCCATGTTGCGGCAGCGGAGCCTGTTGATGGTCTTTTCGGACTTGCTGGCGGATCCGGAGCCAATCATCAAATCACTGCGACAGCTTCGGCACAGCGGCCATGACGTGATCCTGTTTCACATCCTGGACGAAGCCGAAGTCAAGTTCCCCTTCTCCGGCATGGTCGAGTTCGAAGAGCCGGAAACTCACGACAAGCTGCAAGTGGACGCCAGTAACTTCAAGGCGGATTACATCCAACAGATCGAAGAGTTCCGCGAGATGTACCGCCAGGAATGCTTCCAAAGCCGCATCGACTATGTCCCGCTGGACACCAGCATGCAGTTCGATAAGGCGCTGACAGAGTATCTGATCAGCCGCAGGCACCGGCTGTAATGTGAATCACGATGTCGTCTTCACCGGGCGCGTCCGCAGCTTAATCGAACCGTGATTCAGGCTATCAACCAATTGCCGTAGCCGTCCCAGATTGCGACGGTTGAAATGCAACACTAAGCGCGGCATCTCCAACAGCTCCGGCTGATCGTGCTCGTCATCCAGCGCGGCACTGGTCTCAATTTCGCCGTCAACCAGCAAGTCGCCGAACTCGGCGTTCAGCTTCTGCAAGAACGCGTCGCTGGGCGAACGCTGAATCCGCAACACCAGCCGATCGCGCACGTAGCGCATGCTGTGATAGTTGTGATAAAACTGCATGATCTCATCAACCGCTTCCTGCATGTCGTCAGTGACCAGGTACAAGGCCAGGTCTTCGTGCGAGATCATTCCTCGTTGCAGCAAGTGATCAACGAGCGCTTGGAACGGTTCCCAGAAGTCGCCGCCTTCGGCATCCAGGAAAACCACAGGGCAAAGATCGCGCTTGCCCGTTTGCAGCAGCGTGAGAACTTCCAGCCCTTCATCCAATGTGCCAAAGCCGCCTGGCAGCAAACACACGGCATCGCACTCTTTCACGAACATCAGCTTGCGCGTGAAGAAGTACTTCATGTGCACGAGCTTCGGATCGCCGGCGATGACCGGATTGGCATCCTGCTCGAACGGCAACATGATGTTGACGCCCATGGAATGATCACGGCCGGCGCCGCGATGTCCGGCTTCCATAATTCCCATGGCCGCGCCGGTCACCACAAACCAATCCTCCTTGGCCATCGCGCGGCCAAAGCGAATGGCCTGTTCGTAGGCTGCGGCCTCTGGCAGGGTTCGCGCGGAGCCAAAGACGCTCACTTTTCGCTGATTGCGATACTGCGAAAAGACCTTGAAGGCGTACCGCAATTCCCGCAGCGAACGGCTGAGGATTTTGAGGTCGCCACGGCTGGCTTTGTCCTTGGCCAACTTGTCCGCGTACTCTTTGATCTGATCGATCAGGTCGTCAGACTGCCAGTCGTCGCCCGCGCTCAGCTCGCGGGGAACTTCAGATTCCGCGTGAATGGGCGGTACGTTGGCCTGATCCGTACGTCCCTGTTCGTCGTGACTCGTCACAATATGATCCAATCTGGATGTGATCCTCTGATGCGGAGCGAGCTCCGGTTTGCCTCTTCATTCGTTTGACGCCATTTGTGCTTTAATGACAAGCACTTAGCACGCGGCCACGGCACTACGCGACCTCACTATTATATCGCACCTGCGCAATCTGGCAGGTTGATCGGCAGTTGCCGGGCACTTTCCGGCGGTTCGCTCCTGCCGCAAGATCATCAATGCCTATACAATAAGCACTTCTGCCCGAAAACCAGGCAATCGAGCCAGCTTCGACGCACGGTGTTTCTGCCAGGATATTCCGTAAGTCGTTAACGCACAGTTGTTTATCAAGCTAGCACGATTTGACATCGCACGGCACAAGAATTGATCTGCATGTCCGCCCATTGGGCGTAGCAACTCTTGCTTCGGACACAAACAACCAAAGAAAGGAACCTCCTCCGTGGAAGCCAGGACACCCCAAGAAGTGCTTACCCTTTGCCGCAACAAGGGAGTCAAAGCGGTCGATTTCCGATTCATGGACTTTCCCGGGTTGTGGCAACACTTCACCATCCCCATCAGCAAGCTCGATACCGACACGTTCGAGGATGGGCTCGGCTTCGATGGATCTTCCATCCGCGGATGGCAGGCCATCAACGAGAGCGACATGCTGGTTGTGCCGCAGCCGGAAACAGCGTTCATCGATCCCTTCACGGAGCTCTGCACGCTGAACATGATCTGCAATATTCAGGATCCCATCACGCGAGAAGATTACACCCGCGATCCGCGGAACGTCGCCCGCAAGGCCATCAATTACATGCGGAGCACCGGCGTGGCGGACACTTGCTTTATTGGTCCGGAAGCGGAGTTCTTCATCTTTGATGATGTTCGCTTTGACCATCGTCCCAACGCCGGCTTCTATTACCTGGACAGCATTGAAGGCGAATGGAACCGCGGCCGCGAAGAGAACCCCAACCTGGGCTACAAGCTGCGCTACAAGGAAGGGTATTTCCCGGTTCCGCCTGCGGACCAGATGATGGACCTCCGCAACGAGATGATGCAGACGATGATCGACTGCGGCCTGGATGTGGAATGCCAGCACCACGAAGTGGGCACCGGCGGCCAAAGCGAGATTGACCTCCGCTTCCAGGAATTGGTCCACATGGCCGACTGCCTTGTGGTCTACAAGTACATCATCAAGAACGTGGCGGCTCGCCACAACAAGACCGTAACGTTCATGCCCAAGCCGCTGTATGGAGATAACGGCTCTGGCATGCACACGCACATTTCCTTCTGGAAGGACGAACAACCGTTGTTTGCCGGCAGCGGTTATGCCGGACTCAGCGACATGGGCATGTACGCCATCGGCGGAATCCTCAAGCACGCCCCGGCATTGCTGGCCTTCACCAATCCCACCACCAACAGTTACAAGCGGTTGGTGCCTGGCTACGAAGCTCCGGTGAATCTCGCGTACTCGCAGCGCAATCGTTCGGCCGCTTGTCGGATTCCCATGTACAGCGCCAGCCCCAAAGCGAAACGCGTTGAGTTCCGCTGCCCTGACCCGAGCGCCAATCCTTATCTCGCGTTTTCCGCCGTGATGATGGCGGCGCTCGACGGGATTCAAAACAAGATCAATCCCGGCGATCCCATGGATAAGGACATCTATGACTTGCCGCCTGAAGAACTGGCCGAAATCCCCAAGGCGCCAGCTTCGCTGGAGGAATCGCTCGAGGCCTTGCGTCGCGATCACGAATTCCTGCTCCGCGGCGATGTGTTCACCAAGGATGTGATCGACACCTGGATCTGGTACAAGCAAGAGAAGGAAGTTGACGCGTTGCGTTTGCGACCGCATCCTTACGAGTTCTGCATGTACTATGACATGTAAGATCGCGACACTTGGATTTCGCAAACTGTAGCAAGATTGCAATCCATCAACTCTTCACCGCATGAGTTGATTCCGGCGACAGGTCTCACACGGGGCCTGTCGTCGTTTGTTTGCGCTGCCTCTTTTTTCAAACTACTTAACGACATCAATCAAGCTGCCCGAGGCGTGCTTCCACGGCGGTTGCGTGAGCGCGAAGATCGTCTCGGCAACATCCTCAGGCGAAAGTGTGTCTTCGCTGGGAAACTCCGGCAACAAACCGCGAAGCATGGTTGTCTCGACCGCGCCAGGCAATACGCCGTACACGCGAATGTTGTGTGCGCGGCCTTCTTTGGCAATCGCTTGGGTGAACAAGGTCACCCAGGCTTTGCATGCCCCGTAAACCGAGAAGCCGGGAAAGGGATCGCGCGCGGCTTGCGATGCCACGTTGATGATGGTTCCGCCGCCGGCGTTCTTCATCATCCGCCAGGCAAATTGCGTTGCATGAAATGTGGCTCCCAAGTTCACGGTCAACATCCGCTCAAAATCTTGCGGCGAGATCTCATCGATAGGCGCCATCGTGGCGGCCCCGGCGTTGTTGACCAGCACGTCAATCCTCGCCCACGATGAAACCACGTCTGTCAGGAAACCCTCCACGCCTTCTGTTGTCGAGAGGTCGCACTGTGTGACCTGGCATTCCACCTTGGCCTTTTCCTGCTTCGCAAGGATCTCGTCCCGGGCTGCTGAGAGCTTATCGAGATCACGACCGCAAATGGCGATCGCATAGCCTGACGCGGCGAAACGTTTGGCCGCTGCCAGGCCGATCCCCGCGGAACCGCCGGTAATGGCACAAACAGGCTGGGAACTCGGTGTGTTCATCGTCGTTTTGGCACCTTGAACGGAATCGACATTGTGAACAGAAACCACATTGGGGCGGATGGCTGGCTGCGCCACTCAGGAAGCGGCGGGAAAGTGCACCCTGACATTTGCCCCAGGACAAGGTGCAATTGTGCAGATTGCGGGAAGACGACGGGACGGTTTTAGCAGAATCTTAGCGGTCGGCACGGCGAAAATTGCGTGACAATCTGGCTTCCCGAACATAAACTGCGGCTTATCAAAAAATCCGCTTGCGCATGGGGCGAAAGCGATGCAAATCCTCCAGGGCTAAGGAAACAACGCATGCATCAGGGTGCCGGGAATAATCAACTCGTGGAGTGGGCCTACAGCTACGCAGCACAGCAAATGGCGCAAGGCTTCACGATGCAGCAAGTGCAGCAAGAACTCGTCACGGCCGGCCTCCCTCCCAAGGCCGCGGTGGCCGTTGTGAATTCTGTGCGGAATCAGCAGACCGGCCAAACCAATTTGTCAGGACCTCCCAGGAAACAGGGACATAGTAGCAGCGGTGTGAACGACATGGTTGTGGGCGCAATCATTGCCCTCATCGGCATCGTCATCACCGGCGTGACTTTCGCGTTGGCAGAAGGTGGCGGGACGTTTGTTGTCGCGTACGGCGCCATCATCTTCGGCGGCATTCAGTTCTTTAAAGGCTTGATCAATCTCGGCAAATAGCTGCCAGGCGAAAACGCGCAAGTTGCTGAAGCCGACACGGCAAACTGATGAAGGGTGACAAAGAGTCCGCCGACAGTTCTGCTTCGCTCGATTTGCTGTTGTCGCGCGCGCAACAATGGACGCCTGACGCAACGTTGCAGCGCATCACAACCATCGATGCTCACACTGCCGGCGAACCGTTGCGGATTGTCCTGGCCGGCTATCCGCAGATCGCCGGGAAGACCGTTCTGGAACGCAGAGCGTTCGCGCGAGAACACCTCGATCATCTTCGCACCGCGCTGATGTGGGAACCGCGCGGCCATGCCGACATGTATGGCTGCCTCGTCATTCCTCCCAATACGGATGACGCGGACTTTGGCGTGCTGTTCACCCATAACGAAGGTTACAGCTCCATGTGCGGTCATGGCATCATTGCCGTGGTGACGGCGCTTGTGGAAACCGGCGCGATTGAGATTTCCCCGCCTGACCGCGAGATTCGCATCGATGCCCCGGCGGGCCGCATCACGGCCAGGCCCCGCATTGTGGACGGTCGTGTGGAGAGCGTCTCGTTTGAGAACGTTGCATCCTTTGTTGTGGAGCTTGACGCCAAAGTTGATGTGCCAGGCTTAGGACACTTGCGATATGACCTGGCGTTCGGCGGAGCTTACTATGCCT
The DNA here is from genome assembly GCA_937982665.1 of uncultured Planctomycetales bacterium. Taxonomy (GTDB): domain Bacteria; phylum Planctomycetota; class Planctomycetia; order Pirellulales; family S012-138; genus CALJLD01. Next base: position 15,094 of record CALJLD010000044.1, read on the forward strand.
TCGTGCAAGGCGATCAGCTCGATCCGCCGATCCGCTGTTTGCCTGACGAGTGCGAGCGGATGATAGCGGTCGCGCGAAAGATCAAGCAAGCCGTGATTGACTCGCGCGAGATCAAGCACCCCTTTGAGCCGGACCTGAGTTTCCTGTATGGCGTGATCTTTGTCGCTCCGCCACAAGACGCGGAAAACCATAGCCGCAATTGTTGCGTGTTTGCTGATGGCGAAGTCGACCGCTCGCCCACCGGGACTGGCGTTGCCGGCCGTGCGGCCATTCATCACGCCCGCGGGGAGTTGGCGTTACAACAATCGCTTTGCATTGAGAGCGTGCTGGGCACTTGCTTTGATGTTGCGGCCATGCGCGAAGTGACCTTTGGTCCGCACAAGGCGATCATCCCCCGCGTGTCTGGCCAGGCGTTCATCACAGGGCGTCACGAGTTCCTGATAGATCCCCGCGACCCGTTGCGTGACGGATTCCTGTTGCGATGAAGATTCGCTTGCTGTCTCAAGCCGATGTTCGCCAAGCGCTGCCGATGCCCAGAGCCATCGAGCTGATGGAGACGGCATTTCGCGCGTTGTCCTCGGGTGAGATCAATGCGCCGGTGCGGACAAACCTGGCCAATGAAGCGGGGACGCTGCTCTACAAACCGGTGTTGTGGGATAGAGCGAAGGCGTTTGGCATCAAGGCGGTCTCCGTCTTCCCCGGCAATCCGCGGCAAGGTTTGCCTGTCACCACCGGCTTGATGTTGATCAATGACGGAGAGACCGGCGTTCCGCTGGCCTTGATGGACGCGGAATATCTCACAGCCGTTCGCACCGGCGCGGCCACGGGATTGGCCACACGGTTGCTGGCCAATCCGGATGTCACATGTGCGGCCATCTTCGGCACGGGCGGGCAAGCCGCCTATCAGCTTCAAGCGTTGCTCGCCGTCTTGCCGCTTGAGCGGATCGCGATCTTTGGCCGGGAAACACAGAAGGCACAAGATTTCTGCCAGCGACACCAAGGCGATGTTCCCACCAACTGCAAGTTACAGCCTGGCGATTCGCACGAAGAGCTGCGCGAGTGCGGTGTGATTGTCACGGCCACCACGAGCAAAACGCCTGTGTTTGTTGATGACAACATCGCGGCTGGCACGCACATCAACGGCATCGGTTCCTTCACGGCGAGCACCGCGGAAGTGCCGCCGCAAACAGTCGCGCGAAGCACGATCATCGTGGATCAGCGGGCCGCGGCTTTGGCGGAAGCCGGCGATATTGCCATGCCGATGCGCAGCGGTTTGCTGCCAGGTGATTTGCAGCCTGCGGAGCTTGGCGAGGTGCTGTTGCAAAAGCGCGACGGCCGCACTTCTGCGGAACAAGTCACTTTCTTCAAGTCCGTGGGCAACGCCGCTCAGGATATCGTCTGCGCCGCGGACGTTTTGCAAACCGCGCTGCGAGAAGGCCTGGGACAGACGATTGACCTGTAGACAAGGCACCTTGCAGACCAGCGACCTGCGAACCAGGCGATGTCTGCCACGTACCCTTCGCGCATGGCAGCGGCAGCCGCACGCCAGCGTTGCGTATGAGTTCGTATCAATTGCCAAAGAGCGAACCGGCAAATTCCCACAGAAGCTGCGCAGTCGGCAAGACGAGTTTTCAAAAAATGCGCGGAGCAGCCAAAATCTCAAATCCGCCGTTACACCCGGGGTTACCATCCGGGGTTACACCCTGCGTTACCGCGCAAAAAAACCGGGGTAACACCCCGGCATGACAGCCAAAGCGCCAAGAGAATTTCGGCAGAATGCGGATTCAGGATTGACCGGTGATAGAAATTCTACATCCGTTCGACCACATCGATCCCCAACAGCCACAGCCCTTGCTTCAAAGTTCTGCCGGTCAGATCACACAACAGCAAGCGGCTTGTCCGCAGCTCTTCGCTCTCGGCTTTGAGCACAGGACAGAACTCAAAGAACGTTGAGAAGTTCTTTGAAAGCTGATCGAAGAGATAGCTTGTCAGTTGGTTGGGACGATAGTCCACCGTGACGTCGTGCAGCGCTTCTTCAAAGCGAACGATCTCAAGCGCGAGCGCGCGTTCAAGCGGATCAGCGAGCGAAATCGTTGCGTCAGGCTGATTGCGGAGTGCTTGCGGATCAACTTCCCCGCGACGGAGAATACTCTGCACACGAGCGTAGCCATACTGCATGTACGTGGCCGTATTGCCGCGCTTGTTGAGCATCTTGTCATACTTGAAGACATAGTCACTGTCGCGGTTGTGCGAAAGATCGATGTACTTCAAACCTCCCAAGCCGACAATCTCGGCCACGTTGCGACGCTCTTCTTCCGTGAGTGAGGCTGATTCATCATCGCCTTCGTTTTCCTTGACCACGTCATACGCGTGCTCCACGGCATCATCCAGCAAGCCGCGCAAACCCACGGTGTTGCTGCCACGGGTTTTGTAAGGCTTGCCATCTTCGCCCATCACCGTGCCAAAGGCGATGTGCCGCAGGTCGGCATTGGTGATGCCCCATTTCTTGGCTGCGGCAAACAACTGCTGGAAGTGAAGACTCTGGCGATGGTCCACGACATAAAGCATCACGTCCGGCTGCCAATGCTGCATGCGGTACCGAATGGTCGCCAGGTCGGTTGTGCTGTACAGAAACGCGCCGTCGCGCTTCTGCACGAGCATCGGCGTATCGAACCCTTCCAGCTGGACAATGACTGCGCCTTGATCGCCCTCGGTTGCCAGTCCCGCCGCCTTCATATCGTTGACAACATCAGCCAACATGTCGTGATAGAAACTCTCCCCGTGCATGTGGTTGAACGATACGCCCAAGCGATTGTACGCTCGATTCAGTTGCGCGAGTCCGTGCGGCAAGAACTCGTTCCAGAGCGCGAGATTCTCTTCGTCGCCAGTGTGAAGTTTGGCCGTTTCCGCGAGCACTTCCTGGCCGATGTCGGCGTGTTGCGCGACAAGCGTCGCAAGTTGTTCGTCAAGTTGGACGGCGTCAATCTTCTTTTGCAGTGACGCGAGCTGCGCTTGGAGATCGTCCAGCTTTTTCTTGTAGCGGCTATGTTCCTTGGCTTTTGCCTTTTTGTCTTTCTTGTCAGTCGCCGCGGTTTCCGCCTCCTTGGACTTGGTCACCTGATCGGTCACCTTGGCCAATTCTTGCTCACACGTGGGCAGTTCCTTGATGGCTTGATGATACTCAACGAGTTGATTCACCAATCGATACAGCCGCGCCAGCTCGTCGACAGGATCCGCTTTGTACGCGGCTTCGTCGCGGAAGTGCTTATAGCCATAGATGATCATGCCAAACTGCGTGCCCCAGTCGCCCAGGTGATTGTCACTGATCACGTTATGGCCGAGGAAGCGCAGCGTGCGGTCGAGCGCACCGCCGATGACGGTGCTGCGCAGATGGCCCACATGCAGCGGCTTGGCGACGTTTGGTGAAGAGTAATCGATGACGATTGTCTTTGGCTCTTCAACATTGGCCACGCCCAAACGCTCATCGTGAATGGCATTCTGCAAAGCTGCCAGAATGACTTCATCCTTGATGCGGAAGTTAATGAAGCCTGGGCCTGCCACTTCCGGCGGCTCGCACAGCTCGGCCAGGTTCTGTTCGTTCTGCAGTTTCTCCACAATCTCTTGAGCCAGATCGCGGGGCGGTTTGCCGACTTGCTTGGCCAGCGGCATCGCCAGGTTCGCCTGATAGTCGCCAAACTTGGGGTCCGTGCTGCGGCGAACCAGATCCAGCAGCGGTTCTGGGTCATCGGTCAAGTCGGCGATTGCGGCGGCAATCTTCGCACGGAGTTGAGCCAGCAAGTTCATGGAGACTTCAGTCGATAGAGAAAGAGATCGCTGCCGAAATCGACATTACGAGGTCGATTGAGGTTCGCAGCACGGGATGGTTCGGCCGGATATGCCAGGCCGATCGTCCCCCATTCGGCAGCGCGGAATCGCACGCTGGTGCGCAATCACTACTGAGAATTCGGGCCTACATGACGCAAGCCTGAGCACTGCTGGGCAAGCCAGCAGTGGCACCCAAAAAACTAGCGTTGACGCTGCACCCAATGCGGGTTTGACTGGCGACATAACTCGGCGGAATTGCCAATTCAGCACCCAAGATTATGCAATTCCGCGTGGCTCGGGGAAGGGCGTGACGGGACGCTCGCCTGCCAGGCCCGGACCTGCCGCAGCGAAGAAAACTTGCAGTATTGGGGCGTTTCAACTCTAATGCCCGCGTGGTCACGATGACACCAGTCTGGTGGCCCCAGTGTTTGGCTTGACGGTCCCCCTGACCGTTCCCTCCATGCCAAAGACTCCTACCTTGCCAGGATACGACATATGACGGCGCACCATGCCACCGCCTTGCGCGTCTTCGTTTTCTGTTTGCTTGCCTTGGTTCCGGTTACCGAATCGGCAGGGCAATCGCTTGCGGAATTGATCGATCAGCATTTGCAGCCGGTTTCCGGTTTGACGCCGGAAACTTGCTCCGACGCGGAATTTCTGCGGCGGGTTTCGCTCGACTTAACCGGCATGCCGCCGACGGTGGAAGAAGCCAGAGCTTTCTTGGCCGACGAGTCCGTCGACAAACGCGCACGGCTGGTTGAGCAGTGTCTCAAATCGCCACAGTTTGAACGGCACATGGCATCCGTCTTGGACGTGATGTTGATGGAGCGCCGCAAGAACACACACGTACCCCAGGAACAATGGGAAGCCTGGCTGTTGGAATCCGTGCGAAACGACAAGCCATGGAATTTGCTGGCTCGCGAGATTCTGTTAGCTGATGGCGAAGATGAAAACCAACGTCCGGCTGCGCGGTTTGCTTTGGACCGTGGTCCCGAGCCGAACTTGATGACGCACGATATCAGCCGGATTTTCTTCGGCCGCGATATGCAGTGCGCGCAATGTCACGATCATCCGCTGATTGGCGATTACTTGCAGTCTGACTACCACGGCTTGTTGGCTTATGTCACGCCCAGCTATGCGGTGGTTCGCAAGGAGAAGGACAAGCAGACCACCTTGCAAGCAGAGCGAGCCGGCGGCGAGCTGACGTTCGAGTCTGTCTTTGACCCCGGCAACAAACATCGCACCGGACCGCGCATCCCTGATGGCGTTGCGCTGGCGGAACCGTTCTTCATGCCTGGCGAAGAGTATGTAGTGGCGCCGGCGGCCAACGTGAAGTCCGTTCCCAAGTTCAGCCGGCGAACCAAGCTGGCCGAGCTTGCCACCGACGGATCCAATCAAGCGTTCAATCAGAACATCGTCAACCGGCTTTGGGCACATATGTTCGGTCGTGGGCTGGTGCACCCGCTGGACTTGCACCACTCTGACAACCCCGCAGCCGATCCCGAGTTGTTACAGCTCTTAGGCGAACGCTTTGCCGCGACAAACTACGACATTCGCGGCTTCTTGCGCGAGGTCGCCAACAGCGGCGTTTATCAACGTTCGTTTGATCTGCCACCCAACCTGCTGGAAGCGGCCACGCAAGCGGCCGAGGCGGTGGCAAAGTTGGAGCAACAGCGAGAAGCGTTGGAACAAACGGCCGACACATCTTCCTCCGCTTATTCCGAAGGGCTCAACAATTGGGCTCAGGCGGAAGCGACCATGTTACCAGTTGCGGAAAAGCTGGACGCCGCGAGAAAGGGCTTTGTGGACGCCAAGAAGAAAACAGACGCTGCCAACAAAGCGCTGGCCGATGTGCAAAGACAACAACAAGCGAAACAAACCGCCGCGACTGCGTTGGAAGAAGCGGCCGCCGCCGCGCAACTTGCGGCCGAACAGTTCCCGGAAGATGGCGACCTGAACACAGCCACGCAACAGCTGGCCGCCAAGACGCAGCAACTTCAAGCAGAACTCCCGGCCATCAACAAGGCGGTTGAGGAGAAGTCGGCCGCCGCAAAGCCGTTGGCTGAAGCCTTTACCGCGGCGGGGCCACTCATTGAAGCGGCCCACACGGAAGTGGAGCCGTTGAAATCGGCCCTGCTTGAAGCGGAACAGGCGATGTTCACCGCGCGGAAGAAATCGGCGGCCGATAACGAGCGGCTTTCGGCAATTGACGAACGGCTGGCAACCGCCCGCAAGCTGAACGAACTGCACGAACTCAACCTGGCCGTGACTGCCGCTGCGGAAGAAGTGGAACAGCAGCGAGCCCAGCTTTCCGCCACAGAAGATCCGACCGCGGCTTGCACCATTGGCGAAGCGCTGGCGGCGGCGGAGTCCACGTTGGCCGAAAAGAACGCCGCGCTGGACGCCTGCATTAATGAGCTTTCCGAACGGTTGTCGAGCGATTTCACCGTCGCTTCACTGCGGCCGCTTTCTCCGGAACAACTTTGCTGGAGCGTGCTTCGCGCGACAGGCGTCTATGACCAGCAATGGCAAGCGGCCACAGCCGAACTCGACAAAGCCAGCCCGCTGAGCGAAGAGCAGCAACAGGATGCGGCGCAACTTGCCGCGAGGGCGAATCAAACCGAACAAGCTGTCTTTGACAAACTCAAGGGCAACGTCGGCACGTTCGTCCGCTTTTACGGGGCCGCCGCCGGCCAACCTCAATACGACTTCTTCTCCACGGCCGATCAAGCGTTGTTCGCCGCCAATGGCGGGCCAATCAACAATTGGGCGAGTGCTCGCGGAGATAACGTGACGCAGCGAATGACCAAACAAGCTGATGCGCGGCTGATCGCCGAGGAGTTGTACCTGGCCGTGCTGACGCGAATGCCATCGGAGGAAGAGACCGCCGAGGTCACGGCGTATCTGACCGATCGCACGGAAGACAAAGCCGCGGCCGCGCAAGAGCTGGTTTGGAGCCTGCTCAATTCGGCCGAGTTTCGATTCAATCATTGATGAAGACGAGCGGAAGTGGAAGTCAACGAGACGGACGAAGGCGTGTTCGTCATTCCCGCGCAGGCGGGAATCCAGAGCGCGCTCATCGTTGACTGGATTCCCGCCTGCGCGGGAATGACGGGTGGGGCGTGGAAGCGAGTTGGGGCAGCGAGTTGGGCGCACAGCGTTGAGGGCAACGACATTCACAACACAACAACTGCAAACAAACATCGCCAACACGGCGCACTAGCACCGGAGAAATCATGAAGATCCGATATGCCTGCGGTTCAGCCGAGCACACGATCGCTCGCCGCAACTTCCTGGGCGCTGGGGCGTTGGCAGGTGCCGGCATGGCCGCCGGAGGGTTGGGCGTGTTCTCAACTCCGGCCGTGGCCAAGAAGCTGGAGAGCGATCAGAAGCGGATTGTCGTCTTCAACATGCACGGCGGTTTGAGCCAGCTGGAGAGTTGGGACCCCAAGCCTGGCACGGATACCGGCGGGCCGTTCCTTTCGATTCCGACATCTGTGCCCGGCATTCATATCAGCGAGTTGCTGCCGCTGACCGCGCAGCAGATGCATCATTTGTGCGTGGTCCGTGGCGTAAACACCAGCGAAAACGATCACGGCAAAGGTCGCTACATGATGTTGACCGGTCGGCGGCAAACGCCTGCTGGCAACTTTCCGCAACTTGGCGCCGTCGCGGCGAAGACCCTCACGCCAGAGGACAGCGTCCTGCCTGGCCACATTTTGATCACGCCTGGCGGCAGCGGTGGTCGCGGGAATGATTCGGCCTATTTGGGACCGAAGTACTCCAGCATCTACCTGGGCAATGGCAAGCCACCGCAAAACACGGAGCGGCCGGAGAAGATTGGCGAAGATTCCGATGCCGCCCGTCAGGCGTTTCGCCAAGGCGTGAACGAGCGGTTTTTGAATCGCCGCCGCACGGCCATCACCGAGGCGTTCACCTATTCGTACGTACAAGCCCAGCAGTTGATGCTGCAGCGCGAAGTGTTTGACGTCACCAAAGAGCCTGAGAAGGATGCCGAGCGTTACGGCAGTCATGACTTTGGGCGTCACTGTTTGCTCGCGCGACGGTTGCTGGAACAAGGCATCACGTTCGTTCAGCTTTCGCATTCTAACTACGACACACACAACGAGAACTTCAACTTCCACATCGAACAGATGGGCGAGTTCGATCTTTCGTTCTCATGCTTTGTCGCGGATCTGGCCGATCGTGGGCTGCTGGACAGCACGTTGATTGTGGTGCTCTCGGAGTTCGGCCGCACGCCGCGGATCAATCAATACTACGGGCGCGACCATTGGTCCAAGGCTTGGTCCGTGTGTCTCGGCGGAGGTCGTTTCCCCCGCGGTGGCGATTACGGCAAGACAAACGACAACGGGACCGAAGTGACAGATGGCCAGGTGGATCACGGCGAACTGTTCCACACCTATTTGCAGGCGGCCGGAGTGGATTCGCAAGGCTTCTTTGATGTCGATGGCCGTGACATGCCCCTGGCCGATCCCGCGGCTGCGCCGGTTTCCGAGTTGTTGACTTAATGAGGTCGTTCCGGGGCTTCCTTCGCTTCGCTCAGTCCAGCCACCGGCCACCCGTGCTGTTTGAAAAACATAGAAGACCAAACGAGTAACTCTCATGGCAATTGCAGAAGGCTTAGATCCGCAACAGGCACACGTGGTTTCGCAGTGGAAGCATGATCGCCCGCTCAATGCGTGTGGCTTTGATCCGAATGGTCGCTTTGTTTTTTGCGGATCGGAAGACACCAACGTCGAGCGGTACAATCTGCCGGACGGCGAACGTACCGTCATGGCCGATGGTCATCTGACTTGGGTTCGCGCCATCGCGTTCGCCAAGGATGGATCGAGTGCCATCTCGGCCGGCTGCGATGGCAAGATCACCTGGTGGGAACCGGCAGGCGATCCGCCGACGGTCGTTCGCACAGTGGATGCCCACAAAGGCTGGATCCGTTCTTTGCACGTCAGTCCAGATGGCAAGCTGCTAGCCAGCGGCGGCAATGACAACATCGTGCGGCTGTGGAACGTGGCCGATGGCACGCTCGTCCGCGAAATGACCGGCCACCCCAAACACGTCTACAGTGTGCACTTCCATCCCGCAGGCGAGTTCCTGCTCAGCGGTGATTTGGGCGGAGGGCTCAAGCAATGGAACGTCGCTAGCGGGGAAGAAGTCCGCGCATTCGATGCGACGCCGCTGTTCTCTTACAACGCCGGCCAAAAGGTTGACTTCGGCGGCATCCGGGCGATAGCCGTCAGCCCTGATGGCAAATACCTGGCCGCTGGCGGATTGCACAAAGCCACCAACCCGCTTGGTGCCGTGCATGAACCGCTGGTGCTGCTTTTCGATTGGGAATCGCAAGAGGTCAAGCAACAGCATCTCGTCGAAGGCATTACTCACGGTGTCATCTGGCAACTTCGCTGGTTGCAGGACGGATCGCTGATGGGGCTTTGCAGCGGTGGCAGCGGTGGGTATCTGACTTTCTGGAAGTCTGATGTCGATAAGGCCTACCACCGTCTCAAGGTGCCGCATCTGGCTCGTGACATGGAC
>CALJLD010000045.1 GCA_937982665.1 uncultured Planctomycetales bacterium
TCGCCTTGCCCACTGCGCAGCCTTCGTGGGAATTTGCCGTTTCGCTCTTTGACAATTTGGAATTCAGAATCGAATGCTCAGAATTCAAATGCTTCGACCTGATTCAAGCAAAGTTGGCCCTTTCGCATGACGTTCCACTTTGGCCAAAATGGAAACGGTTTGTTGCTGCACAAAACTTGGTTTGCCTATGTCCGAGCAGAACGAAGCTCAACTGAAAGCTCAATACGCGGAGATTGCCGTCTTGGCCGGCCAATTGGCCCACGAGATCAAGAATCCGCTTTCGACCATTTCCATGAACATGGAATTGTTGAAAGAAGATTTGGCCGAGATCCAAGAGACGCCGCAAACCCGCAGGGCTCAGGAGCGGATCGACCGCGTCCGACGTGAGTGCGAAAGACTGCAAGGTTTGTTGAACGACTTCCTTTCCTTCGCGCGAGCCAAGGCCGGGCGAATGGAAGCCGTCGACATGAACCGCTTGCTGGAAGAGCTCTTGCAGTTCTTTGAGCCGCAGGCGGAATCCGCATCAGTTGAGGTCATCCAACTGCTGGATCCTTTTGTGCCGGCGGTCTTGATGGACCGCGAACAAATGAGGGCATCGGTGTTGAACTTGTTGTTGAACGCGATTCAAGCCATGCCGGAAGGAGGACGAATCTCCGTTCGCACACGGCGGGTTGGCCAGAACCTGGTCCTGGATTTGATCGACACCGGTTCCGGCATGGATGAAAAAACGGCTGACCAGATTTTCGACCCGTTTTTTTCCACCAAACGCGGCGGCTCAGGGCTCGGCTTGCCCACAACACGCAAGATCATCGAAACCCACGGCGGCACCATTCGCGTGCAAAGCGAAGTGGGACGCGGCACACAATTCACGATTGAACTGCCGCCTGCTCCCGAAGGTCCCAAATTGCTGGAGCAGCGAAAGGAGAGCGGCGCGTGATGAACAATCCACGACTTTGCGGCTTCAAACATCTCACCAGCTAGCACGCATGCAAACAATCGTGAACTTCTCAAGGATTCCCGTGTCTGAACATGAACCGGCCGCGGCTACAAACTCGCTGGCAGTGGTTGACTTCACCGAACTCGATCTCTAAGTTTCAACGGTTCGGGAGAGGTTGCAAAACCGCCCACGCACCCCTAGCTCAATTGGATAGAGCATCGGTCTACGGAACCGAAGGTTGCTGGTTCGAATCCAGCGGGGTGTACTTTAAGTAATCTGCTGCAACAAAAGAGTTGTATCTGGCCCAAGAAGGCCCCAGCAGTCCCATGGTCCTGCAAAACTGTAGTACAGGTACTTGCAGGATGCCCAAGACCATTCGGGTCCCAAATATCGCCAAGCTAAGCGGGCGTCGTCCGTATTGACCGACGCGATCACTATTTTGGCCGCTACGATTCGCGGGAAAGCTGGGAGCGCTATCACCAGCTCATTACGGACCTCCTTGCCAACAAACGCAAATCGGCAACGCACTTGGAGCATGCTTTCTGGGCTTGGAATTGAGCGGTATTGGTGGTGGCCGTGTGTCGAGCGGTTCGTCCAATCATTAGGAGTTGGTGAGCCGATGACACCGATGCCATTGCTCCGCGATAATGCGCTGTTTGTTGGCGATCAGGGCGTCCGGCGATTCTCGCGACAGAGCCATCAGTTCTCCGTGGTTGAAAGATTCCATACCGCCCACTGGGCACAGAGTATCCCCTCGCCTTTCACTACGTGCCCCTCACGTCAAAGCTCGACGCTTCGCGATCTAAACGACAGCATTGAGGGTCAGTTGATCAGCTTCCACGGCGACGGCCGCGGTGGGATCTAATGGCAACTCGCGAGCTCCGCGCCGGAGCGCGCATGACGTAGACAATCACAAGTTCTCGGCATGGCCGTTTCTCGCACAAGGTACTGGGGATACGCAGCGAAAGGATCGCGTTACGCTGCTCCAATATCCCTTCGATGCCAGTGCGGAGCAACGCGCTGGGCTACCGGGAGATTGAGCCTGTCTTCCGTGACTTTTGTCGCGGTTTTCCTGACGGGCGACCGCCGGCCGATTACGCTATGATGAGATTTTGAATTTGTGAGTCTTTGCGAGTCTCTTCATGTTCTCCAGGGCCGTCCTTCTAGCTCTCTCCGTGTTTGCTCTTTGTAGCGCGCCGGCTTTCGCCCAGCAGACAGCCCAAGCGGAGATCGACTTCAATCGCGACATCCGCCCCATCCTTTCGGACAACTGCTTCCCCTGTCACGGTCCTGATGCTGCAAACCGGCAAGCTGATTTGCGGTTCGATTTGAAAGACGGTCTGTTGGCCGATCGCGGCGGCTATGCGGCTATAGTGCCAGGCAAGCCTGAGGAAAGCGAAGCATTGCGGCGTGTGCTTGCGACCGAAGAGTACGAGCAGATGCCGCCCCCGGACTCGAACCTAACGCTAACAGACAAGCAGCAGGAACTGCTCAGCGAATGGGTGCGGCAAGGAGCCGCTTGGAGCGAACATTGGGCCTTCGTCCGGCCGGTCAAGCCAGAGTTGCCGGACGTGCAGAATGCTGACTGGCCGCATGACGGTGTTGTTCTCAACGGAATTGATCGTTTTGTGCTCCCGAAGTTGCGAGCCGCGCAGCTCACGCCAACGCAACCGGCGGACAAGGAGACGTTGATTCGCCGCGTGACGTTGGACCTGACCGGACTTCCGCCCACGCCGGAAGAAGTGGACGCGTTCTTGGCCGACGAATCGGAAGACGCCTACGAAACGCTGGTCGATCGTTTGTTGGCTTCCCCCCGCTATGGCGAACGCATGGCCTGGCCGTGGCTGGAAGCCGCGCGATATGCAGACACTGATGGCTTTCAAGGTGATCCCACGCGGCAGATGTGGCCGTGGCGTGATTGGCTGGTTGAAGCACTCAATCAGAACATGCCGTTTGATGAGTTCACGATCCAGATGCTGGCCGGCGACATGCTGCCGGATGCGACCATCGATCAACTCGTCGCCTCAGGCTTTAATCGCAACCACATGTACAACAGCGAAGGGGGCCGCATCCCGGAAGAAACGCGCGTCGAAAACGTGTTTGACCGGACCGAAACCACAGCCACCGTCTGGCTTGGTCTCACAGCCACATGCGCGCGGTGCCATGACCACAAGTTCGATCCGCTCTCGCAGCGCGAGTATTACCAACTGTATGCCTTCTTCAATAACACTTCGGAATCCGGCGCAGGCAACGCCAACGGCAAAGCTCCGCCCACCATGCCGTTCTTGACGAAGGCTCAACGATCCGAGTTGGCGAAAATCGAAAAGCAGATTGAAGACATCACTGCGCGGATCCGCGCACCGCACGTGGAGTTGGACGCGGCATACGCGGATTGGCTCGCTGAAACGCGAGAAGAACTCCGCGCGATTCATGCCGCAACGCCCATCGCGGCCACGGAGTTGGGCGAGTGGTCGATGGTGGGACCGTTCGCCGCGCCTGACGGCGATGCGGAGAAGTCATTCGCTCACGACTTTGGGCCGGAAGCGCTTTTTGGTGAAGCCGCGCTCGATCTGCAACAGACCTTCGGCGAAAACAACCTCGGTTGGGCGCAGAAGCCGCAGTTCGCTGATGGCAAAGTTCATCCGCTCTCTGGCGGAGCAGGAGCGACGTATCTCTACCGCTCGTTCCAAGTGGCCGGCGAGCGGACGTTTCAATTGTCCTTCGGCTCCGACGATGGCATCAAAGTCTGGCACAATGGCAAGTTGGTGCTGGAGAACGACACGCATCGCGTTGCTCAACCAAATCAGGAACGACTCGCACTCACGCTCCCCTCCGGCGAGAACCGGTTGTTGATCAAGATCGTCAACGTGGACGGGGCCGCCGGGTTTTACTTCAAACGGCTGGGCGAGTCGTTCGAAGGCTTGCCGCTGGATTTGGCCAAAGCGGTTGTGGCCGAAGACTTCGAGCGGGACCAACGTACCCAACAACGCTTGCTGGAACATTTCCGCGGTCAGCACTCGCCCGAGTTCCGCGAACTCATCGCTGCGCGAGATCGGCTACAAACGGAACGCCGCCGTGTCCAATCGGGCGCTGCCACAGTGATGGTGATGGACGAGTTGCCGGCCGACAAGCGCCGCTCCACGCACATCCTGGAGCGCGGGACTTACAACAAACCGGCCGAGGACGAAGTCCTTGCCGCCGCGCCACAATTTCTGCCGTCGCTTCCAATAGAGGGGACACCCAATCGATTGGATCTAGCGCGGTGGCTTGTCGATGAGCGCAACCCGCTGACGGCGCGAGTGACAGTCAATCGCTATTGGCAGTTGTTCTTTGGCGCCGGCTTGGTTTCCACAGGCGAGGACTTTGGCCGCCAAGGAACGTTGCCAACACATCCGCAGCTGCTCGATTGGCTGGCGACCACGTTTGTGGAAAGCGGCTGGGATGTGAAGGCCATGCACAAGTTGATTGTCATGAGCGCAACGTACCGGCAGGCATCGGAGTCGCCAGGCGATGACTCGTCGTACGTGCGTGATCCCAAGAACGAACTCCTTTCGCGCGGACCGCGGCATCGTTTGCCTTCGTGGATGTTGCGAGATCAAGCCTTGGCTGCGTCCGGGCTGTTGAACGGAGAGCGCGGTGGCCCTCCGGTCAAACCGTATCAGCCAGAGGGGATCTGGGCAGAGGCAACCTTCGGCGCAATCAAATATCAGCAAGGCGGCGCGAACGAACTGCATCGCCGCAGCCTGTACACGTTTTGGCGGAGGATCGTTGGACCTCCAGTCTTTTTTGATGCCGGCAAACGGCAAACGTGCGAAGTGAAACCTTCGCGGACGAACTCGCCGCTTCACGCTTTGACAACCTGGAACGAGACCACGTTTGTGGAATCGGCCAGGGCATTGGCGCAACGCGTTATGCAGGAAGTGCCGGCAGAAGAGAACACGCCAGCCGACGAATTGCACCCGAAGCGGTTGAGCCTTGCGTTCCGCTTGTTGACGGCGCGCGAACCGGAAGAACGTGAGCTGAAGATTCTCGCCAGCCGCTGGCGAAAGCTGGTCACGCATTTTGCAGCCCATCCTGAGGAAGCGCTGCAACTGTTGAGCGTGGGCGAATCCCCGCGAGATGACACGCTCGATGCAGCCGAACATGCGGCCTACGCGGCGGTATGTTCGTTGTTGTTGAATCTGGATGAGGTGCTTTCCAAGGAATAGTCATGACGTCACGCGAACAGCACATCAACACAGCCTTGCAGGTTCAACAAACGCGTCGCGCGTTCTTTGGTCGCGCGGCCGGAGGCTTGGGCGGGATCGCTCTGGGATGCCTGTTGAATGGCGCAGTGTCCGCCGGCCGTCATGCGCAGGACTCAGCGCAAACCACCAACAGCGAAGGTTTGCCCGGCTTGCCGCACTTCGCCCCCAAGGCCAAGCGGGTGATCTACCTGCTGCAAAACGGCGCGCCCTCGCACGTCGATCTGTTTGATTGGAAGCCCAAGCTGCGGGAATGGCATGGCAAACAGATCCCAGATGAAGTGGTGGGCGGGCGACGCTTCAGCACCATGGTCAGCGGGCAAACCGATCGTCCGGTCCTGGGTGAGATCACGGAATTCGCCAAACATGGCGAAAGCGGCGCGACGGTGTCGAGCTTTCTGCCGCGCATGGCTGAGATTGCCGACAAGCTGTGCTTCGTGCGCTCGATGAACACGACGCAAGTCAACCACGCGCCGGCCATCACGTTTTTTCTCACCGGGAATGAATTCCCTGGACGGCCCACGATGGGTTCGTGGCTGTCGTACGGGTTGGGAAACGACTCCGAAGACTTGCCGACCTTTGTCGCGATGACCTCGCGTGACAAAGAAGCCAGTTGCGGGCAGATCTTCTACGACTACTACTGGGGGAGCGGCTTTCTGCCGTCCAGCTATCAAGGCGTCAAGTTCCGCGGCCAGGGTGATCCGGTCTTGTATCTCAGCGATCCGCCCGGCATTGACCGCGGCGTGCGACGTGACCTGTTGGATGATCTGGCCGAGCTGAACAGTCAGCGATTGGAAGCCGTCGGCGATCCGGAGATTGCCACGCGAATTGCCCAATACGAGATGGCCTACAAGATGCAGACATCCGTTCCGGAACTGACGGACTTCTCCAGCGAGCCGCAACATGTGCTGGATGCGTACGGACCCGATGTCAACCGGAAGGGCTCCTTCGCTTACAACTGCTTGATCGCGCGACGTCTGGCCGAACGCGGCACGCGGTTCATTCAGCTCATGCATGCCGGTTGGGATCAGCATCGCAATTTGAATCAGCAACTCAAGATTCAATGCGACGATACGGATGCCCCATCCGCGGCGCTCGTCAAAGATTTAGAAGATCGAGGGCTGTTGGACGAGACGCTCGTCATCTGGGGCGGCGAGTTTGGTCGCACGCCTTTCCTGCAAGGCAAGATCGAAGCGACCGAGACCTGGGGACGCGATCACCATCCCTATGCGTTCACCATTTGGATGGCTGGCGGCGGCATTAAGCCAGGCATCAGCTACGGCGAGACCGATGAGTTTGGCTTCAACGTCGTGCAGAACCCCGTGGGCGTGCATGACTTCCAAGCCACGATTCTGCACCTGTTGGGAATCGATCACGAGCGGCTGACGTACCGCTTTCAAGGGCGACGCTATCGCCTGACCGATGTGCATGGCCAGGTTGTGAATGACATCTTGGGGTAACGTGCTCCAGTGTCAGCGCCAGGCGTCGATCTTGCGGACCGTTGATGTCGCGGACGACCGACAGTGAATGCCTGTGGGACAAGAGACGTGAAGAGGAGCAACGCTTGAAACTGAAGAAGCGCCTATTCACAAAACGCAAGTGCTATTGTGGCTCTCGATATGGCCACCATTTTGATTATCACCGAGATGGTCACTACGCGATTTGCAATGCACGCCAGCATGAAATCGAAATCGGAGAGCCATGGGCACCGACGATGTTTGACTTCTTCTGCGCTTGCGGCGGTCTGTTCATCGCTTCGCAGAACCTCCTCGTGCTGTCCACGGGCATACCGATTTGCTGTGACTTCCGCTGCCCGGCCTGTGCAACACGTTGGCGGATTACGTGCCCGCCCGACGAGAGTGAAGGACTCATCCTTGCTCTTTCGCTGAACTCAGAACTCCAAGCGGCTGCCGCGGAGTTAGCGGACATGATGGATGATGCTGAGAATATGCTCGCCTTGAGCGAAGGGGCACCGGAGTCGGGGCTAAAACGCTTTGTGCGAAATCTGTTCTCCCGTTGGCCAGAGCCAATTATCCCACCAGACGATATGCCCGAGAAACAGCGATACCTCGCCAACGTTCTGGAATTGCGGCATCAATTCCAGCCCCAGATCTTGCAGGAGAAAGCCAACGGCCTCTTGGTTTGGTGCGATACCTGAACACAGAGCGGACGACAAGTCATCGCTGAGAATACAGTTATTCCCCCAGGTTTTCTGCGGTTAGTTGACTAAGCAGTCGTCCAGTAAGCCCTTTTGTGCCACCGGCTTGCATCTATAATTGATGCCTCAGCATCCTGGAGACTCGTTGGTCCACACATGGAAACACGCACCGCAAAGATGAATGCAGGCCAAGACCGATCGAACGAACCCATCGTTCGCGTGGGTGCGGTGAGCTACCTCAACACCAAGCCGCTCATTCATCGCTTTGCCGAGTTCGCTCCCCAGGCAGAGTTGGTTCTTGATGTGCCGAGCCGGTTGGCTGATCGGTTGTTTGCAGATGAGCAACTTTCTAAGGGAAGCACTGGAAGCGAGCTTCCAGTGGCACCCATGGATTCAGCACTGGCCGAGTCAATGGCACCCGCAAAGTTAGATGTCGCCCTCATTCCAGTAATCGAACTCTTCGGCAAGCCGGGCTACCGCGTCTTGGCCGATGCCTGCATTGCCTGCCGCGGTCCAGTGTTGAGCGTGAAGTTGTTTTGCCGTGTGGCCGCAGACGAGATTCGCACGCTGGCCTTGGACGAAGGTTCTCGTACAAGCGCGGCTTTGGTGCAAATCCTGCTGCACGAACGGTTCGGCATTCGCCCTGATCTGCAACTGTTGCCCTTGGGCGCAAGCGTCGCCGATACCTCGGCGGATGCCGTGCTATTGATTGGCGATCGCTCCATTCATCCGCCACGCGGTCCGTTTGAGGAAGTTTGGGATTTGGGCGAAGAGTGGATTGCGCACACAGGATTGCCGTTTGTGTTTGCTGCTTGGGTAGCAAGAGCAGATGTGGACCTGGCCGGCGTGGAGCGAGCGCTTGTCGCAGCGCGAGATTCCGGCGTGGCTCACTTGGAAGAGATCGCCAACGCGGAGGCGGCCAAGGTCGGACTCACTCGCGCGGAATGCCTGGCGTACTTGCGGGACAACTTGCATTTTTATCTGGGCGAGCGGGAGCAGCAGGGTCTGGAACGATTTTACGAACTGGCCAGCCAACTCGGCCTGGCCCCGTCTGGAGTGGACATTGACTACTTCCCTTGCCAGCTTGCTTGAGAAGGCCGTTGCCGGCGAACGACTGACGCCTGAGGAAGGCTTGCAGTTGATGGAGTCACGCGACCTCACCGCGCTGGGAGCCGCGGCTGACGCCGTGTCTCGCCGCATGCATCCGGAGCCGTATCGCACGTACAACATTGACCGCAACATCAACTACACCAACATCTGCAGCGCGGTTTGTGATTTTTGCGCGTTCTATCGCAACATCAAGAGCCCTGAAGCTTATGTGATCTCGCGCGAAGAGTTGCATCAGAAGATCGCCGAGACGATTGAGTTGGGCGGCGACCAGATCCTGCTGCAAGGCGGCTTTCATCCCACGCTGGGCATTGAGTGGTATGAAGAGATGCTCCGCGACATCAAAGAGAACTTCCCGCAGATCAACGTGCATGGCTTCAGCCCTGCGGAGATTCACGCGTTTCGCAAGGTGTTCAAGATGCCGCTGCGCGAGATCCTTCAGCGGCTGCGAGACGCCGGCATGGGCAGTTTGCCCGGCGGCGGGGCAGAGATTCTTGTGGATCGTGTGCGCGAGGAGATCACTCGCGGCAAGTGCATGAGCGACGAATGGCTGGAAGTCTGCCGTGTGTGGCATGAGTTAGGTGGTGTGGGTTCCGCGACGATGATGTTTGGTCACGTGGAAACGCTAGCCGAACGCGTAGAACACCTGGAACGGTTGCGCCAGTTGCAGGACGAGACTGGTGGCTTCACCGCGTTTATTTGTTGGACATTCCAGCCGGAGAATACGGACATGGCGGATGTTCCGCCCGCGGGTGGGTTTGAGTATTTGCGGACTCAGGCGGTCGCCCGTTTGTACCTGGACAACATTCCCAACATTCAATCAAGCTGGGTCACGCAAGGGCTGAAGACCGGGCAAATCGCCCTGTTGTACGGCGCCAATGACATGGGCAGTCTGATGATTGAGGAGAACGTCGTTGCTTCGGCCGGCACCGTTCACTATTTGACATTGGAGCAGATCCGCGATTCCATTCGCGAGGCGGGTTACATTCCGCGGCAACGAAACGTGTTTTACGAATATATCGATTCTCCGCCTGCGTCCGCTGACGCCGAGCCTGCTGCCGTAAGCTAACTTCTCTTAAGCCGTTGCGATGTGGCCGCGCAAGTTTCGCGCCAAACTACGGATAGCCCCATTTGCTTGCAAACGGAGTGTACGAGAGGCGAATTGCGCGAGAACCTCGCGTGACGTTGCGTCGTGCCTCTGGCTTAGCCCAGGCTGGCGAGCAACCTGGGCTACCCGGCTGGCGCGACACGCAGTCGTCTCGACTTGATCTACAACCTGGCACGCCCTGACCCACAGCCTGATGATCTTTGTCCGCAACTTGACCAAGAGCTATGCCGACTTGCGACGCGGCGAGTTCTTTGCGCTGCGCGGCATCAGCTTTGACGCCTATGCCGGACAGATATTTGGATTGCTGGGCCCCAACGGCGCCGGCAAGACCACCGCCTTGCGCATCCTCAGCACGATGTTGCAGCCATCGTCCGGAACCGCGCGGGTCAACGGTTTCGATGTCGTTCGCGAACCTGACATGGTTCGGCATCAACTTGGGTTTGTTTCGGCAAACACTGGCGTTTATGACCGCATGACCGCTTGGGAGATGGTGGAATACTTCGGCCGCTTGTACGGCATTCCGGACGAAGTGCTGCTGCCGCGAATGGAGGACATCTTTGCGCGGTTGCAAATGGAAGAAATCCGGGACCGCCTGGGCGCAAAGATGTCGACCGGTCAAAAGCAGAAAGTGTCGATCGCGCGGGCATTGGTGCATGACCCACCGTTGTTGATCTTTGACGAAGCGACCTCCGGCCTGGATGTGCTTTCGGCGCGTTCGTTGCTCAACACCATTTCCGAACTCCGCGGAATGGGCAAGTGCGTGTTGTACTCCACTCACATCATGAGCGAAGCGGAGAAGCTCTGCGATCGCATCGCCGTGATTCATCGCGGCCGCATCCTGGAGGAAGGGGCGCTTGATCGCCTGAAGGCCGAGCACGACGAGAACGACCTGGAAGAACTCTTCCACAAGTTGATTGCAGCGGACACCTCGACGGAAGCGGACCGGCACGCGGTTGCAGGTTAGTAGAGATTTCAAAGGGTACGCGAGAACAGGCATCGCATGAATTGGTCGAACGTCAAACTGATCTTCTTCAGAGAAGTTCGCGACCAACTGCGCGACCGTCGCACGCTGTTCATGATCTTTGTGCTGCCGATGTTGCTGTACCCGTTCGTGGGCATCAGCTTCTTCCAGCTTTCGCAGTTCATGCGGGAGCATCCGACGGAAGTCATCATCGTTGGCCGTGAGCGATTGCCTGCCGAGCCGGCGCTCTTCACCGCGGAAGACAAGTTTCTTTCCGCTTGGGCGGAGACGGCGGACGAATCCGGCGAGGACGCCAACAAACTGCTGAACCTCCGCTTTGACGTGCCGCTGGACGAAGCGCGCGATCTCTTACAGGAAGGCACCGTTCAGGCCGTGCTGCATTTTCCGCAAGGCTTTGATGCGTTGGCCATCGCCGGGAGCGGAAACGAAGCCATCCCCGAGATCCACTTCAACTCCGCCAAGCGGAAGTCACAGGTCACCGCCGCGCGGCTCAAACGCGTGCTGTTTGGTTGGCGGCAAGCGATCATGTTCGGCGAACTCTCGCGGCGAGGCATTCAGCCGCAGGATGTCGAACCATTCGCCTTAGCGGAGATGGACGTAGCGGACGAGTCGCTTCGCTCAGCCGCATTCTGGTCGATCGTCTTTCCCTTCCTGTTGCTGATCTGGGCGTTGACCGGGGCGTTTTATCCGGCCATCGATCTTTGCGCCGGCGAGAAGGAACGCGGCACTTTGGAGACCTTGCTGGCCAGCCCGGCCGCACGCGGAGAAATTGTCTGGGGCAAACTGCTGACCGTAATGTTGTTCTCGTTTGTCACGGTATCACTGAACGTGGCCAGCGTCGGCGCGACCGGCTCATTTGTACTGGGCAAATTCCAATCCACGCTGCCGAACCTGGGTTCGCCACCACCGTTGGTTTACCTGTGGCTGTTCCTGACGGTGATTCCGGTTTCCGCGCTGTTCAGCGCGTTGTGTCTGGCGTTGGCGGCGTTCGCCCGCGGCACCAAGGAAGGCCAGTACTATCTGATGCCGCTGTTCTTGATCACGCTGCCGTTGGTCGTGCTGCCGATGTCACCCAGCTTTGAACTCAACTTGGGCAACAGCCTGATCCCGTTGACTGGCATTGTGCTAGTTCTGCGAGCGGCCATTGAAGGCGATTACGCGTTGGCATTGCGTCACTTGGCGCCGGTTGCTGCCGTGACGGGGTTGTGTTGTGCGTTGGCGTTCCGCTGGGCCGTCGATCAGTTCAGCAAAGAGAGCGTTTTGTTCCGCGAAAGCGAACGGCTGGACCTCTGGCTACGGATCAAATACTACCTGCGGCATCGCGGCGCAACACCGCCAGTGGCTGCCGCGGTGATCGGCGGGCTGTTGATACTGCTGGCGCAGTTTGGCGTCAACTTCTTGATTGCCGGCAAGACTCGCAGCATTGTGGTTGCCGCGTTGGTGCCGCAGTTGTTCGCTGTGCTGGCACCTGCTTTGTTGTTGACATTCTTGGTGGCGAAGAACGTTCGCGGCACACTTTCTCTCAAGTTGCCCAAGGCTTGGAGCCTTGTTGCAGCTGCGCTGTTGGCCGTTGCCTTCCATCCTTTGGCCTTGGAAGTCAACACGCTTGTGCAGCAGTTGTATCCCCTGCCTGCCGAGACCCAGCAGGCGTACGCGCAGATCTTCGATACCGATTTGAGTTTACCGCTGATGTTGCTGGCCTTTGCCGTTGCGCCGGCTATTTGTGAAGAACTGGCGTTTCGCGGATTTATTTTGAGCGGTTTCCGCCACTTAGGGCACAAACGGTTGGCGATCCTCTTTTCCAGCATCTTCTTCGGGCTCGCTCACTTCGTCCTGCAGCAATCGATCATTGCTTGCGTGCTGGGCCTGGTGATTGGCTATCTTGTTGTGCAAACCGGCAGCATCCTTTCCGGAATGGTCTTTCATTTCATCCACAATGGGCTGCTGGTGACATTGAGTTGGCTGATGCGAGATTCCGTGCCGGCGTTGCATGGCTGGGAGTGGTTCATCACCAGTTCCGCGGAAGAAGGCTTGCGGTTCCAGTGGCCGGCCGTGGCTTTTGCCGCCGCCATTACGCTGGGGCTATTGACCTATTTCCGCCGCTTGCCGTACGAAAAAAGCCCGGAAGAATCCCTGCAGGAATCGATCGAACGCCAAGGCATTTTGCCAGCGTGGCGATAGAATGAACCCATGGCAGGGCAAACAGCAACATAAGATCAGGGCGGCAGCTCGCGGCGGTTTTCCGCAAGTGGTTTTCATTTCTTGACTTGCGGCTGATTCTCCCCGCCAGGCTCGCGCAGGATCGCTATGATCTGATGCTGGCAGCGCCAGCTACGGAACTTCGAGAAGAACAACATCGTCAAACCTTCAGATCCAGTGAACGACGCCGAGTTGATTCAAGCCACATTGGCGGGAGATACGGCCGCCTTCGGGAACTTGGTACGTGCGTACCAGGACCGCTTGTTCAATTCCCTGGTGCATATCGTTCGCTGCCCAGAGGAGGCTCAGGACGTCGTTCAGGATGCGTTTGTTCAGGCGTACACCAAGCTGAACACATTCAAGGGAACCTCGGCATTTTACACCTGGCTGTACCGGATTGCATTCAACGTCTCGGTCAGCCGCCGTCGGAAGCGCCGCCCCACGGTTTCCTTGGAACATGGAAAGGACGAACTTGGCGCGGAACCGGCTGCGGACCCGGTTCCTGACCGAATGGAATTGAACGAACGCGCTCGCCAGCTCAACACGGCCTTGGAAGCGTTGACGGAAGAACATCGTACGGTGCTGGTCTTGCGGGAGATGGAAGACTGCACGTACGAAGACATTGCGGAGATGTTGGACTTGCCCATCGGCACGGTCCGCAGCCGCTTGCACCGCGCGCGGATGGAACTTCGCGAACACCTCAAGGAGGTCATGCAGAAAGATTGACGGGAAGCTGAAACGAACTCGATGCAACATTTTTCCACAGAACTGATCAGCCGCTACCTCGACAACGACTTGTCTCAGCAAGAGCAGGCCGAGGTTGAAGCCCTGCTGGCATCCAACGCGGACGCGCGTTCTTTTTACGAAGAGCTGCGCGGGCTGCGTTTGGAATTGCGCTCCTTGCCCCAGGCGTCAATGCCGGGAGCGCCGTTAGCGATTGATGTGAGCGGTTCCGTGCTGGCGAAGATTCAATCGGCCCCAGCCGTTGACACAAGCGAGCACGTCTCCGCGGCGGAAAAGGCAATTCAAGCCGCGCAAAAAGATACATCGCGGTCGTCCGCGCCGGTGGCTTCCGTTCAAGCCAAGGCACCTAAAGATCAAAAGTTGTGGAGCGCGAACTCGTGGCCCAATGCCGCCGCTGCCGCTGCCGTGTTGTTGGCCGCGGTCACCTACATGCTGGCTGGCCCATTTCAAGGCGAGAACACGACCACCACTCTGAACAGGAATGGGGAAAATGCAGTTGCGTTGAAAATTGCAGACTCCGCTGACCGTTCGCTGAAGCGTGAGTTTGAATCGATCGAAAGATTGGCCGAACAGCAGGACAGCCGCCTGCCACTTACTGAAGGCAAGTCCGGTCAGCTTGCATCGGGCGATCAAGATGGTGATTCGTTTGCGTTTGCTGACGGCGCACAACAAGGCCAGGCTCAGCAAAACGCCACGTCCCGGGGCGATTCTGCCGCGGGAACTGCTGGCGAGGGAAATGCCGCCCAAGGAGATGCCGACGACGAGAGTATCGCTGGCCGATCATCGCGAGCTTTAGGCGATGGAGGCGTGACCGCGGACGCGGGAGCAAACCGACAGGGCGCTCCACGCGGCGGCGCAGTTCGCGGCCAGCCTGAGACCAACGACAAAGCAGAGTCCGATAACAAAACAGAGAAAGACGCGTCTGCTCAAGGTTCCGCACTAGAAAAACAACAGGATGGTTCCAACGTTGCGACTGTGGACCGCAGCGTCACCGTCGTGCCTGGTGTTTCCTTCGGGAGTCAGGCTGGTCTGGAGCTAAGCCTTCAACCCAACGCGGCAAATCTGCCTATCATTGAAGTCCTCGTCGATGCAGATGCTTGGGCAGACGAGGCGTTTCGCAGGTTTTTGGAGCAACAGCATATCGGTTGGGCTGACACGCCTCGAGCCGAAACAGCTTCCAACGAAGATCATCTCGACGCGGACGATCAACAGCTCGAAAGCCGGCTGCGTGACGAAAACAAGAACGCGCAAGGCCTGGCGGGATCGCAAATAGACAACAGCCGCAGCGGTGGATTTCGTGGTGGCGTCGGCGGCCGAGGGCGACGCGGTAACGATGAACTTCAAGCACAAAGCCGGCTTGCCGATAACTCGCAAAGCGATGCAGAATCGGAAGCTGATTCCGCAGCCAAACTGGACAACGTGCAACTTGTCTACGTCGAGGCTGAGCCTGAGCAATTGCATCGAGTGCTGCTCGCTATGCAATCCGCTACGCCGAGTTTCGCCGCATACAAAGACTTTGCCGACAGCGTGCTGGGAACACCGTTCTATGGTCGCGGGTTCCGTTCCTATTGGTACTCCAACGCCCCAAGCGAGAAGTACCGTGAACTTGGAATCCAGATCCGCGATTACATTGCCCGGCAAGCCGGAGGCAAGAAGGAAACGGCGGCGAATGTGCCTGAAGCAGGTCCCGCGGTGGGCAACGGCTTAGGCGGTGTTGGCTCTGGGGGCGGCGGTCTCGGCGGTGGCGGAGGCAACGCGGCAAACACCATCGTCCAAACGAACACTCCGCCTGGCCAGGCTTCTGCGGATGGCTCTGCCGATCAAGATGCAAACAGCAAAGGCGTTGGCGACGACCAGGCAAACGCGGCTCAAGGTGCTCTCGGCCAGCAAACCGGGGAGAGACCAGAGCAGCCGCCAATCGCCACGTCGCAATCGGGTGCGTTTTATCGGCGCCTTGGTCGGCAGGAAATCGAAAGTCTATCTCTGGGGGACGTGCTCGGTGTGCAACTCGCCGAGAATGCCGACCGTGAGAATCAGGCGCAAAGCCGGGCTCGGGCGCAATTCTTCCAGCCGCCCGTACTCCAGCCGCATGAAGGTGCCCAACCACCCGCACGCGAGCCTGGCCGCGATCGTTCAACGGCGGACTTTGATCAGTACCTCAAGCAACTGCAAGCCCTCGGCGGCCTGCAAACAGATACGCCGCCAAGAATCGGCGTCTTGTTTATCCTGCGCAAGCATGTGGAAGAAGGGCCGATCCGCGCACCGGATCCCAGTGGTCAGTAGGCGCTTTCCGCATCTTGAGGACAAACCGTGCTGCCAAATGCGCTACGCATAGCCAAACGTGGTTTCCACGTTGCCGCGCAACACCTGACGGCCAAGTTCGAGCGCGCGTTCTTCGCTCCAGCCGCGGTCAATGATGAATCGCTCCGCCAGGACCTTGGAGAGCAAGCGTTTGTACATGGCGAATTTCGGCAGCGCGAATTCCAACTTGTACATATCGCTGTAGTAGCCGATCTGTTTGGTGCGCGGCACGGCTTCCAATCGCGCGGCCGTGTCACCTTCGATGTAGTTGGGCGTGTTGCTGTACCACCAATGCCCATGCGTGATCACGTTGGGAAAAATCCAACTGTAGGCGACCAGTTCCTGGTTGGTCACGCTGGCCAGCACGCTGACGGGAAACGTGACTTGCGGGAACGCGTTGAACAACTCGCGGTATTGAATCAGCGAGACGCGGCTGTCAAACAAGTCTTGCCCTTGAAAGACGCCGCCGGGATACACGGCCCGATTGACGCCGATCATTAAGTCGAACGGCAGCCGGAACTCGCTGCAAAACTCGGCCAACGTCCAGAATGAGAAGCAAGCCAACGTCGCGCGGTGATCAGCATCCAAGGTTTTGCCGGAATTTGCCATAGCGGAAAGCGCGCGGTCCGCCTCCGCATTGCTCACTTTGCGTGGGGCAAAGTCCGGCGGCAATGAGATTGCGCACGCCCTGACGTTGTGGGCAGTGAAGTGTTCAAACAGCTTGCCAATCCCGGCTCTCAGGTTGGCCGCCGTCCCGTGTGATCCGCCGCTGGCCGATTGAAAACGCTCCTGCACTTTCGGCTTTGCCAGGTGAAACACCAGATCGTCCGTGCGGAGGCAGGGCACATACCGCTGAGTATCGAAACCCTCCAGCGGATCATCAAAGTCATTGGTCAAGAAGACCGCTTCCAGCTTGGATTCGCGCAGAACGGTCTCTTCCCAATCGTCCGCAGCCATCTTCTTCGCGGCCGCATCCCACATAGCTTCCCAATTTTCCGGTGTCACGCGGTCGTCAGCAAAGCCGAACAATCGTTGAGCCATCTCAATGAGCCAGGAATGCTGAATCGTGTTGTCCAGCTTGGGCAGGAAATCGGCCAGGCGGCGAACTTTCTCCCGCGGCGGCAAACCCTCTTCCTCAATCTGTTCCCGCGGCAGTCCAGCGGAGTGGGCCAGCTCCGTGTAATAGTGATAGCCGAGGATGTCGCCCAGATCGCGCGCGGCCGGAGCATGCGGATTGATGTGCGTATGGGGGTCAATCAGCGTCAACGCGTCCAATTCCGCGAAGATCCGCTGGCGAAGTTCGAGTGACATGGCGATAAGAATCTGAATCGAGATGGCGGAATGGCTGCCTTTTTGCGGCAGTTTCCCGCGAAGCCTAGCACAAGTTGCGGCGATTATCTTACAACAGCGGCCTGACGGACTCGACACTCAAGGAGACGGCGAGAACTGCATGTACGATTGCATCATCATCGGCGGCGGGCACAACGGATTGGTGGCCGCGGCTTATCTGGCCAAAGCTGGCAAGAAAGTTTGCGTCCTGGAGCGGCGGCACGTGCTGGGTGGTTGCTCCACCACCGAGGAACTCTGGCCCGGCTACAAGGTCTCCACGGCCGCGTATGTCATCAGCCTGTTTCTGCCGTCCATCATCAAGGATTTGCGGTTGCATGACTACGGTTTGACCATTCTGCCGCGGAACCCGTCGTCATTCACGCCCACGCTTGATGGCCGCTCGCTGTTGATGGGGCCTGACAAGAACCGCACGCGCGCGGAGATTGCCAAGTTCAGCGAAAGCGATGCCGAGGCCTATCCGCGGTACGAGGCTCTCTTAGAAAAAACGGCAGCCGTGATTGAGCCGCTGCTGATGGAGACGGCGACTGATCCGCTGCCGCTGCCGTCCTCCTGGCGAAAAGTCGGCTGGGGAAAGAAGATTCGCGATGGCAAGGCTCTTTGGAGATTGATGGGCGCGCTCAAAACTTTGGGCGCTGATATGCCTGAAGCGATCGAGTTGCTCAGCGGCGCGGCCAAGCCCATCCTGCTGCGCTGGTTTGAGAGCGAACCCCTTCGAGCGACGCTGGCGACGGACGCGATCATCGGTAGCTTCACGTCGATCGAATCGGCAGGAAGCGCTTATGTGCTATTGCACCACGTGATGGGCGAAGCCGGTGGCGCGCGCGGTGTGTGGGGATACGTGCAAGGTGGGATGGGCGGATTGGCCGATGCGCTGGAAGGCGCATGCAGGGATTTAAATGTCGCCATCCGCCGTGAGGCGTCCGTGACCGCCATCAACACTTCCGGCGGCACTGTCACCGGCGTGACGTTGGAGAATGGAGAGGAACTCACGGCGAAACGCGTGGCGTCCAGCATTGATCCGCATTGGACGTTCGAGCGCTTTCTCAAAGAGACCGATTTGCCTGAGGATTTTCTCGCGGCCATCAAACGCATCGACTACTCGTCGGCATCGCTGAAGATCAACCTGGCGTTGAGCGAGCCGCCACGGTTCTCTTGCATTGATGAGCCGGGCGTGGGTCCGCAGCATCACGGGACCATGCACGTTTCGCCAAACATGGACTACCTGGAACGCGCCTACGACGACGCAAAGTATGGCCGGCCGAGTGAATCGCCTGTGCTGGAGATGACAATGCCCACGAGTGTGGATTCCACGCTCGCGCCGGATGGCAAACATGTGTTATCCATGTTCGTGCAATACGCGCCATACAATCTTCGCGAAGGCAACTGGGACGACATCAAGGAGTCATTCGCGGATCGCTGCCTTGAGATTGTTGGCCAATACGCACCGAATGTCCCGCAAGCGGTGATTCATCGGCAAGTCCTCAGTCCATTGGATTTGGAACGCGTCTACGGTTTGACCGGCGGCAACATCTTCCAAGGAGCGATGACATTGGGGCAACTCTACATGTTGCGGCCGGTGCCAGGCTGGGCCGATTATCGCACGCCGGTTACTGGACTTTATCTATGTGGCGCGGCCGCGCATCCCGGCGGTGGAGTGATGGGCGCTTGTGGCCGCAACGCGGCATGGGAAATGTTGCGCGACGGCTTCTAGCCCCAATCAAGTTGCCACGTGCTTCCCGTATTGTGGCAATCGTTCAAAGCTCATGAATTGATGACAGCAGCCGAAAGTCTTGAGACAACACCCGCCGCACAAATGCTTCGCCTGCGGGGCGTGCGCGTCCACAATCTCAAGAACCTGGACATTGACATTCCCCGCAACCAACTGGTTGTCATCACGGGTGTCAGCGGGTCAGGCAAAAGTTCGCTGGCATTCGATACGATTTTCGCCGAAGGACTGCGGCAATTCATTGAGAGCTTGTCCCCCTACGCGCGGCAGTTTCTGCGGCAAATGGAACGGCCAGACTGTGACTTGATCGAAGGCTTGGAGCCAACCATTGCGATCGATCAGCGCTCCAGCAACCTTCAGCCGCGGAGCACGGTTGGCACTGTTACCGAGATCTACGACTACCTGCGAATTTTGATGGCCCGACTGGGCACGCCGCATTGCCCGGAGTGCGGAGCGGAGATTCGTCAACAATCGCGCGAACAGATCATCGAGCGGCTGGCCGAGTTTCCCTCCGGGACCAAAGCGATGATTCTGGCGCCGCTTGTGCGTGGCCGGCGGGGCAAGCACGCGGACGAAATCGAGAAGATGCGCAAGGCGGGGTTTGTTCGCGCCCGGATTGATGGCCAGGTCTACGATGTCGACGCGCTGCCGGACATCTTGCCAGGCAAGAAGCATGACGTCGATGCGATAGTCGATCGCGTGATCATTCGTGACAAACCGCAGCCGCGGATCGCGGAATCGATTGAGTTGGCGCTCAAACACGGCGACGGCGTGATTGGTTTCAACTATCAACTGCCTGATGGCGACCGCGGTTGGCACGACGCGATTTTCAGCACTCGGTTTGCCTGCCCCAGTTGCCCTGATGTCAGCATCGCGGAGATTGAGCCCCGGACATTCAGTTTCAATAGTCCGTACGGAGCATGCCCCACTTGCACAGGCTTGGGCACAACGGGTGAAGAACAAACCACTTGCGAAGACTGCGGGGGAGCACGACTGCGTGCCGAAGCGCTCTCCGTCACTTTGCACGGCAAGAATATTCACGAGATCTGCGCGTTGCCGCTCACGGATGCCGCGGAGTTCTTCTCTGGCTTGTCGCTCGACGAAAAAGAGCAGCAAATCGCCGAGCGCGCGCTGCCGGATGTGATCAGCCGTCTGCAATTCCTGGATCAACTGGGAGTGGGTTACCTGACGCTGGGGCGTGCCGGACAAACACTCTCTGGCGGCGAAGTGCAGCGCGTACGGCTGGCCACCGCGATTGGCTCCGGACTGGTGGGGGTTTGCTATGTACTGGATGAGCCCTCGATTGGCTTGCATCCCGCGGACAATGCCCGCTTGATCAGAGCACTTCGCGAGTTGCAACGCCAAGGCAATACGCTGCTGGTTGTAGAACATGATGAGGCAATGATCCGCGAAGCCGACTGGGTATTCGACCTGGGCCCGGGGGCAGGGCGGAGTGGCGGAGAACTTGTTGCGGTGGGAACGCCTGAGCAAATCGCGGCGCAACCTCAGTCTTTGACCGGAAGATATCTCTCCGGCGAACTCCGCGTCGATCAGCAACTTGAACCGCGGCCGATTGATGAGCCGCGGACCATTGAGATCCGCGGCGCAAGCGCAAACAACCTTCGCGACCTGGACATTAGCATTCCGCTTGGGACGCTGACGTGCGTGACCGGCGTCTCCGGCTCGGGAAAAAGCACGCTGATCATGCAGACGTTGGCCCCGGCTGTGGCACAAGCGCTTGGGCATCCCGCAGCCAAGCCGGCGGAGTTTGAAGAATTGCTGGGGGTTGAGGCACTTGAGCGGATCGTCGAAATCGACCAAACGCCGATTGGTCGCTCCCCGCGCAGCAATGCCGCGACCTACACCGGCATGTTTGATGAGATCCGCAAGATCTTTGCAGCCACAAAGGAAGCTAAGCTGCGAGGTTTCAAAGCAGGACGCTTCAGCTTCAATAATAAGGCCGGCCGGTGCGAAGCCTGCGATGGTGCGGGGCAGATCAAGATCGAGATGAAATTCCTGCCGGACGTGTTTGTGAATTGTTCCACTTGCCTGGGTAGGCGATTCAACGCTCAGACCTTGGAAGTGCATTATCGGGGGAGATCTATTGGCGATGTCCTGGCGATGACCGTCAACCAGGCGACCGAGTTCTTTGCCAACCTCTCCCGGATCCATCGGTTGCTGGAGGTCCTGCAGGACGTGGGCCTGGGTTATCTGCAGCTTGGACAGGCTGCGACGAGCCTTTCCGGTGGCGAAGCTCAGCGTGTGAAGTTGGCCGCGGAATTAGCGGCAGCAAGCCAAGGCCGGACCCTCTATGTTTTGGACGAACCCACAACCGGTCTGCATTTTGATGATGTTCGCCGGTTGCTTGGCGTATTGCACAGGCTGGTCAATCTGGGGAACACAGTCCTTGTGATCGAACATCATACCGACTTGATTCGCGCGGCCGACTGGTTGATCGACCTCGGTCCTGGCGGCGGATCCGATGGGGGAAATTTGATCTATACCGGCCCGACAGGGGGAGTCACCGAATTGGCAGAATCGGTGACTGGACGAGCTCTGAGAGATAGCAGCTTGTAAGACGCCGCCGCTGGGAACGACGTTTAACTTGTCGATTTCCCCCGATCAGTCCCAACAGGCGCGTTTACACAATTCTCTCTAGGGAAATAACTTGCGTCCATCCATGCAGTTGGATATTTGAATTTAGTAAAAATAATGACTTTCCTGCGAACCATAATGCTGCAGCATGTATAGTAGAAACTATCTGCTTTTTGCCGTTGCCGCGGTAGTCAATTTGTGGGGTATCCGAAACATCAATTTCTTCGAGGGGATCTCTATGAAGAAGCGTGGTTTTACTTTGGTCGAACTGCTGGTGGTCATCGCCATCATCGGCATTTTGATCGCTCTCTTGCTGCCCGCCGTGCAGGCCGCACGTGAAGCGGGTCGTCGTGCGGATTGCTTGTCCAAGTTGCACAACATGGGCATCGCTTTCCACAACTACCATGATGTTCAAGGCTTCCTGCCCACAGGCGAAGCTGGTCACTCCAATGGTCTGTTCGCGCTGAGCCAACCTTACATGGAACAGCAGAACATGGCCTCGCAACTGGCCGTGGCCATCCCAACCTGGGCTGATCCCGATCATACGGGTGGGCCTGATTGGTGGGTTCCTAATGCCAGTTGGGCGCTTTCCCAACAAGTTTATGCTGAGTACGTGTGCCCGTCGGTCGATCCGGCTGCCCACGAAGCTCCTTGGAAGCGGATTCGTTTCCGCGTCTATCACAGCGGTGGTTCGCTCTGGCTTTCCGCCTGGCGCGTTACGCCTGGCCTGCCTGGCTTGAACACCTACATCGGCTGTGCCGGTACTGGCTACAACAACATCGACATGTGGTCGGCTTCCTTCGGCGATTTCCGTGAAGGTATCTTCACGCAGCAACGCCGTAAGGTTATCGGCCAGATCCTCGATGGTACCGCCAATACGCTGGCCATCGGCGAATACATGGGCTGGCAGATCAACAACCGTGAGTGGTTCGCCACCGGTAGCTGGATCTGTGCTCAGGTCATGTGGAGCGGCTATCCCATCTGGGACGGCGTCAGCAATGGCGGAAACTCGCCTTGGTTCCAGTTCAGCAGCCCTCACCCGCAGATGACCATGTTCTGCCTGGGTGACGCTTCTGTACGCCCGGTCCGCAACAGCGTGGACCTGAACATCTTCCGTGACCTGCACGGTATCCGTGACGGTGTCTCGGTTGATGTCCGCTCCTTCTAAGAAAATGAGCCGCATTTGATCGCAATTTGCGGTCAAACGATGCAAATTGCCGGCGAAGCACACTGTGCTTCGCCGGTTTTTTTTTTGCGGGCAAACCGATCCGCTCAAAAAACGAATAATTTTTTCTTTACATGATTCTTGCCGTATGGCCGGGGGCAAGAAATCCCACCCAAGCCGACCAAGTCATAACTAAATGATGTAAAACAGGTTGCGCACACTCCCCCCCCTGGAATACAAAGCGACAAGAAATAAAAATTTAATTATTGAAAAAAACGAACTTATCCGTCATACCTGTTGTTGAATCATGCTTGATTTTGTTGTTGCCGCAGCAAAATCGAAATCGTTCGATCACGCCTCATAGCTTTGAGGCCCCCCACACACTCTCTGAAGGATCCCCACATGAAGAAGCGTGGTTTTACTTTGGTCGAATTGCTGGTGGTGATTGCGATCATCGGCATTTTGATCGCTCTCTTGCTGCCCGCCGTGCAGGCCGCACGTGAAGCGGGTCGTCGTGCGGATTGCTTGTCCAAGTTGCACAACATGGGCATCGCTTTCCACAACTATAATGACGTTCAAGGCTTCCTGCCCACAGGCGAAGCCGGCCACTCCAACGGTCTATTCGCGCTGAGCCAACCCTATATGGAACAGCAGAACATGGCCTCGCAACTGGCCGTCGCCATCCCCACCTGGGCTGATCCCGATCACCCGGATAACGACAACGGTGGCGGTCCGGACTGGTGGGTTCCCAACGCCAGTTGGGCGCTTTCCCAACAAGTTTACGCTGAGTACGTGTGCCCGTCGGTCGATCCGGCCGCCCACGAAGCTCCGTGGAAGCGGATTCGTTTCCGCGTCTATCACAGCGGTGGTTCGCTCTGGCTTTCCGCCTGGCGCGTTACGCCTGGCCTGCCTGGCTTGAACACCTACATCGGCTGTGCCGGTACTGGCTACAACAACATCGACATGTGGTCGGCTTCCTTCGGCGATTTCCGTGAAGGTATCTTCACGCAGCAACGCCGTAAGGTTATCGGCCAGATCCTCGATGGTACCGCCAATACGCTGGCCATCGGCGAATACATGGGCTGGCAGATCAACAACCGTGAGTGGTTCGCC
The DNA here is from genome assembly GCA_937982665.1 of uncultured Planctomycetales bacterium. Taxonomy (GTDB): domain Bacteria; phylum Planctomycetota; class Planctomycetia; order Pirellulales; family S012-138; genus CALJLD01. The sequence goes on from CALJLD010000045.1 coordinate 23,730, forward strand.
ACCGGTAGCTGGATCTGTGCTCAGGTCATGTGGAGCGGCTATCCCATCTGGGACGGCGTCAGCAATGGCGGAAACTCGCCTTGGTTCCAGTTCAGCAGCCCTCACCCGCAGATGACCATGTTCTGCCTGGGTGACGCTTCTGTACGCCCGGTCCGCAACAGCGTGGACCTGAACATCTTCCGTGACCTGCACGGTATCCGTGACGGTGTCTCGGTTGATGTCCGCTCCTTCTAAGAAAATGAGCCGCATTTGATCGCAATTTGCGGTCAAACGATGCAAATTGCCGGCGAAGCACACTGTGCTTCGCCGGTTTTTTTTTTGCGGGCAAACCGATCCGCTCAAAAAACGAATAATTTTTTCTTTACATGATTCTTGCCGTATGGCCGGGGGCAAGAAATCCCACCCAAGCCGACCAAGTCATAACTAAATGATGTAAAACAGGTTGCGCACACTCCCCCCCCTGGAATACAAAGCGACAAGAAATAAAAATTTAATTATTGAAAAAAACGAACTTATCCGTCATACCTGTTGTTGAATCATGCTTGATTTTGTTGTTGCCGCAGCAAAATCGAAATCGTTCGATCACGCCTCATAGCTTTGAGGCCCCCCACACACTCTCTGAAGGATCCCCACATGAAGAAGCGTGGTTTTACTTTGGTCGAATTGCTGGTGGTGATTGCGATCATCGGCATTTTGATCGCTCTCTTGCTGCCCGCCGTGCAGGCCGCACGTGAAG
>CALJLD010000046.1 GCA_937982665.1 uncultured Planctomycetales bacterium
AGGTGGCCATCGCCAACAAGCTGGGGACGGAACTTCTGCGGTTGGAACAGCAATTCGGGATGACCCCAGCGAGCAGTCCGAACCTGGAAGTGGCACCACCTCCTTATGATTCCAGCAACCCATATTCGCTTGTTTCGCCGGATAATCCCTATTCGCTTTCGGGGCCGAGAATCAAGAAGCGACAACGGTATTGAATGCAACTACCATGAATTCCGGATCGCAAGACGTGCACTGTACTATTTGTTCGCTAAACCACGGAATCAATGGTCGCGTCGCGCACAAGCCTCACTGAAACCATGGGTTAGCCGATTTGCCATATTCGAGTCGGGCCGTGTTAAGTTCTCTACAAACAATCGTGGAGTTGCGGAATAGGATCGGCAAGCTCTTCTGTTCTCAATAGAAGCAACCGAAGTGCTGGTTTCGGAGCGAGCCATCAGATTCGACTGGACATGACAAACCCCTCGACAGATTCCGGAATGATATGGCGAACGTCCGCGCTCTCGATTGAGCGTATTGAAATCCCAAGTAAGACCTCATTGAAAGGGCACGGACATGACGCATCGCATTTGTGCTTCTTAGAAGCGGGCTCATTCGTAGAACGAGATTGTGGTCGTTCGAGAGTTGTTACCGCAGGAACGCTCCGAACCTCTCCCAGCTGTGACCAGCATGATTTGACGTTTCGGGATTCATCGCGTTGCCTCCTAATCATTCTGAATGAGGAACCATTTTCTGCGGGGACTAAGTTACCGAGCGAACGGGCATATTGGGAATTCCCGGGAATTGCGCAAGCTGCGAAGAAGCTAATTGACTCTCTTCGGCACCATGACTCCTCCATCGATTTAGAATTGTCAGTGCTGGAATTCATCGCGAACGTTTCAGCGCCGTCACAGAGAGATCGCCCGGCTGAATTGCCACATTGGCTACGACGAATTCGCCAACGGATAAGGGAGGCTCCCTCTCACCCCCCAACTACGCGGGACCTTTCCAGAGAAGCCGGACTGCACCCTGTTTATGTGGCACGGGCATTTCGGCAGCGATTCGGCATTGGAATTAGCGAGTTCGCCCGCAGCATGCGGGCCAAGTATGCATTTCACCTGCTGGCAAGGACTGACCATACGTTGGCTGAAGTTGCGGCCATGGCTGGATATGCAGATCAAAGTCATCTAACACGGAGCGTGCAGAAGTTCTTTGCAAAGACTCCCCGAAGTTTGCGACGATCTGGCTCCAATTCGATAGAGGTTTCCAGCGTTCAATAAGGCGATTTCGGCATGAGCTAAGATGGGGCTTGGTAGTGTTTGTACCGAGATTTCAGAGCCTTGGAGTCGATTGCACATGAACAACGATAACAATGGGCCCAGACGGAGTTGTTTTGCGTCAGCGCTCTTAGTACTTCTTCTTCACGTGGCTAATCCGTGCTGTGGTCAGCATCCCGGTGACCACGCGAATAGTCCCGAGCGTCCGGCGCGCGAGTATTCGACGTCACCCATCTCGTCGTCTGACGTTGGCCGATGGCGCGCAGACTTGGACTTCCTCATTGGAAAAATTGAAGAACTCCATCCCGAGCCGTATCGTCGTTTTTCAGAAGCGGAATTCCACGCTGCAGTCGCAGGAATCAAGGAAGAGATTCCGCAACTCGCTAGCCACGAAATACTTGTACGCTTTGCTCAGCTGCTCGCGCTGGTGGGAGACGGGCACACAAGCCTTCCACTATACGCTGCCAACGGAATCGGCTTTCATGTACTGCCATGTCGTTTTGGCATTTATGGCACGGAAGTTTACATCGAAGCGGCTGACCAAGCGTATTCCGAAATCGTCGGTGGCCGTGTCATGCAGATCGGCGGTGTGCCGATACATGAGGCACTCAGCCGTGCGACGCCATTGATTTCCAGGGATAACGATAACTGGATTGGCGCCGTAGCACCTTTCCTTCTGAACCGGATTGAAGTCTTGCATGCGCTTGGGCTTAGCGAGGATCTTCGTGAGGGCGAGTTGGTCGTCGAGAAGGATGGGAAAACGTTCACGACCACAATCAAGGCTTTGCCGGATCCGCCACGAGAGCATCTCCTAGCCTTTCGCCCCGAGTACACGGCCAACTGGATTGATGCTCGCGATTTGGCTTCGTCCGCGGCCCCTTTGTATCAATCGAACTTCGAGCAGATGTACTTCTGGCAATACTTGCCCAAAGAGGATCTGCTCTACATCAAGTGGGATCAGGTACAGAATCGCGCATCCGGACCCACAGCATTGGAAGTGTTTCGCGAAGCCATGGCATTCGCGCGAGAGCAATTGCCGTCCAAGACTGTAATCGACATCCGAAACAACACTGGTGGGGAAGGCACGCTCGGTATCCCGATCATCCGTGAAGTTGTTAGGACGCGTGAAATCGATGAGCCGGGAAAGCTGTTTGTCGTCATCGGGCGTCGCACATTTTCCGCGGGCCAGATGTTGACTGCCTGGTTTCAGCAATTCACCTCGGCAATCCTCGTCGGTGAACCTTCTTCTGCATACTACAACGGCTATGCGGGACACGTGCACGCTGTGTTGCCAAACTCACAGGTGACGATTTCCATTGCGCCCGATTACTATCAGTTGAGTGCGATCCCACGGGATACTCGACAGCAAGCTACGCCACGATTGGCGGCACGTCCGACTTTTGAGGCATACCTTGCGAATCGGGATGTCGCGCTCGAAACCATCCTCGATTACTCACCAAGTTCTCTTAGGCACGATGTCTTACACTTGTTGACCGCGGGAGAGACTGCTGCGGCCAAGCAAGCAATCCAAGACTTCGCTGCAATGCCAGTAAACGAATTCATTTCAGCCAAGAGTGAGCTAAACGCACTTGGCTACGAGCTAATTCGGCAGCATCAGCTTGAACTCGCCGTCACCGTGATGCAATTGAACGTCAGTGTCCATCCACACTATGCCAACGGTTGGGATAGCCTAGGGGAAGCGCTTCTCCAATTGGATCGTCGAGAAGAAGCAGTCAGTGCATTTCGGAAAGCAATCGAGATCTCACCCGGGCTTGAAACCTCTCTTCGCTGGCTGGAACACCTGGATGTTGATCAGAACTGACCGGTTCGTTGATGCATCCGTTTCGCGCACAGCTGGTAGTTCCTGTGCAAGGCAAGTGAGCATATTCGGCGTATTGCGGCCCTTTGAGCGAAGATGCGAAGAAACGCTATTTAATCGAACCATGGTTCCTTCTGGCGCTTTTTCGCCTTACCGCGGTGGAAGAACGGCGGCTTTTTCGCACTGACTGGTTTGTTTGTGGCCGGTAAGTAATAATTTTTGTAGGCCGCAATTCACGGAGGGCAAATATGCGGCAAACCTTTACGGAACAAATAGATAAGCGCGCTGCCGCTGATGCGCTCAGTAGCCAAACGAACAATCTCGCTTACTTCGAGCGCAAGCCAGGAGCGATGACGCAGTTTCAAACGCCATCGCAACACCACACCTCCTTTGCGCGGCATCTCACGGTCGGTTATCAAAATCGAAGAGTTCGTGGCGGGCAAGAGTGCGCAGGTCTAGTAAACGGTTTGGCGTGGGCATCACACCAGTGGTCCTGCTTGCGGAGTTGTTCCTTATCGAATGCGCTGTCACGTTGGAATTCCATGGATCGCCGCAGCGCGGTCGATGCGAATACGGGATCGATTCGTCTGGTGAGCGTCGTCGTTCGACTGGCCTGCCAATCTTGACAAGTAAGAGATGTATTCGCGATCCGATTGTGAGCCACCTAGAGCCAATGTCGCTTAACGACTTTCGAGTTTGACTCCATCCTTCGATGCTGAGTTGTCTCCATGATCGACGGAATCTGGCGGATTGTCTGTTTCGGTCTTGTCCTTCTCGCGCTCAATCGCAGAGGCCATTTCGGCAAGCTGTTTCTGTAGCAACGTGACCGAAGCTTCTATCGTAGCCAGATGGTTCCCAATTGACTGTATGTCCTTATGCAGGGCAGTATCACGACTGCTCGATTCCGCGATACCCTCCTTGAGCTTGGCATCAACCGCGCTCATCGACGTGCGTAACTCCATGGCAGAAGCCTTGAGCTCTTCGATTTCATTACTCTGTTGCATTCCGAGGTTCGTCGCATATTTTTCAAGGCTTTCGACCTTCGAGTCCATACTCTCATTGAGTGCTGCCAGATCCGCTGACTTTGGTAGCGACTGCAGACGGCTCCCGATGGAATTCTCGATTCGACCGAGCTCTTTCCCATAGGCCGCGAGTGTGTCGCCTACACCTGTCAAGTCGCTATGGGCCTCAAGGAGAGATGCTTTGAGTTCCGTCAACTGATGGGATTGCATTTCGCTATGTTTTGCGGTCTGTTCGCTTTGGCGGCTTTCACTGCTTTGGAGTTCTCTATGAAGAGCCGACAATCTTTTTTCCATGTTCAAGAGCTGCTCTCCGCGTTGTCTTCCCGATTCCACTGTTGTGGCGAGCGCATTGGACTGCTGCTGCAGTTGTGACTCAAGGCCGATCAATACGCCATGCATCTCACCTGCTGTCGCGCCAAGTTGGTTTGTCTTTTCTTGCGTCTCGTCGCGTAGTACTGAAATATCGCCGCGGATCGCAGTGAGCGATGCCGCGGCGGCAACTTGTCGCTCTGAGTGCACCCGAGCCGCCTGCCAAAACAGCAGCACTAGCACACCGGCAATGACCATGATGGCGATTTGAACAAAACGACCTGAGTTTTGGTGGCCGCGCCGAAGCCGACTCAGCGCATCATCGTATGTGGGATTGTCGCCATCCAAGTGCTTTGCCTGTCGCCAACACGATTCCGCCTCCAAGTAACGGCCTTGTTGTGCATAGATGCGGGCCAACAGGTCAAGCGATTCGGATGGTGAACATTGTTGGGAGTCACATTCTTTGTGAATCAGGATGATCGCCTCATTATACCGGCCCTTACGAGCCAGAAGCTTAGCCGTGGCCAACGAGCGCCCTACGAATGGGGCAGCATTTGTTTGCACCGAGGCTGCATCAGCTGTTCTGTGCTTCGCGGCTTGCATATTCTTGACTCCGTAGTTTTGCCATTAACTGTCGAAAGAGAAGCAAACCCTTTTGGCATTAAGTTCTTGTGACGGTTCCGCCAACATTTGCATGCCGATATTGTTCCTGAACATCACCCGGCAAGAGCGTCATGAGCTGTCGATTTGCCGCTTTGAGGGCGTCGACGTCATTGTTGTTGATCGCCCGTCGAGCCTGACCAATAACTTGTTCCGCTTGATTGGGATCTCGCATTGACTGCAATTGCTCTACAAGCCAGTTGAAATGCGCAACATGCCAGCCCGGCTGGCGATCAAGTACGTGAAACGCAAGCGTGCCAAGCTCATCGACAAATCGTCGGACCAAGTCAGGATCGCCCGCGTCGATCGCCTGCTGAAGTTCCCGATTTAGGGCGCGCGCCCTATTTCGGTCGCTGGAATCACCATGCTCTTCTACGACTTGATCTGTCGAGCGCCTTGATTGTTCTGCCTGCTCAAGCAGTTCCGGCCACTCAACGGAATCCTCAATGTCATCAACGGACGCTGCCAGCTCGCGCAACTTACGATCCAGTTGAGCGACGGCATCCGGATCATCCTCCGCAGCGTCGAGAAGTGCATCAACATTCTCGACCAATTCCTGGTCTTCAATCCGAGTGAGAACATCCGTCGCCTTGAGTGCTTCAATATTGCCTACCTTGTCACGCGCTTTGGCAAGTCGCGCCTTCTGCTCTTTCGCTTCATCGCGAAGTGCGTCGAGCGAGTTGTGCTTCATTTGCGGATCAAACTCAATCTCAAAATCCTCGTCGAGTGACGGCACGAAAACTTGCACCTTGAGTTGTTGGTTCTGGTCCATAATCACAGCGATCTCAACGTCACTGCCGGCGGGTAGATCGCGCCGGATATCCGTTCCGCGTATGAGAAGTGATCCAATCCCATGATTGCGTTCGGCTCGTGCATGTTCGCCTTCCAAGAGCGGGATTCGTAATTCGTTGTCTTCCTGACCAGCGGCAAGTGAGAAGGCTGTTACATGGTCTAATGATTTTCGCGCAGGAAGGGACTGCCCCTTGGCGATGTATGTGGCAACGCTGCCGTTGGCGAGACCAACGCTGATGGTCATTGGCGCCGGTGGATGCTCATCGGGCAATGTGCCGATCGTATAGGCAATGGTTTCCGGCGACGTTGGAAGCTTTGAACCGGTGGCGTCACACAGTTCAATCAGATACTCGCATCGTCGTTTCTTTTCAGCGTAGAGCTGCGTCATGAAGACGCCCTCGGCGCCAAGTGTGATTCGACCGGAACGCCACTGGGATTTCGATTCCACGAGCTCAAGAGTGCAACCCTCCACTTCCTGGCCTTCGGGAGCGACGACGCGCCCTCCAACGTCCGGATCGGGTATGTTGCCAACAGGCTTATGTTCGATCTGAATTTGCCATGTGCCGCGCGGCCCCACAGCCGTTTGGTCTGCCGGCAATTCTTGCATGCCGGCAAAGATCGCGGCCCCGCGGGCCACCACGGTGATCGGATCAATGCTGAACTCCACCTGGCTGCCGATTTCAGACTGAACTGCTTCGCGAATCCAAGGGTTGAGTGTCGTCCCCCCAACCATCAGGATGCGTTCCATGTTCGCGCCTGTCAGCCCTGCCTTCTCTAGAGTTTTCTTGCAGAGTGCCAGCGACGTTGCGATATACGGGCGGCTAACCTCTTCCACGTCGTTTGGAGTGAGCGAGTAGCCAAAGTCGACCTCTTTACCATCGTCGTCCTCGCAGAGCCCTTCGATCCAAATCTCGCCAGGTGCCTTCCTCCGGCAGACCTCAATTTTCGCTTGCTCGGCGTGGTACTTCATTTTCCCAAGCGCGTTCCTCCAGCGTGGGCTACCTCGTCGAAAGTCAGGCAGATTGAACTGCCCTGTGGCAGCAGGCAGCAACTTCTTGGTAACAATATCCCAATCAATCAGCTTTCCACCGAGGAAGTTGTCACCGTCATGGTTGACCACCTGAAAGAGGCCGTCGCGTATACGCATGATGGCGGCGTCAAATGTGCCGCCGCCGAAATCGTACACGAGCCAGTAAACGTTATCGCTTTCGTTCTGAAAGCCGTAGGCCAATGACGCAGCATAGGGTTCCAGCAGGAGCGGGCTGAGCGGAAAACCAGCCAGTTTGGCGGCCTTTTGAGTGGCGTTGGTCTGTGGATTTTCAAACGCAGCCGGGATGGTGATGACAGCGGCGCGCAGTTCTTCGCCCATGTTTGTTTGAATGTCGGTCTTCAGCGACTTGAGGACTTCCGCAGACAATTCCTCTGGAAGCATCTCGCGCCCGCTCTGCAAAAACTTCTTTTTACCTTCGGCACCCAACCCCATGCGGAGTTTGAACTCAACGTCCGCATTGTCCGGATCGTTGATCAACGCTCTTTGCTTTGGATCCTGTCCAACGTGAATGCTGCCGCGCTTGTCAATCCACACTGCTGACGGCGTAATCGTGGAACCGAACTTGTTGGGAATCACTTTCGCATCGATCCCATCGATCACAGCGATCGTGCTGTTGGTGGTTCCCAAGTCGATACCAAAATCAATTGTTGTACGTTGCATTGTTATTGCTCCCAAGCAGGGGATTATTGTTGCTGACTACTGATCGCCCTCCGAGGCGACTTTGGGCTCATGGTCACATGGCTCACCATCTGTCGGTAAGTCGTCTTTCGGCCCAGCATGACTCTCTGCATTGTTGGTCGTCGATTCGCACGACACTTCGGCCGACTCTGGCGCCGAATTCGGTGGAACGCTCGATTCGTCTTGATCGGCAACGGCCGGTTGGCCTTGCTGCGCGGTATTCTTGGTGGCCTTACCGTTTTCGTCATCGCCCTCGGTCGCCGACTGAGGCTCTTTCTGCGGTATTTCCTGAGGCACTGCGACGAAGACCTCACCGCGTTGAACAAGCTGGCCGTTTCGGTAGACAATCGGAGTGACAGTTTCGGTCACCATCTCGCACGTTAGGCCAGCTGTAGGTTGAAACTGAAGCGGACGCATCATTCCTTCACCGCCTGGCGGATATCGCTTGTTTGTCGGATCGTCGATCTCGATGCCGTTGTCCTTAAGAGCGTCAATCCCTCGATTCAACCGACCAATCGCTCGACGCACGCGGGGGTCTTCATCGGTGTCGCCATCGTCAGTCGCGTCATTCCCCCAAGCTTTCTTGAAGTGCTTCGTCTTCAGATACCAGAGGCAACTCGCAATTTCGGCAATGAGTTGATTCGCTGGAGGGCCATCGGTTGAGGGGATCGTTTGCGGCTCTTCGTTGGCGTCAGGAACCGTGGTCCCTTCTGCGCTTGATTGCGAAGTATTAGGCAACTCTGCGTTGGCGTCAGGAATCGTGGCCGCTTCCTCTACAGTTGATTGCGACGAATTAGGTGAGGGGCATGGCGGAGAAATGCGAAACTCTGGCGGAAACAACCACTGACGAATCGAATCAAGCATGCTGCGTTTAGCTCCGACCTTTGGTTCATCCGCTGGTACTTTGTCACTCATGCTCTTGGTCCCGATGATCGATAGCTAATTCACTTTGCAAGGGTTGCTGGCGCCGGTGCGTAACTTGTTGCACATTCTCACTTCTTAACGCGAACTGCGAACTCCATTGAGCGACACTTTCCAGCTCTTTTTCTTACTATCCGCGGCTATTCAAACGGTCCACAGTTTGGGCACGGAATCTGGTCCAAAGGCATCGTGTCTCCATCAACCTCAGTTTTTGTTCAACCTCATCGACAAGGCGGTCTTGTCACGCCTATTTAATCGTGATGTCAGGAACGTCTTGTCCTTGATGGTTCTGATCAAAGTGGCGTACCAAGTTCTTCGCTTTCACACTGACCTGGCAGATCGGACAGTCGATCATTTCTTCACGATCATGATGCTTCGCCAATGCTCGAATGCCGTCACGTCCACGAGCCGGTCGGGCTGACATTCGGTCAGACTCGCTGAGATCCTTTAGCTTGCCGTCGAAGCACGTGAAACGATTTCCGCATGAGCACCTAACCTTGACTGCGGCATTCTCCACCGCAACACTGTGCGGCTTATCGCATTTTGGGCAACCGACAAACACTCGCCCAACGACGACGTTCGGCTCAGATCCGACTAATCCAATGACATTGACCGGACGGTCGCTGCCTGCTTGGCGATCCCCATTCCATTCATGCCCAAAAAACCACCCTGCGGCGCGAAGTTCAACGATCCGCTCGAAAGCCGAGTAACTGGATTCCGGGCCTACTCCCTGCCCCAGTTGCGGCTTCGGATGCGCCTTTTCGAACTCGGCGATAGCCAATTGTCGAGCAGATTCGAGTTTCTTTTTGGCATCTTCGTGAGCCATGACCGGCCCCTGGGCGGCTTCCTCTGCCGACGCAAGAGCAGCCATTGCCTGGTCGGCTCTGTGTTTCGCGGCGCTGCAGCGCTGTGCAATTTCTTCCTGCCGCTTCTTTGCCAACACGCGGCGCCTTTGCGACTGTCTCAGCATTAGAACGACCGTCAACACCACAGCGCTGAAAAGGACACCCGCGCCTGCAGGGAAACTGTCGAAGGCGAAAACCAAAATCAACGCAACCGTAATGATGGCAGCAATGCCAAGCTTTGATGGCGCACTTAGGTTGAAGACGTCGCGGTCGCACTTACGACAGAGACAGCCATCGGTCTGCCTTTTCTTCGTGCGGCACTGATCACAAATCTTTTCAATGGCAAATGCCTTGTCCACGCCAGCTTGCGCGTCAGTGGCTTCCTTCTTTTTCTGTGAAACCGCAGCGACAGCCTCGCGAGCAACTTTACCAGTCGATGCAAATTCCTCCATGATGTTGGGGAAGTGTCCAGAGTCCGACGCTGCCAGGCGTGCGTCGTGCCATTGCTCGGTCCGGTCAGGCAATTCCCGATGCTCATCACGGCACCGGCGACAACGCGGGACGACTAAATCGCCGTAGCGGTACTTAGTGCCTTCTCCAAACAACAGGTTGACCGGGCGTGCGTCGCCACACATCGGCAGCCTGATTTGGCACGAATCATCCGGAGCATTTTCACGACAGAAGTAGCAGAGCTGGTCCGCTTTGTTCGATTCAAAGTAGTGGCGCACGCCCCTGTTTGGCCTAGCGATGAGTCGTTCCTTCAACGCCATTGTGCTTGGCACGCGCGCGCCGACTTCACGGGCAAGTTTCTCGAACTCGCTAAGATCCTTGCGGATGCCAGGGTCACTTTCGTCCAACTCAGCGGCGAGTAGGACGTACTCTAAGCCTTCACTAATCTTTTTCTGGAGTTTGCGTTTTTTGGCGGCGCGCTCTTCGTCGTCCGATGCGGAACAAGTACTACACATCCAGAAGGGCTGGCCGTTGTATTCTCCGTTTGCCCAACTTGTATAGCTGCTTCTCCCACAGCTTGGACAGTCCGGAAGTTGCCAGGGCGACATGTGCGGGCTAGGCGCAGAAACGGAGCCCCTACGGCCGATAACTTCCAGAAAATTCCTTAGTTTGCTGGTAGGGCTGGTGAATTCATCCATGCCTGCCCGAGCGATTTGCCAACCACGCCCGTTAAGGCACAAAGCGACACATCGCTTCAATGGTTTGCCAATCGCGCGATCCAGGACGAGCACCACTTGCAGCGCTCCTTTGAGATCGCCAGACTTGGCCTTAGCGCGAGCTTCCTCAAGTTCAGCGACCGTATCCTCCGGCAAATCCCAGTATCCTCGCGTATACCAATCGTTGCCGCCTTTAGCATTCTGCTGAAGAATGTCGAGATTCTGAGACAATTTGGAGCGGGTGGAATCACCGCAAGCGAGTTCCTGCGCCAAGCTCAGCAATTCGACGCACTCGGCCCAGTCATTCGTCTTGTTTCCAAACGCGACTTGCCCCTGGAGCAAAGCCTCGGCAACAGTGTCATGAATAGCGCGACGGGTGACATCACCGTTTGGAAGGAGCGCGTCAACGATCTTCAGCAGATGTTTCACCTGAGCATAACACTCGCGCACATACTGATTGCCGCGGTGAGGTGCCTGTTTCCAGCCATCACTTGCATTGTCAGTGGCGGCCTTGATTCGATTGCGGGCAGGCTTAAGTGCTTCTCGCACGGCTTCTTCCACGAAGTGATCGTCGAAGCCGGAGGTTCGCATTAGTTTGATGTGGCGTTGAGCTAGAGCCAGGTCAGATTGTTCAACAGCGGTGCAAGCCAGGCGGGCATTAATCAACAGGATCGCCATCGGCAAAGTCGCGCGGATTCGCCGCACGACACCGGTGGTGAGTGTTACATCATCGATTGCTCGCGCGCGTGCCTTGAGCGCCGACCAGAATTGCTCACCGGCGAGCACACGCCTCCAGCTTTCGAATGCACGCGACCACAACACGTCGAGGTCATTTTCTTGTCTCGCATACGAACTCGCCACAGACGGATGAATTTCTCTGTCCAGGGCCGTCATGTGGTCGAGGATCGCCAGATTGTGAATGGCCAGTTCATCTTGACCCACCTGGGCGGCCTGTTCCCATTGTTTAACCGCTTGATCGAGTTCGCCGTTGGCGGCTGCCCGAATTGCGCTGTCTGGGGTCCCATTCTGGCTGGTCGGCCATAACCAGAAGACTTCGTGAAGGACTCGATCCAACGGTCGATTAAGGCGTTCAACAGCAAGACGCGCGTCATCATTGCTCGGAGGTGGTGTTAGCGCGAGCGGTCCATTGGGTCCATCGGCCGCGGCGATGCCCAATTTCTCTTGAAGCTTCCTGCGGTCTTCCTGTCGCTTAACATCTCTCGATGTGGAGTCCACAGGCAAGCCGAGAACGCGAAACAAGTTGTTGCGATAGATGTGTGAAGTTGCCAATTGCAGCAGTGGCTCACAGTCTCTGCAATGGTCGGCCGCGGCTTTGGCTTTACGGGCTCGCTCCGCTGCGGCCTTGCGTTCAGTTTCGGCTTTGGCTTTTCGCGCGCGTTCTACGGCAGCCTTACGTTCCGCTTCTGCTTTAGCTTTGCGAGCTCTCTCTTCGGCTGCTTTCCGCTCGGCTTCAGCTCTGAATTGTCGCGCCCGTTCTTCGGCGGCTTTGTGTTCTGCTTTAACTTTTGCTCTGCGCGCCTTTTCGGCGGCAGCTTTCTCTTGGGCAGCTTTGCGAGCCTTCTCTTGGGCCGCTCTCTGCTCGGCCTCAATTCTTGCTTTGCGAGCTCTCTCTTCGGCTGCTTTCCGCTCGGCTTCCGCTCGTGCCTTGCGTATTCTCTCCTCGGCAGCCTTCTTTGCGGCCTCAGCTTTGGCTCTTCGTGCCTTTTCTTCGGCAGTCTTTTGCGCAGCTTCTGCTTTTCGAAGCCTCTCTTCGGCAGCCTCCCGCTCCGTGATTGCTTGCCGCACGCGATCTTCTGCCGCTTGCCGTTCTGTGTCCAGCGAATGATCCGCTGAAGGACGCGAGGGAGCCGTCTCAGTCAATTCTTGCTGGGCAGTTCCGTTTGAATCCTGTCCCGAAAACGGAACTGTCTCGCTCTCAACAATGAACGGATGAGAGCACTGTGGGCATTTTTCGAGTTTTCCAACGCGCGCCCTCGGCGTGTGAATCGTGCTGGAACATACCTCGCATTGAAATTGGAGCGTGTCGCGGTGCGAATGCAATTGGACATCAGTTCCCGGACTTATTGCATCAAGACGGGCATTCGATGTCGTTGGCGATGAATGAGTTGCTACAGCAGTCGGGGCAGTGTTTTGCGGCTGATTGTTTTGCAGCTGATCGGTTGACAGCAGTCCGATCTCAGGCACAACAAAACGCATGCCACAATCATCGCATTTCGCCCGCTTCCCGCGCCATTCCGGCGGAGCCCTATGGCTCTTGCTGCAGCCAGGGCAGGCGAAGGCTACTTTCATCGGGTTTGGGCCTTTCTCAAAACCGGGCCGCAGCTTTGGGATCGTTGCGACAACGACAATTCAGTAGAGAATTGAGCACGTGAATTCCTGTGACATGCATTACTACTAGCCAGGTCATCCGATGTTGCGCAAGAATCTGGTTTTTTCTGAATTTGCCTCACTGAGTACGTCGCAACTGGGCCGTGGAAACGTGCATGATTCCCTTTCTCCACAGCTTCAACTGTGACTCATAACGCTCCAAAAAAGCAGGGTTCTTGCTGATCGCTTCTTCTAGAAGGTCGGCGGCCTTGGTCAGTTCCGCGGGGTTCTTTGCAACCTCCATGGCTTCCTCAAGCGCTTTCTTGGCTTCGACTTTCAGATCATGCGGTGATCCTTCCCCGATAGCCGTCTTCGAGCCGCGCTTGGATTGGCTGGCCGACGTACCAACTGGCATGCGACCTGGTTCCCACTTGTCCAAGTCCGAAAGTAACTGCCCGGCGTCGGCATACCTGTCCGTGGAGGACGCAGCGAGACAGCGGAAGATAATGGACTCCAAGCCAGCGTCGACCGTCGCGTTGTAGATGCTCAATGGCCGAATGGGGCGCAGAAAACGGCTCGCGTCTTGGATATCTCGCCGGCCGAGCATCGGAAACGGCATGCCATCTGTTAGCAGGAGATAGAGCGTTGTCCCAACTGCCCAAATATCGGCGGCACAAGAATCGACATTCTCCAATGACTCGGGTGGCTTAAAGCCAAGGGTCCCCTTCGCACTTACAACCAAAGTTAGGGGATTTACAGCTTTCGCGAGACCAAAGTCACTGAGCCGGACGTGTAGTCCATCGCTGCCAAAACCAACAAGAACATTCTGTGGCTTAATATCTCGGTGGACGATCGGCGGTGACGCCGAATGGGCAACCGCCAACCCTCGGCAAATCTGCTTGGCGACTTCCACAACCTGCTCGACCGGCATCAACTCTTTTCCGAATGACCGCCAGTATCGTTCGAGCGTGCCTCCCGGCACAAAAGTCATCGTGAAGTAGCCAAACTTGCCTTGGGGCGTCTCGAGTATGTTCGCATCGTAAACCTCAACAATGTTGGGATGCTTAATCCCGGAAAGTAAGACTGCCTCGGCGATATCACTCTCAATTTCCTTGAGTGTTGCGCCAGCCGCCTTAAACACCTTCATGGCTTGCCTTCCCATGAAGCGATGCTTGACGCGGTAGACCTCTGCGAACGCACCCTCGCCCAAAAGGCGTTCGACCTCGTAGGTGTCGCGCACAACTTGTCCAGAAGAGAGAATTGGCACGACGAGTTCCTACACCTTCATCGCATAAGAAAATGAGGGATAGCTTGCGGATGCGTTTCCCAGGCAGTTCCCGCGGCTGATACTGGTTGATTCACATAACTATGGACGAGCATTATACTTTCAGAGAATTGCATATGCAAAGTTCCCCTAACAACCTTGCGGACTTATGCTAAGTGGACGAGCTGGTTGTTGGGGCAAGGTTGCAAGGTAACTGACATGGCGGTGCGAAAGAGATCATTGCAATTTCCAGAGACTCACTGGTCTCTCGTCGGACGGGCAGGAGCCTCAAATGACCTCACGCGGCAGCAAGCGTTGGAGGAACTGCTTGTCATTTACCTTCCCGTCCTGCGAACTTTTTTGATTGCCGTCCGCCGCATCCCGCCGGATTTGGCAGAGGATCTTTTGCAAGACTTCATCGCAGACAAAGTCTTGGCAAGGCAACTGGTTCACCAAGCCGACCAAGGTCGAGGCAAGTTCCGCAGCTTTCTGCTGAAATCACTTTGCAATTTCACTCTGACAAAACTGAAGAAAGAGTATGCGGCTCGCGCCCGGGCCGTTTGTCTGGACGCGCTAGACTTAGCGACCGACGCTGGCTACGAAGCTGAAGACCAATTCGATCGGGAATGGGTGAAACAGGTTCTTAGCGATGCCCTTGACTTGATGAAGGTGGATTGTCAGGAAAACGGTAATACTGTGATGTGGGAGGTTTTCCGTCTACGGGTTGTCGATCCGATACAGACAGACTCGGCACCAGCTGACTATCGACAGATTGTTGCTCAATTTCGCTTGGAAACGCCACGCCAAGCCATCAACCTTTTGGCGAACGCCAAGCGTTGCTTCGCCAAGCACCTCCGTGCAGCGGTTGGACGCTATGTACATGACGACGCGTTGATTGAAGAGGAAATCGCAGACCTGCGAGAGACGCTTGGTCGAAAACTGCGTCCCTCGGAATTCCCCGGAAGTAATCCATAAAGGATTCGCATGCTATGGCCTTGCCATCGACGACAGACCATTACAGCAAGAACATACTTCGGGCTTTGATGGATCCGTCAAAACTGGATACTGTTCCATGGTCTTCAGACGATCTGCGCGCGATTCTGGAGCATCAACTGTCAACGCCGCTTTCCGCCGAACTTGATGCATTTGCAGAGACCGGAAAGATGACCACGAATGAGGTGATGCGCCTCCTCGGCGACTTTCGTGAGAAGACGATTCTGGACGCGATCAAACGAGCCTCCGATTGTGTTGGCGTCCTGCAAATGATTAAAAGCATGGCGAAAGCATCGCTCACAAGCGATGGAGAACTTCCCCGAGACGTGGCTCGTGTGCTCTACGTTCTAACGATTCTAAGCTGCCGCCGGGCCGGCGTGTCGGATGTGACTACGCTCGACGATGCAAGTCTGGAACGCGAAACAAGGCGATGTCTGACCTTCGGGTGGTTGCCTGATCAGGTTCTTTGTCTTCTGCGGGCATGAACTGATTTTGCCTTCAACCCAAACAGGGAATATTCTCGCGCTCTCTAAAAATCGCATTTGCTGTTAACCAAGCCCTGATCTTCCGTAAAGGGTTGCTTTCGCGCAGCAGGGACCGAAACGGACTCGGAATTTGTAAGTCGTTGCCTCAACTCTGTTTCTGGATTTCGGCCAACAGAGAAGAGTTATGAAAAGGGTTGTGCCCGGGGAGCTCTTTCAGATCGCGGAAAACGCGCGACAATCTGGTTAACGCACAACGCCGAGAGCGAGAGTTTCCGGCGTCCCGTGCAAAAATGATGTTGCGAGCGATTGATTGCGAATGACGCGATGAAACTGCCACAGCGGTTTGTTCGAAGCGCGAATTCAGAGAGTGATTCCTGGAAAGAATCACTGAAACCCGTGCCGCCGCTGTTGTTGCGCAGCACTACCACTTGCGAATGCAGGCGGACCAATTAGCTGCTCCTGCCAACTCTAAGCAGCTCGTCGCGAGTACGACTTCAGCAGTCCACCAAGCCGTGAGCGGCAGCGGATTTCACGCAGCGTCGGCAGTTCTTCGTCATCTCTGTCGGCAGGTATTTCCACGTCAGATCGAACCAGCAGTTCGTTCTCTTTTCCCTTATGGGGCCGCTCCGTGTGATAGTATTCGAGATACTGGCCACATAGATAATCCATATGCTGCGTGCTGAACACGATGAAATGGTCCAAGCACTCCTGCTTAATCGATTGCACGAACCTTTCTACGTAGGCATTGATGTTCGGTGAACGAAACGGCGAACGCAGAATCTTCGCACGCTTGCGCTTCAAAGTGTCATCGAACGCGCTTGAGAACATCTTGTCTCGGTCGTGCATCACTCTCGCCACCCGCAAGCCGTCTGCCCTGGCCTGATCCACGAACATGGTGGCTTGCGCCTCCACCCAAGCCGCATCCGGTCGATATGTCGCCGGCGACAGTATTACCTGTCGTGTTTCCACGTGCAGGAACGCCAGCACGAAGATCTGCCGAAAGCCTTTCCAGGTGAGCACTCTTCGGCTCAAGAAATCGCATTGCCACAGCGAATGCGCGTGCCGTTTCAAG
>CALJLD010000047.1 GCA_937982665.1 uncultured Planctomycetales bacterium
GAAACTTTGTACCTTCTTGCTTCGGAGGTACGACCAAATGTGTGATCCGATATTTGAGATTGGCCAAGTCGTTGCAACACCTGCTGCCCTCGAAGCCATCAATAGCGCTGGTGAAACAGCATTGAGCTTTCTCCAACGACATGCCTCAGGTGACTGGGGTGATGTCTGCCCAGAAGATTCAGTCGCAAACGAAAAGGCTGTTGAAGATGGCAGTAGAATTCTATCTGCCTACCGAACAGCGAGCGGAACCCGCATTTGGGTGATCACTGAGATGCAAAATGACTCGGGGCATCGTGCAGCAACGACGATTCTGTTGCCTGAGGAATATTGAGATCGCCAACGGTCTGGAAGAAAACTTGTTGCAAAATTTCTAATCAAACAACTGTCTTGAAAAAACCGGGAGACTTGGGTGTACAGGGACTCCTTCCGGAGTCTATGCGGCTGGGTTTTCAATGAGCTATCTCCAAACATCCACTGTTCGCCTCGCCGCCATCATCCACGATGCCCTGAGGGATGAACTCGAAGCCCAAGCCGAGCTTGGCGGGCAGATCCACTTGCACAGCGTTCGTTCATTGTTCCGCCAGTGGGAGTTTCAGCCGAGCGAGGTTCACGAGTTGTTTAGGCGAGTGGCGACGAGAGTACGCCAGGATGCTGCTGAGAGCTTTAAGCCAACCATCTGGAGACCAAGGTAGACTTCTTGGTCCGGCTACGCCCTTCTACAAGGTGTCTAGACCCGTAACGATTACAATGCTTCCTTCTTGCGCCCCAATTGTCAATTGCACCGCACCATCACGACATTGGTACGTGTACAGCCGTTGATGATCTAGCCACTCCATATCTGAATCCGGTTGACCAAAAATGTCCTGGTACGAGTAGTCTTCAAAAATGGCATACACTAGCGAAGAGTCGATGCGGCCACGGGCCATGTGTTTCCGCAGCGAATTGACGAATTCTGTTTTTGTCACACTCTCGGATTCGATGCTCTGGCTTTGGTTCTTTTGCCGGATTGCCAATAGGCGCTCCGCATTGGCCTGCTGTGTTTCGTTTTGCAGCACCATCCTAGCCTGTTGAAGTTCGTCGTTGAATGCACTCAATAAGGTCGCTCCTTCATCGGTTTCGGGAGCAATGGCAAGGTCGATGGCAATGGCATACGAGATAAGCGCTCGCCCTTTCTCTGTTGCATTCGACTCAGCAAAATAGTCGATGCACCTTGACCAAAGACGAGGGATGTCGTCCTGAACCATCCATTCGGTCTTCCACGCCAAGCCGTCCTTCAAAACTCTGCTGTAGTGTGCGAAGCCTTCAGCATGATTGCCGGATCTCCAATCTTGGTCGCCTAACACAATCTCGCTTTGTAGCTGCGACAAATGCTCAACGTGCCAAACTTCCATGCGTGGGCCATGAATCAGACTCCCCTTGGGCGAAATGGGGAGTGCTTCCGCAGAATAACGTGCATTGCCGACCGCTCGGCCTGTTGCGAATAGCTTTCGTTCGCCTTCCAGTGACCACGATGAAAAGCAAAAGTTCACGAAGGATTCGTTTGCTTGGTTGTCCCAGCCTCCATCCATCAACTCAGCAAGGGCGATTGTATCATCGCTTCCAACGAATCGAAGATTCTCACTTTTGACGACTCGAAGGCCGTCCTGCGATGTTGCAGGACGTTCGGCTGCTCCGAAAGTGTGTTTAGTTTCACCCGTGAGGGCATCCCAAATAACAATTGATTTGCTTATCTGTTCTCCACGAGCGGTTCGAGTCGATTTTGAAAGCAGCCCGCAGAGAAGTTGGCTATTCGGGGAGAATTGAACACAGCTTACAGATTCTGGAGGGGAGATCTCACAAACGACTTTCCACGAGTCCGTCCGTACCACGCTGTATGTCACGGCCGAACGGACACCTGCCCGATCTCGCTTTTTTGTTGCTAGAACTAGAAGACTCAAATTCGGGGAGAACATCATGCATGAAGGCTGCTCGAAACTTGGCGTGTTCGTGGGAGCATTTGATCCAACGGCGGCAGCAAGCGGGTTTGGCTCGAACTGGCTTGCAAAGCCGGTGTCCCGAAGATTCATCGAAGCAACATTGTCGCCTGTTTTGAAGTCACTAACCAAGACATAGAAGTTGGCGTCGTCCCAGCTTCGAGCGGCCCGAACAATGTACTGTCCGTCTGGCGAAACAACCGCATCAAACGTCTCGTACCTATCGCCCCCTGTGTTGGTGCGAAACCCTCTGAAGACCGATTGCGTAATGCCAGCATCGTCTATCTTTACAGTTTGAAAGAAGCGGTCACCAAACCCTGTTCGGTTTGACAACACGAGCGTGTCGCCAAACCACCGTAATCCAGTCCAGAAAACTTCCTGCGCTTTGGATTCTGTTGTGATCAGCAAGCTGTCTTGTAACGAAGCTGGACTCGACTCCAAGTTCCAGACTCGCAAGTAGTCACCGTCAACGCATGCAATGCTGTTTTCATCTTCGGAGAAGCATGCTGGATATGAGAAGTAATCACAATCGGCTGCTTTCGCTTCAATTTCACTGTCGGTTGAAGCGTTCCACAACATCACCGACTGTTTCTCGCTATCCAGCCACACGGTGTATATGAATCGACCTGTGGGGGAATAGTGAAGGAATGGGCCTTTGCTCCACGATTCGTGCCTCCGCTCATTCATCTTCGCCTGGAATGCCAACAATGGCACATCGTAGGTAGTGCGATGAGCCAATTCCTGAGGCAATTCTAAGTTGAGTAGTTCATTGATCGCCTCTTGGGCTGATGATGCGGTCGAACCGTCGTCGTTCGGTTGCGCTGGATCATCTGCGGCGGTCAAATTGTTCGAGTTGGCAGTTGGCGAATCGATCTCATCGCCACTGAAAAGAAAGACTACAGCCGCAACGCTGATGATCACAACGCTTCCCAGTACAACTGCGGCGATAAGAAAGATTCCGCTCCGGCTGATTCCCCTTGCCACCTGCAACTCTGGTATTGGCGCTGCTACTTGAGGGGTATTCGGTCCGGCAGAAGGATTGACGACTGGATTTGGGGCTCTGATTCCTTCGACGGGAGCGGCCATTGGAAACAACCCTTTGATCCTGCCTGCCGCCACCCACTCGGGCATGCCCTCTTTCCAAACGAGATCGTCTGCGGCCAGTTCGCCAGAAGCGGCGAGCTTCTTCAACTGTTGACTTGAAACTGGCTCAAACCGCTGACCATTCTTGTGGAAATGCCAGGTTGTCATTCCAGCCCCCTCGGCGTTAGTGGTCGTGACGAATGGATGCCTCCAAGCGTTTAATCACTATTGTACCTATCGACAGCCACTTTTGTAGATATTCGTCGCACACCCGTTCTGGCGATTCAGATAACGGGAGAGTGCGCATGGCCAAGAAAAGACCCAGAATCCAACATGACGAGATCGTGCAACACTTCGCAGGGAAACTGCGGGAGTTGCGGCATTCTCGTGGAATGACTCAGGCGGCGTTGGCACGATCAGCCGAGATCACAACGTCGTATGTCGGGCGGCTTGAGTCTGGCGGTGCAGCACCAGGGATCGATCTCGTTGCACGTCTGGCGAAGGCACTGGACAGTAGCGTCCAAGAACTGCTTCCAACAGAAGGCCCGGAGGACACGGAAGCCGCACTGAAAAGTCGGGCGGATAGGCTATTCGGCGAATTGATCAAGAATGCTGACCGGGAGACGCTGTTGATGCTTTGCCCGCTGCTTGCCAGGCTTGGTGAGGCGGGCGGGCGGAAGCGGTGAGCCGTTCAAGGCAACGCTGTAGCACTTGATGCAGGCTCAACGTCACGCTTCACTAGACTCGCCAGACTTGCTGACCTGATTGTGCTGAATCTTTGCCTCGCAGGCACAATCTAGGAACGTCTCCCACATGTCTGGGAATTGTTCGGCAATTCCTTGAAGCAACGGTTTCAATTCAGTGGCAGGAATCCGTACTTCCACACGAGTGTGACCCGTCTCATCCACTCGCTGCCAGATTATTATTCCCCTTGGGTCTTTAGTTTGATTCTTAAGCTTAAGATCCTGCGCAAACTCTACGACACAGCCTGATTTCTTGTATTTCGGCAGAAAACACTCGTATCCTGTCCCATCGTTGTCTCGGTAGACCTCCGCAGTCGTGGCTTCGATAAACCGTCGCTTGTAAAAGCGCTCGGCATCCAACCTTTTCTTAAAATAGTACGTCCAGCCACCGCCAAGCTTGGATGCGGATTTCATTGCCGACGCTCCCAACTTCAATGAGTGATGCAGGTCACCGGATCGCACCAAACGCACGTCCGCCCTAGTAGACTATGAGTTGAGATGCCTCTATTGAAGCCAACTTGCTAAACGTCTGTTGATTCCATCGTCCGCCGACCGTTGGCTGGCCGGAAGAATTCGCAAGATGGTTCGGTGAGAACCAAACTGCGCAAAAAAAACCCGCCAGCGGCGGGGCAGGGACCGCTAACGGGTGGGGCAAGCCACTTGGACTCGCCAAGCGAATAATATCCGGTCCATCAATGGAGTCAATCTTTTTTGAGAAATGATTCATTGGTGGCGGTGCTTGCCGTGGCGGCTAAATCATCCCTCCAGCAAGAAGCTGGCATTTCACGGTTCCTTCGACGCTGCAATAATTGCTTGGACTCTGCAACATCCAACGGCAGCCGTTTCTTTCGTGGTCATCGTACCGCCAGGATAGTTCTGAAGCGCCGATGGCCTACCAATTGCTTCCAGCAATTTTCTCGTTTGATTCTCTCTGCACAACATTGGAACGTTCCCGATTCGTACCGAGGACGGAACTACGAGACGGCGGGATAAGATTTTCAGAGTGCATCCAATAGCGGCTTGAAATACTTGCGCATTTCCCGTGTTGCGTTGAACAATTTTTTGAAGGGGACGTTGGCGTAGCACTTAAGCAATTCGTCCTCGCCAAGTGACCCGTGCTGCAAGGCGATACTCGCCACTTCATCACTGAAGTTTGCCCGAAGGACATTGGGCAAGGTGTCACGCAACGAACCAAACGGAAGGCGTGGGAATGAAGCCTGTTTCTTACACACTTTATCCAACAGGTCTTTCCACCATTTGGCAAACTTGGATTGAGGATTGTTGCTGTGTGTTCGATACCACCAGGTACCTTTGCTGGTGATCGGAAGTACGTCCCGTTCATCAAGGAACGGCTCGATGGCCTTGGCTACCTCCGGCCAAAGAAGGTGCTCGCCATATACCCCTGTTTTTGGCCTCGGCCCTACTATCCAACTGTCTTCTGACGTTGACTCGACTCCAACTTTTTGGGCATGGGGATGAACAGTGAACAGGGCGAACTTGCTTGTCGGCCACTGACCAATTTCGGACTGACCAAAGGCGCAGTTCACGCAAGCCGCAATCAGAGCTTTCCCAAAGTCATCGGTGTGCTTGACAATGACGGCCAACTGCTCTGGTGTGTACGTTTCCTTGGTTACTGTTTGAAACGCTTGCCGGTTGTCATCCTGTGAAAGTTTGACTGGCGTTCGTTTGATCCTTTCCGCACCCCTCGGCATTTTCCACTGGAAGTCGGGCGAGTTATCTAACCATCGCAGAAAGCGTGCGGTTACTTTCCCCATATCTCGTGCGTGATCAAGGCTGCATCGAATGCCCTTCTTAGTCTTTGGCCTGTTCCGCCAGTACGCAGCCTGTTCTTCGAGCGTTGCCAGGTTCATTTCAAAGAGTGGCAAGTCCGCATGGTGCTTTTTGAGGTAGCCCACTCGGTCCAGCAACTTGCGCACGCTGGTCTTCAGGTTGTCATTCGAATCACGATTACCCGTTGCTTTCAAATGTCCTTCAAAACCAACAAGGGCCTCGTGAAAGGTCTTGGTCTCAAAGCACTCCGGGTGACCAATGCCTGATGTCAAGTTGTTTGCAATTGGACCAAATACTCGATGCATCTGTCCCTTTACCGCAGCGATCGCTTTGCCTACCTGGGCCTGAATCTCTTTGTGTAGCCACTCCTCAAGTTCTCGGCGTCCCTGAGCCAGTGATGCGGGGTCGCTGACGTGAACTTCGAAACCTAATGCATTGAGTTCTTCAACGAGCACTGACTCCTCGCCAATATCGACATCTCCAACTTCCCAAAGGACTGTGCGGTCACCCTTGGCGAGTTGTCGTGCGTATCCAAGCATCCAGTCTTGCCACTTGTCAGTTTCGTGGCGTTTGCAATGCTGTTCAAACAAGTCCCTGATTGCTTTGAGGCGGCGCTCCATCTCCCCTTGTGATTCAGTCTTGGAATGCCCCACGGTAAAGCGGATCCCGCCAACCTCGGGGCGCACATATCCCCTACTGTCGGGCTTCGGGAGCTTGCCTCTGTAAGTCGTCTTCACGGTGTCTAGCCCCATTCGGTTTTCAAGGGTTCAGTGGGGGTTCAGTCAGGACCAAATCCGAAAGAATCCTACACAGAATCCGACACGCAGGGCAAGGTTTCCAGCGACTTCAGGCCTGGCCAGCGCATTAAAAAACCCGCAAACCAAGGCATGGGAGTGGTTTACGGGGCTGCTGCGTCCGGCCCTAAATCCGACACAAATACCCCCTACGGGAGTCGAACCCGTGTCGCCGGACTGAGAATCCGGTGTCCTAGGCCACTAGACGAAGGGGGCCAATTGTCGCCGCGAACAAGTGTGGGCGGCGAGATGGTTATCTTGTGCGGCAGAGTAGACTTTGTCAATTCGCGGAATGCATCCAGCCCAAATCTATCAGCCTGCGAATTTGAGACGCGGTGAATCACTGAGACACAATTACACGACTAAGACACATGGCGAACGATTCGGTTCGCTGCCGAAGGCGATTGTGTGGCTTGTCGGTGACCGCGGCCTAAGCTGCGCCGGCGACTGCAGCGTGGCGGCTAACAAAAAACGATCGGCAGGCTGAGACCACGCGGATTTGCTCTTCCGCGGTTAAGCCTGCGAAGATCGGCAGCGCCAAGACTTCGGTTGCTGCCTTTTCTGTTTCGGGGAGTTGTCCGTCAGCATAGTCCAACGCCGCGAAGCACTCCTGCTGATGCACCGGCACCGGATAGTAGATCTCCGAGCCGATGTTGCGTTGGGCCAGGTAGGACCGCAGGGCATCTCGCTGCCCGTCGCGAACACGAATCACATATTGATTCCAAACATGGCGGCACCGCTCATGCTGGTTGGGAAGTGTGATCCAATCCGTGAGTTGAGCCTCGTGGAACAAGTGGTCGTAACGACCGGCATTGCTGCGGCGGGCATCCGTCCATTCGTCCAGGTAGTTCCATTTGACGTTTAACACCGCGGCCTGCAAAGCGTCCAGGCGGCTGTTGATGCCAACCTCGCGATGATAATACCGCGGCGCCATTCCATGCCCGCGCAACAGACGCAACCGCTGACCAATGTGCTCATCATCAGTTGTCAGCATCCCGCCATCGCCAAACCCGCCAAGGTTCTTTGTGGGATAAAAGCTGAAGCAGCCGATGTCGCCAATGCCGCCGGCGCGATGTCCATTGTACTCCGCGCCGATCGCTTGGGCCGCGTCTTCGATCACGAACAACCCGTGCCGCCGCGCGAGCTTCATCACTTCGCCCATATCCGAACATTGCCCAAACAAATGGACTGGCATGATCGCCCGCGTGCTGCGAGTCACGGCGGACTCCATCGCTTCGGGATCAAGCTGAAAGTGCTCCGGTTCGATGTCCACAAACACAGGCACCGCGCCCAATCGCCAAACGGCACTCGCCGTGGCAAAGAACGTAAAGCTGGGCATGATTACTTCATCGCCAGGACCAATGTCCAAGGCCATCAACGCCAAGAGCAGCGCGTCACTGCCTGATGCACAGCCAATGCCTTGGCCAACGCGGCAGTGTTCAGCGATGGTTGTTTCCAGTTGTTCAACTTCCGCGCCAAGGACAAAGCGGCCGGAGTCAGCAACTTGCCGCCAGGCGTTGTCCAACTCGCGGCGGAGCGGGCCGTTCTCGCGCGCGACGTCAATCAGCGGGACGCCGGCATCGTCATCAGGGCGGGGGTCAAACATGGAATAAGGAACGCCGTTCATGTTGGTGGTTCGCGGGTGTGTCGTTGTGTCAGACGTTTGCTAGGTTTGCGCATGCCGATCGAACATTCGCGCGAGACACTAAGAATCGAAAAGCAAAGCGTCAAGGGCGGTTCACAGGAGCCGATTCTGAAGTGGCGTTAACCGCGGGTGCTAGCAGTGCAGACGCACAGCATGCGTGCTTTGACCGGATCGATCTTGTTTGGCAAACGTGGAAGCATTAGCATCGTCGCCGCAAAAGTCCGCGCAGAAAAAGCGATCCCCGCAACATCACTGACGGACTTTGACGCCCCTCGGAAAGGATGCCGAGATGCATGCGACCCTTGCCGACCTGGCTGCTTTGGTGAGTGGACAGGTTATTGGCGACCCACGAACAATTATCGAAGGAGCCGACACGCTGCGCGATGCGCGGGCCGGACAGATTACGTTTCTGGACTCGGTCGATAAAGAGTTTCTGTATCGCGCACATCTCAAGCGCGAGGAAACCGCGGCAGCGATTGTTGTTCCCTCTGACTTTGATCCCGCGCCCCTTCCCGGCATTGTGGTGGAGGATGTGCACGCGGCTTTCGCGGAAATTGTTGCCCAATTTCGCCCGCCGTGGCGACAACCGGAAGTGGGCATCAGCCCTCACGCTTACATTTCACCGCACGCCAAGATTGGCGAGAACGTCAACGTTCATTGCGGTGCGATGATTGGCGACGACGTGTGGATTGGCGACAACTGCACAATTCACTCCGGCGCGCGGATCATGGCTGGCAGCCGCATCGGCGAGAACGTGACCATCTTTCCCAACGCTGTCTTGTACGAAGGCACCAACGTTGGACCGTTTGTGATCATTCATGCCTGCGCCGTGATTGGCGCTTATGGCTTTGGCTACAACATGGCCGATGGCCGCCACCAGCTTTCCGCCCAGTTAGGCAATGTCGAGATCGGACCGCATGTCGAAATCGGCTCGGGAACGACGGTCGATCGCGGTACATACGGATCAACCGTGATTGGCGAGGGTACCAAGATCGATGATCAGGTGATGAT
The DNA here is from genome assembly GCA_937982665.1 of uncultured Planctomycetales bacterium. Lineage (GTDB taxonomy): Bacteria > Planctomycetota > Planctomycetia > Pirellulales > S012-138 > CALJLD01. The sequence continues at coordinate 9,041 of CALJLD010000047.1, forward strand.
CGCACACAATTGCCGCATTGGCCGGCACAACCTGATTTGCTCGCAAGTGGGCATCGCCGGAAGCACAACCACAGGCGATTACGTGGTTATGGCCGGACAAGTGGGCGTGCGCGATCACGTGAAGATCGGAGACCGTGCCGTGCTGGCCGCCATGGCTGGGATTTCGCAAGACGTGCCTGCCGGCGCGCGAATGCTGGGAATTCCCGCGACGCCCGAGCGTGAACAGAAAGTCAAGCAAGCACTGCTGAGCAAGCTGCCGACGATGCGGCAACAATTGAAACAATTGCAGCAAGCGGTGGAAGAGTTGCAACGCCAAAGCGAGTCCAAGCCGGAGTCGGATCAGCAACGGCCTGCCGCATAGCAAAAAGATGACAGCGAAGAACTTTGCGGAGCATGAAGTCAGTTTCCTCCATTCTGCGAATGCACGAAGCCCACACGCGGCGACGGCCACGGATCGGGTTGCTCGCTGGTTGGGGGGACTACCCGGTTTGCATCGCGGAGAAGTTGAAGCGGCTGAACTACGACATCTATTGCCTGGGCTTGAAAGGACACGCGGACGAGCGGCTGCGCGAGATCTGTCGCGGCTTTCGCTGGATTGGCGCCGCCAAGTTGGGGTTCGCCATTCGGTATTTTCGCCGGCACGAAGTGCAACAAGCGACGATGGCCGGCAAGATCCCCAAGTCGATCTTCTATCAGCCGCTTGCGTTCCTGAAACACATTCCTGATTGGAAAGCCATTCAAACGTTTGGCGCGCACTTCTTGCGAAACAGCAAAGACCGCCGCGACGATTCGCTGTTGGCAACGCTGGTCAACGCCTTTGCGGATCACGGCATTGAGTTTCGCCCGCCCACCAACTACGTGCCGGAGTTAATTGTGGATTACGGATTGCTCACGCGACGCAAGCCCACGACCAGACAACTCAAGGACGTGGAGTTTGGCTGGAAGCTGGCCAAAGAAATGGGACGGCTGGATGTTGGCCAAAGCGTGGCCATCAAAGGTCAGGCGGCTCTTGCAATTGAAGCCATTGAAGGAACGGACGAGTGCATTCGTCGTGCGGGTGAGCTTTGCCCCGCTGGCGAGTTTACCATCGTCAAAGTCGCCAAGCCGCAACAAGACATGCGGTTTGACGTGCCCACCATCGGACGCGGCACGCTGGAAACCATGGCCGCCGCCGGCGCTCGCGTGCTGGCCGTGGAAGCCGGCAAGACAATCATCGTGGGCGAGGACCAGGTCGTGGACTTCGCCAATCGCAACAAGATGGTGATCATAGCGTTGCAAGCAGACGGAGCGACACAAACTTTGGAAGTTCAAGACGCGGCGGCATAGGAGTTGCAACCCAGCACTCTCATGTTGACGACGCTCGCCGTAGCGCGAAGACGGTGCAGCCACCCGCGGCTGCAAACGGCGGACACTCGCGTCGCCAAAAACTTGGAGACCACAGGCTGAACGAAGGGAAAGGTAGAAGACTCAAGGCCGGCTGTGACTCGCGCTTCCCGCTGGCCTCCCGCAATATCCCACCTCTTTCAGACCCACCTCTTTTTGACCCACCTCTAAAAACTCAGCCGGGTCTCCAAGTTTTTCTTTCTTTCGCCAAGCTGTTGCATGCCCATTCTGGTTTTGCATCAACGCCAGGTGGCGGCATGAGTTGAGCTAACGTCGGTTGCTGCCGTCGTTACGGATCGCTTCAAATCGAATAGAAAGCGGATCGCGCGCGCCCTCGTCACGGATTTCAAACATGTCGCCGAGTTCTTCATCATGAATTGGCGTGTAAATGAGTGGTTGCTGCGAAACAAGACCAATTTCGATTGCGGGTAGGGACTCGTCAGCCACGTCTTGTAGAGTTGAGGGAAGTCCGCCTGTAGCGTGATAAATTTGCGCGAGACGGATAGCGATTCGTGCACTGACGCATTGTTGACGAAGGCTGAAAGCGACTTTTCGATAGATTGGGAATGTTCGAAGTTCTCGTGCTAACGGACTCCATTCGGAAATCGCCTCAAACTCTTCCTGGAGTTGCTCAGCCCGCTTGGTCGCCGATGGCGAGGGGTCATCGATGATGGCAATGATCTCGTCGAAAACCCTCATTATTTCCAGTTGATCCTTGATTCGCAGTGCAGCGAAATTTGCGTAAAGCCATTGTGTTGTGGAACCAGAGTTTTGGAACTGCTCCAGTGTCGCCCGATCGATCTTGGCTGCCGCGGAAAGATATCTTGCACGTTCGGTCAACAACATCGGGCGGAAATCAAACGTCGGTTCAATCTCCGCCAAAAGAGCGTCTATCTCTTGAAAGTGTTCAGTGTTTAGTGGGCCCGCGCCTAGCCGGTGTGCCAGCGAGGTCATTGTGTGGCGGAGATCTGCACTCCTCGTCATTTGCGAGTACCAAGCAGAGTCATCTCGAAATGCCCGAATCAGCAATAGTTGGTCTATTACGCATTGGGCGGCGTGATCGAGATCGGAGTCCGCGATAGCTAACGCAGATTCTGCTCGCAATCTGTCGCCCAATCTCCTCAACGTCATCACCTCATTATGTGTGACGTTCAAGGGAACGTGTGTGTCGTAGTCGTAGTCGACTTGGATAAAGGGCTTCGTCAAAGCTTCTCGTAAAAAAGCCAGCGGGCGGGGACTCTCGGACAACATGGTACGAACTTCCGCCAGTTGTTTGGGCGTGAGTTGGCCAAAGCTTCCGTAGTCCTTCTCGTTTGAGATGAACGTCCATGTTGCCGGCATTTGTCGATTGCGCGCCTTGGCGACGTCATCCGACAAGGCACGGCAAGCATGAACGTAGCTTGCAATTCCATTCTCCGCGTCCGCCACCGGCTCCGGACGCACATCGGCAAACCAGACAGGCTCGCCGCGTTCGCGAATCTTGGCGATCTCCGCGTCGAGTTGGC